>JAMCZX010000025.1 GCA_023485205.1 Candidatus Omnitrophota bacterium | reverse complement strand
TTGCAACTGGTATTTCTATATATGGAAATAACGGTAATATTATTTCAGGGAGTAACTATATTGGGAATTGGCAGCCTGTAAAGTCACAACAAGGCGGTATATTCAAAATAATCAAAAAAGGGACAAAATATGTTGGAACATGGCAGACTCCAGATACAGAAACCGGAAGATTTGGACTTGGTATAATAGTGTCGCAAGGTAATATAAAAACTGGTAAGGTTTTTGAGAATAGCCAGACAGTAATATTACCACTTAAAAATGATACAACCTCTTACTATGCAGGAGCAGGCTGGTCAAAAGGCGTTTATCCAATAAAAACAGCAAAAGAATGGGAACAGGTACTTAAAGGATTTCAAAACCCACATTTGGGCATATCTTTCTCATCTGTAGAAACCAATACACAAAGTACAATATCCTTAAGACCATTTCCCAAGGAAAAGGATATTTTTATTGGAAACAGCGACCCGGTTTTTACTAATCTTCCAGCAAGAATTAACTTGGCAGATTATGGATATACAATTCCCAGAGGATATTCAATAAAGGTTTTTGAGAAAAATGGGAAAGAGATACCCAGTGATTATTTAAGAGAAAATGGGAAAGAGATTTTATTTATTCAGGCAGACATTCTCCCTGCTACTGTCAAGGAACTAAAACTTAAGATTATACCTGAGACCAAAACTCAATTAGTTTCAACTGACCTTCATGTGAAGAAAACAAACAATTCAATAATAGTAACAAATTCACATTTACGTGCTGTGATAACGGAAAATGGCTTAAGCGAGATTGAAATTAATGAAGGGACAGGCAACTGGCAGGGAAGTACAAAATGGAAGAAAATTTATTGTAAGGAAATAGGGCAGCCATCAGGGAAACCGGTTTTAATACATTCTGGAAGAGTAGTAGTTTTGGTAAAAGTAGGCACAGGTCAAAAAAGAAGAGATTATTATTTCTATAACAATTCTGATTTATTTAATATTGATGCGCCAAAAGATTATTATTTGAAAATAAATAAAGTAAAAGAAGTCTATGTTACACTTTTTGATGCAAATTGTCAGGCAGACCCTACACCAACAGGTTCTACTACAAGACCTTTGCCAATAGCATATCCAGCTGATTGGGCATTTATTGATTCTGGCGGAGCAGGGCTATGGTTCTGTGCAACTCCGGGTTGCACAGAACTTCAGATAAATAGAAATCAGAAAGAAAAAACAGCTCTTATCTATCCTGGTATCAGCCCCAAGAGCCAGATGACAGGACATAATTATCCTCCAAGTATTCTTGAGAATACTATTACAAAAATTTTACCTGAAAGGGTCCGTATGATATTTGGGATTGGTAATGATAGTATTTCAGGGAGAAAACTTTTAATGGAAAGCACTCCGCCAATATCTGTAATGAAAATAAACGGTCAGTTTATATCCCGGGAAAATTTTGATATTGATAATAGCAAAGATATCAGCACAGTGTATGTTATTCCAGGAAGAACAGGAAAACCTGATTTTCTTTCCTCAAAATGGTTTTTCAGTATGGATAGCGATAATAGTATACAGTGTGCTTTTAAATTTATTTCTTCCAAAGATTCAAAAATTCCCACAAAATTAAATGTATATACTCCTATAGATAATGGCAATCAGGATGGTGTAATGGATAGTCGTGACTTAAAATATCCCACAGCAATCTTTCAAGACTTTTCAAAAAACGGTGAATTTGTCGCTAATAGTTTCTTCCGTGGTGGTATTGTTGATGATGGAAAGGTAACATTTGAAATATGGAACTGTTATGACAACTATAATGTCGGGTTTGTTACCGGATATTGGGGAGAACAATTTGATTTAAATGGAAAACCTGATGGCAGTATTATTTCACTTGATACTAATGGTGAAGGCTTATGGAATATAGGATATACAGGTCATAGTGATACATGGTCAGGAGAATATGGAAATGGACCTGTTCCTCCTCATACCAGGTCAAGTCAGCAAGGGTTTTTCAAGTTTGATTTTCAAAAGATTAATCCACCTCGTGGGCTTACAATAGATTTCACCAATGGATATACAAATGCAATGTCAGGAACTCATTATGGAAGTGGAGATTATATGACTTACTGGTCAGGGGTCAGAAAAGTTTTTGATAAAAGGGGGTTTTATTATATAGGAGGCAATGACTGGCCACAGGGAACAATAAGCTTGACAAATAATGGTAATGCCCAGATGCGCTGGTATGGAATGGAACACTGGATTGATGGGCAGTGGTATAGAAATGTTCAAAGATGGGTTTTTGATTTATACAGACATAATGGAAATCTTTCACCCTATGCGCACTGGGATAGCCCTACCCGAGGTTGGGAATGGGATTTTGCAATATTTGGGGTGCAGGGGTATGACCCTACAAAACCTGTTGAATTTAAGGATTATTATTCACCCAAACATAAGATTAGAATAATGGGTTCATGGGTGCCGCCTGCTGGATGGAATTTTAAAAAACCATTAACAATATCAAACAAAAAATGGATGCAGCCATGGTATTGGGCTTTAAAACAAAAAGCTATTGCTCTTGTAGCATATTATGACAACAAATATCGCGAATATCAGAGTATTGCCAATCCGGAAGCATATCAGTTTTGGAGTGTTCCGGGCAATGGTTGCTACGATATAATTAAAAGCAAAAAACCTGTTTCTCTGTTTCCTCTTTATTACTCCTCTGTTGATGCACACTGGCATATAAAAGGGGCAAAGTTTGGATATGAGGTTCTTACAAACGATATTCCAAAGATTCCAGAAGGGAAAAAAATATTTTATACAGGAACAGAGGATGCAGGTGTTTGGGCTGGAGATGTTGAATTTGTTAGGCCATGGGCAACCTATTTTGAGGCATGTTTTGCCAGGGATAAAGCCGGGTATATGAATACTTTTCTTCTTGATAAAAATAATGATGGATTTTATGGAACAAGGGCATGGATTAACTATAAAACCGGCCAACTCAAACTTATTTCTGATAACAACCTGTATGAAGAAAAAATAAATATTACATTTCCCCATACATATAAACTCACTCCAAAAGATTATTTTGCTTTAAGTTCTGATTATAGAAAACACTATAGTCAATTAGGAAAAGGAATTCTACAAACATTTCTTCCGCCACAAAATCCATTGCATCTTACTCTACCATGGACAAAAGTAATTTCTGCTTCTCAGGCAGGAATTATTTTGCTTGATTCATATTACAGTCCGGATAAAAAACCTGTCTGGTCAAATTTCTGGAAAAATGGATACAGCCGACTATTTACAAGTCTAAGTGAGTTTCCACTTATTATTGAAAATACAAATACTGAATTGACTACTACGTCTTTAAATGGAGTAAAACTTCTTGTGATACTTCAGCCATCAAAAGAGCCTGCCTACCAGGATATAAATATTATAGATGATTACTTGAAAAATGGTGGCAGACTGATTTTTGTTTGTGGAAATAATCAGCAAGTAGCTAATAAATGGATTAATAATTATGGTATATCCCTGAATACTCAAAAAGTTGAATTTAACTATAAAAATGACCCATTTGTAAAAAATACAGGTTTTGATGATTCAAAATTTTTCTCAGGTAATATATCTTTGCTTAAAAAAGCAAAATACAGGATTTATTTTTCATCAGGTAGTGGATTAAACCTTTCATCTGATAAAAACACAAAAACACTTCTTAAATTTGAAAAGACACCGCTTATTGTTGAAAAAAATATCGGAAAAGGACAGGTTATTATTATTTCAAATAAGACGATTATTAATAATCTTTGGACCGCATATAATACAGCTGACGGAAGATTAGGCAGGATAGGAAATACACTTACCCAACCCAATAATAATAATTTCATAGACGCTTTACTATCTTCACTATTAAAGGAATAAAAAAATGACAGGATTTATTAAAAACAATGGAGAATACATGAATATACTAAGAGCGAAGAAAGATGAGTATGATGAAATCCAGAGATTTATTGAAGAGGTTTTTGGACGTGGTTATAATTATTGGGCTCAAACGTATCCTTCCGTTTGGAAAAAAGACAACACCCGGTATGAAAATACATTCATAATAAAAGAAGATGGTAAGATTGTTTCCCTTATCAGATTAGCCCCTGTCAACATGGTAATTAATAATACAAAAATTAAATTAGGCGGCATTGGAGCTGTTTCAACATCCTATGAGCATAGAGGTAAAGGTTATATGAGCTCTTTGATGAAAGCCATGATAGAGGAAATGAAAAAAGAGAAATACCCTATTTCTATTTTATGGGGGGATAGGCATAGATATAGTAATTTTGGATATGAAAATTCAGGAGATATAGTTGAGGTATGTATTACAGCACGAGGTATTGAAAAATTAAAAGTAGAACTCATTAATGCAAAAAGATTTTTGGGCCAGAAAGAGATTCTCAAAAAAATTATAGACATTTATAATAAACACCCTATCAGGATAGAAAGAACGTATGAAGAATTTAAAGAGATTTTTAAAAAGCAAGGAAGTTTAACCTATTATGCAGTTGAAAAAGAAAAGTTTGGTTATGTTTCAATACAGGGTGAATTTATAGAAGAATATGGAGGCAGTCCTGATATAATTTTAAAGATAATGAAGTATCTGAATAAAAGATTTGGAACCCAGCAGTTTTTAATGCATTTTCCAACATTTTCTTTAATTCCACAGAAAATTTTAAAGGTTGCTTCCTGGTGGCATAAAATTTCAGTAGGCATGATAAAAATTATCAGTTTGAAAGATACTCTTCAGATATATCAGAAAAATTTCAAAGAAAATCTTTCTGATAGAGAAGAAATTACATTTACAATTAAAAATGGAGAATCTATTATAATAAAGAAATCAAATGGACATATACAACTTGAAGAAGGCATAGGAAAGAATCAGATTTGTTTAAGTGAATCAGAAATGGTCAGGCTTCTTTTTTCTTCGCCTGACTGGTTTCCTGATATCCCTTGTCTTAAAACACTAAAGAGTATATGTCCTTTTGAAACTTTTTTTTGGCGGTTAAACATGGTTTAAACCTGGAGGGAGATAAAATGATTGGAATTATTAGAGTAAAAGAATGGGCAAATAGAATTCCTCTTCATAGTTTTTCACCGGATTTTATTTATGAAAAATGCAAAGAAATGGGGTTGCCGGTAAAATATGTATCTGATGATAACGATTTTAAGGATATCAACATACTTCTAAATCTTTATCCCAATATATATCCGTCATTTATAAATAATGACCTTAACCGGTTCAGAGAAGCTCAAGGTTCTCTAATAACAACATTACCAGCTTTTACCACCTTGTTAAAATATGAAAATCAAAAATGGAATCAAGAAAAACAAACAAAACAAACCCATGAAAGTTTAGGGCTTCCTGAACTTTTTCCTGTTTGCCAGGCAGATGCTATTGTTCCAGAAAAAAAGAATCCATTTTTTTCTACAGCAGGTATTAAAATAAACTCTTATAGATATTTCTGGTCGTATGTTATAAACACTTTATCCTTGCCTGAGGAAGATGAATTTTATGGTGTACTTAGATGTGAAAAAGAAGGCAACTTAAAAGGATATGTATGCGGATGGATTAGACATAATTGCATGAGATACAAAGGAATTGTTGATTTTGTTGGTTTTTCAATGGAAAGGCTGATAATTTCAAGACCGGCAATAGAAAAGATTCTTTTTTCAGGTATAATCAGCCTATTAAAGGAAAAACAACAAATAAATACAAAATTTTATATAAAAATCAATAATAATATAAAAAAATTTAAATCACCTTTTGAAAAACAAATAAAAATAAAAAAAGGGACTGAACCTAAAAATATTTTTCATAAAAACTCTACAACAAATTCTCTTTTACTCATAAAAGACCTGCCAGAAACATTAGAGGATAAACTCCTTTTTCATTCTTTGCAGGGGTTGGTAAATAGAAGCAGCAGAGAAAAAATATATTTTGGGAATGATTTTCTTTTAGAATTGATTTCCAACAAAGGGATTGAGATAAAAGAAACAGATAAGGAAAGTATAATAAAAAAATATGCGGATAATCTTGAAGGGTGTGTGGAATATGACCCGGATGACCCTGTATCCATCAATCTCAGTATAAGTCTTGCAGGGATTAAAAACTACCTTCCAGTCACAAAAGATATAATAGAAAGATATCATCTGGATTTACCAATAAAGGATACATTTGTAAAAAGATTTAAAAATTATAAGGAAGGATACCAATGGGCTAAAATCCATCTTTTGCCATATTGCAGTAAAAAATTAGTCTATCATATGAAACATATCAGGGAAAAAGATACTGAATTTACAGGTAAAATGGTGGATTATCTTATTTCCCATAAAATTTTTTCATTCCATTTGGATACTGACCCAAAAGATGAAGATATAAAAGAAGCAATAAATATTTTAGCATCTCTGGATGAGCTTGCCGCAGTTTCCGGGATGTTTTATTATAATGGGCTATATCATGAAGCAGAACTTACAAGTCTGGTGAGTGAAGCGGGAAAACTTATGATTGCCTGTTATAACAATAATCTTACAGTGCATTCATCTTTTGAGATTGAAAATCAGATGAAACAAAGAAGAAGAATGCCCATTTCACTGGAAAAAGACAAAATATATGTAAGTTTTGTCTTTACTGATGGTGATAATATGGGATACATGATAGGAGGAGTAAATCAAGGGTCAAAGTTTCATGAAGAAAGATGGTGGGGGAATAAAGGACGGGGAAAAGTTCCATTAGGTTGGACAATTGGTCCTGCAATATATGAGATAGCGCCTTTACTCTTAAAATATTATTATGACACCCAGTATGACAATGACAATTTTATTGACCATTTTTCTTCAGGTTATACTTATGGAGATATTTTTGGCAGATTATATAAAAAACAGGAGTATGAAGTAAAAAAGAGCCTATGTAATTTAACCGATAGATACCTGAAAAAATTAGATATTAAAACCATAAATACCCATCACATTGGAACTTCTGATATCACCTATAATTTATTTGCCAATCATACGCCTTCGCTGAAGGGCATTCTTGCTGATTATAATGGACATCCATGTCCTTATCATCTTGCTAATTATATTGTTGGTAATAAGAAAAATATACCTGTTTTTCATTCATTTGAACCATGTGAAAAACCCCCGGAAAATCCAGCAGAGTATATTGTGGCAAGGATTAATAAATTATCAGGACTGGAAAAACCACTGTTTGTTCATTTTTCTTTGGTAAACTGGTGGTTTACACCTGAGGATGTTTTTCAGGCAAGTCTAAAATTAGGCAAAGATGTAGTATTGGTTACTCCTGAAGAAATTGTAAACCTATATACAAATTTTATATTATAATTCTGATAATATTTCTTTTAAGGTCTTTGCATCTTCTAAAAATATATCTTCTGAATCATTTTTTACAAATTCAATTAGAATAAAATGGTTTTTACCTGTAATTTTTATTTTTTCCAAATATCTTTTTATAATATTCTTGCCTTCTGACATTGTTTTTCTTTTACCTGTTTTATCCCAGTAAAATATATGTACATTTGTCAGCCATGGAAGTATTTTTTCTAATCCTTCCATAGCATACTTAAAAGTGTTTCCTACAGGTGGCTGCCAGTAAGATTTTATATTATCACAGGAAACCTCTTCTAAAAGTCTTTGGGTTGATTCATTGGTATCTGTTAAAGTTCCTCCATGGTATTCATAAGCGACTGTTATGCCTTCTTTTGCTGCTATTTCTCCTATTTTTCTGGATTCTTTTATGATGTAATTCCTATACTCTTTATCTGCCTGGTCCGAACTTTTATTCCCCGCCCAGACTCTAATAATAGGTGCACCAAGATAAATTGCTGTATTTAAAACATCTTTAAAAGAATCTGTATCTTTGTTTTCAACATTATAATAAGACCCATAAGATGATACTTTAATACCATAATCTTCAGTAATCTTTTTTATCTCTTTGGCTTTTTCTATTTCTCCGGGAGGAACATGGACATCTCCTCCCCATTCAATTCCATCTAATCCTGTTTTTGCAACAAGCTTAACTATTTCTTTTGGTGAAAGATTCCTAAATGTAATAGATACAAGTCCTATATATAACATTATTTTTTAAATATATTTATGCATAACTTATTTGTTTATTTTGAGGTATGTTTTTCTGGCAACCCAGTGACTCCATGATGATACTCCCCAGACATTAGATTTTTCTCTCGCAATTCCGCATTTATCGCCTGTAAGAAGCTTGGTAATTGATTGTGAAACTAATTTCCCATCAAAATAAACCGAAACATATTTACCATAAACATCCATACTTATTCTGTGGGTTGAACCGGGCAGGATTGCTTTATAACCTAAATTAACAGCGTTCAATTGTGGAGTTGGTTTACCGGGTCTAAATTCCCATGTTTCAATTTCTATTGAACCCATTTGCCAGATAAACCGTGAAAAAATATATGAATTTTGATTGGTATACCTGCAAACAACCCCACAAAACCAGTCGCCGCTTGATAGATTTGGCGGTGCAGTTTTGGGGAATGTTATATCAGCACTGGATTCCTGATTTGGAGTTCCAACATCTTGGACTGCAAACCATCCGGTTGTTGGTTCAGCATGCCCATTTTCAATTTCCCATCCACCACCGCCACCTGTTGTAATCCATTTGTGGTTATACTTTGAAAGAGATGTTCCATTTTTCCCTGAAAAGTTATCACCTGCAATCTTATTTCCTCCAACAACTATTGGCGACATCGGACCCAGTGCGGATGGCAGCATAATCTTTTGAGGCCAAATAGAAAAATCTGTAAATTTTGAGCCTGTATTGTTTACCAGGGAAATACCGGTACCTTTTACTCCATCAGTAGTTGTACCCTGTAAAACAGGCTGATTGTTTATAAAACAGGTAATGTGATTCCCCCAATCTACAATACGAAGTTGGCTTTTTCCTAAAGGAAGCGTCCATGCGCCGGTTTGGTCAAGTACTTTGTTGGTATAACTGTCCAATAACTGCACATATGAATTATTTGCAAGAAATGAAATTGCTTTACCATCTTGTGCCTGTCTAAAACTCAATGTAACAGACCGTGGTGATTTTTTGTTTGGTGTTAAAACACTAACTTCAATAATATATGGTGGTTTAGCAACATCGGTTAGCATTGCTGTCTGTCCATTACCGGGGGAAAGTTTGTTGTTTTTAATAATTGCTCCTTTGCCACTCCATTTAAATTTTCCAAATTCGGTATTTCCTGCAGGCCCATTTTTACGATTAAATGTATCACCTGCAATAACAAGTCCATACCTTTTTCTGTAAACAGCCGGCATCTGTGACGCTTTAAGAAGTCTCACAAAATTTAGACTGCATACCTGATTTTTTGATGTAACTGTTGCATAAAGTTTTTTTTCATTCCCAGTGTTGCTTTCCCACAGAAGTGTTGCCTTTGGGAATGTGCCATAATCTCCACCAGAAACTGCATACAAATAACCGCCTCCTGGTCGGGGTATTGTAACCATCAAATAGTTCATAGAATGTACCCGTTGGCCGGGTATACCCATATCAAAATTTGATAATATTCCTGTTACATAGAAAAACGGATAAGAGTAAAAAATGCCATGTGCATTAGTCAGTGGATTGGATGTGCTGGAATTTGCAGCAAATCCAACAATAGGCCCATATGGATTAGAACTGACATAGAAACAAACAGAAGCCCCAAGTGCTCCAATATCATTTCTGGAGAATGACATTTTTGACCAGATAGATGGGATATTCCACGATGAATTTTCTGCAACGGGATAGAAGAGTAATCGTCCATTATTTTCAGTCAGTCCTTTCTTTGAAAAAATCCAAATCTTATGACTAATACTTTTTGATGAGAACTTATCATTCAAAAGATATTTGTTTTTTGCTCTACCTGTGGAGGGAAAAGTAACAACAGCACCAATACTTAAAATAATACATATATACATTAACAGGCTTTTTTGAAATTGCATATTTTCTCCTTTTATATTTCAAAAGTTATTATAACATTGAACCTGGATTGTTTTTTATCCTTATATATTTTGATTTAAATATAAAAATTTGTCAAAAATTTGTCTATACCTCTTGACAAATTTTAATTATAGATTAATATATAATTAAAATTTACTTTTTCACAAGGAGACAAAAAATGAGAAGAAAAATTTTGATATTCTTAGTGGTATTTTTATTTCCTTTCTTTACCACTTCCGCTTTTTCATGGATGTTTCTTGGATATAGATTTGTAAAAGCCCCTAAAGCTCCAGCGGATATTACTCCTATGACAGGGGGGATATTTCAGGTATATCTTAAAAATACATCTACAAAAGCAGTTGAAATTCAGAATTTAAAGATAAATGGTATAGATTTTAATAAACTTCACAAATGGATTTTCAGGGGTAAAGCTGACCTGTCTAAATGGTGGGCCGCTTATCCTGATCCTGTTCCTGCAGGGAAAGTTGTAACCATTAAGTTCAGATATTATAAAATACTGGATTTTTATCCTCGTATTAATCTTACAATTGAAACTAATATAGGTAATTATGAAACGTCAGTTCCTCTTTTTCAGTCACCTTTGCGGTTAAAATATGTTGGATTTTCAAACGGATTAAAAAGGATTTACCTATTCGTGCAAAATACAGGAAATAAAAGATGTAGAATTACAGATGTTTATTTGAATAATAAAAAATATCAATGTAAATGGAAAACAGAAATACTTAATCCCGGGGGTATAACTTACGGGAAAGTTTTACTTGAAAAATCTCTTTCACAAGGAGATTTTTTAGTAGTAAGGGTATTGAGTAATATTCCTCAATGGCAATCTGATGGAGAACTTAGAATTTTTCCTTCTCATTTTTATTTTACTGGTTGGAATTACGAGGGCGTGGCAGACCAAAGAAACCTTAATAGAATTTATTTTACCACTAAATATCCTGTTCCGGAAATGGCTCAGGACGAACCACTTGATGCTCCACTTTCTTCCCAGGAAGTAGCAGACAGATTTTTAAATTTAATGACGCACAATAAAAATACACAATTTGCCATGCAATTAACAGGATTTGGTGAAAATCTTACATTTGCAGATATATCAGATATTCATATTCATCATCATGACCCAAACCTTGAAAGTGAATATGTGAACAAACTTAATGACCCTCAGCCTGTCTGGTATTTACCACAGTCTACATGGCAGTCATGGGAAGGACTGGATAATATAAAAAATCAACCCAGACAATGGGCGGGAAGCATAAATGACCAGGATTTTTCTACTTATGAATCAGCGGGCCGTGGAGCAAAAGCATTTGACTGGTTTGTATATAACAATCTGTGGAATCAATCAATGAATTACTGGGGTGGGCTTGAAGATGACGGGACTTTCCCTGACCCTATTATAAAAGGAATGATAAGCAATCCTGTTTTATGGAGAAAAGTGGCAGAAGTGGATGGAACCTTTTCATTAATTTCAAAATATTTAAAAATAAGCGCACCCTATTTCAACAAAACAAATAAAGATAATATTGCCGTAAATGCAGTATTAACCTGGCATAATAATATTGTAATAACATTGGTCAATTATAATCATTTCAATGAAACCGGGTATATACCCAGGTATAATGAAAAAATAGAAATTCCTATACCTGAATGGTTCAATATTAAGGATTGTTTTTCAGTAAATTATTATAATGGACTTACCAGATTAAAATGGTGGATAAAAAATAAGAAGCTTGGAATTTTAGTTCCTTATTTAAAAGATGTGAAATTAATTTTCGTAAGCAGTAATCAAAAAACAACAGACGAAATACAAAAAATATATGAAAAAATCAAGACATCTTCAAATTATAGATTTAGTAACTTTAATAATATAGCATACGAGAAAAAACCAACCCCAATCTCATCAATAAATAAGACAAAATGGTTGATTAAAAATTTGAGATTTAGAACTGATGTGAAAATTATTCCTGAAACCTCTGCCCGAAATGCGATTATAAATTTCCCTCTAAAGATTGCAACCAATTTCAAAAAAAACCAGATTCTTGATGGAAATTCTTTGATTGTGATACAAACTGATAAACAAGGACATCTGATAAAAGAGAGAAAATATTCATTTTCATACAGCAAGAATATTATGCCGGTAAATCCATCTGGATGGTCATATGGTAATAATTTTTATAATAAACCCAAAGGTGTAGCGGGAAAAACAGAAGTAAAGAATGAAAATGAAATTATCAGGTTTATTCAAAATGCACCTTTTGGTCCTGATTATAAGTGTTTCTGGCAAGGCATAAATTTTATGAAGAATTGGAGTTCTTCCAAATATCCGATTGTAAAAATTCAGTATAATGTAGAAAAAACTCATAGTGTAATAAATTTTGACCTGGATTTTGCTATACACAACAATAAGATACGAACCGGTGGAGCAGGAATTCAGCTTTCTCCAACAATACCGCCTGATACAGTTTCACTTGGCAATGGCTGGAAAATATCAGAATATAACTGGGTAAAAGGGGCAGAGACAGATACAAGAGAGAATCCCAAAAAATTACCGGCAAAATATGGACATTTCTGGATACAGACTGTGTATTATAACGATACAACAAAAGGGAAAAGTCAGATATGGTTTAAAAGTATTGAATTAATAGGGAATAATAACATCTATATACCATTTAAACAAATAAAGAAAAATACTCCCATATATCTACAGGTTTATTATGGTATTAAAGGAGAAAAAACAAAAAATAAATCTCCTAATATATACAACCGACATCTTAATACACTATTATCCTCTGGTAATAAACTTTTTAAGAATATTAAGATTAAACAACAATGCCTGTTTCCAAATTTTTCAATAAGAACCTCTATATTCAGCAGGTTAATAGAAATACATCCTGATGTTAAATCATATGGATGTGTGATTAAATTTTATGATAAAAAGAATTTTTTAAGTAAAGTAATTGTCCCAAAAGAAGATGGTTCATATTATACATTTTCCCTTCCCATGGATAATAATATAAAAACAGTAGTTATAAAAGTTGATTTTAATAATTTTATACACACAGTAAAATGGTTTTCTTATCCATCCATGACTAAGATACAGCCCCAGAAAGAAAATTATAAAAATATACTATGGGAAAGAAATCTTAAACTACCTCTTTATCAAGTAAAAACAATTGAAAATAATATAATAACTGGTGGAGGTCCGGGTTCCACAGGTCCCGGGATATTGGAGTGTTTAAATAATCATGGCATCAAAAAATGGGAAATAACTCCACCATCTACAGTAAGAGATATAACCCCTATAGGGAAAAATAAATTTGGTGTAATTATAGGAGAATGGGATAGAAAAACAGGTAATTATTCAATAAGTAAATTAATAATATATTCAATTGATGGAAAAAAATTATGGGAGAAATCATTTGCTCCCTCATATATAAGACAGCTAATAGTAAATAAAAATAAGGATAAACTTGCGGTAAGCGTGTGGCATTCTCCAGCAGGACTTCAATCAAGTGTATTTGTTTTTACCATCAAGGGAAAAGAAATCAATCATTTTATAACTAATGGGGTATATGCAACCACAATAAAGTTTTTGGGAAATAACAGAATTATTGTTGGTTCATCTCCTCAGGGATATTTATCCTGTTATAATGTTAATACAGGAAAAGGTATATTTGGAATAAGTGGAAATGCTAATAATATACCCGGGATTGCAGTCGGTGGGGATAATATCTACTTTATTTCTTATAATTTATATTGCATAAATGAAAAAGGTAAAAAAATATGGGAAAAATTCTGTGGCATGTATCCCAGGGTAATAAGTATTTCACCTGATGGAAAATACATTGCAACAGGAACACTTGATGGAACATTTGCAATTTTTGATAAACAGGGACAAGAGATTAAAAAGATTGAATACAAAAATGGAATTATAGATAACATCAAGGCAATAGAAAATGGGTTTATATTTACAGTAGATAGATTTTTTTATACACCAGAAAATGGATGGCAGAACAGAACTGAGACTGTAAAAGTTAATAATCAGGGCGGGGTACTCTGGAAATCTATAACAGGGGAAAGACCTTTCACAGATATGGCAACAATTTCTGCTACAAATAATGAGGTTTATATTTCCTCATATGATGGCAAAATAAGGAGAATACAATGAAAAAGATTACAATACTTTTATTGTTTTTATCTATTTTTTTTGGTATGCAGGTTGTAAATGCTCAAACACAATGGAAAGTAGATATAAGTTTTATTAAAAAGCAGCCCATATATATAGAATTTCAGAAGATTGGAAATTATTTTGAAGGCAGATATGCCGGATATAATGTAATCGTAATAGACAGGGATAAGAATAATAAACCTGATTTAAGCGGAGATGTCTGGCTATGGAAAAAAGGGAATAAAACACTTTTTGCCTGGAGTTTTTCAGATTATAGGTTTTATTATTATCTAATCAATGGCAGGAAATATAGTATAAAAGATTTAATAGAAGCAGTACCAACTATAAATAAGTATGCAGCTGCATCTTATCTTTCAGGAGCAGTTCATAAAAAAAGCAGTAATAAAAACCTGATTTATCCATATTTGATAATAGAAAACTGGGCAAAAAATGGACAATATTTATATGGGAACCTTTTTGATGGAGGATGTTTAACTGAAGGACGGATATTTAGAGGCAGCAATTTCTATGCCGCATACGATATAAAAAAGGTTGGGATTCCGGATTTTTTCTTGTCAAACGGATTGGTTTTATTTAATTTTAAACATAAAATAAACCACGAACTAAAAGTTAGTCTGAAATATCCTTCCCCAAGTATTTTAATGCCAGCCTATATAACCGTAATTGGAATGGAGCATAGTTATTTTTCAAAAACATTTATTACTGGAGCATATTACAAAGGAGCAGTGCAGGGATTTGAAGAGCATATATTTCTTAAAGAAAAACCTTCCAAACTATTTCCTCATGGAGCGCAATTTTTTATGTATTCAATGCAAGAAAACCCATACAGATTAGATATGGGTGGTTTTGAAACAAATAGTTCCTTGACATGGAATATAGAACTTCAGCCGCGATATAGTGTTTGGCATCAACCACCATCAAGGCAGATATGTGAATACAAAGACCTTTGGGGACATTCCTTTAAATTTCTTAGTTTTATATATCCCAAAACATGGAATGGTCAAACATTGCATTTTAGCAAAAATACCCCTGATTTTTTCCCAAATGCACCATGGGCAAAAGTAATTTCAGGAAAATATTACAAAATTACAGGTGTGCGTTTCATTATAGTTCCCAAAGGTTCATACTATTACTGTAATGAAGGGATGTATGGAGGGGATTTAGAGTGGCAGGACAGAATAGAGATAAATAATCATGTAAATTATAGTATTGAAAACCCTTTTACTATTTACTATAATCCATTAATCTGTGGCCTTGATTTAAAAGGAGCATTATTTGGTTATAAAGGATTTCCTTATGGATATCAAAGGGGTTCGGGTAATCCATTTGATTTACATTATCTTTATCATAAAGAAGCCCTTTCTCTTCCTGCAAAATATTGTGGAGTAAGAGACTTGAGTGCGCCTGAAGCAAAACGATTGGATAGTCCTATCTGGCTTTATATGGTTGACAGACACAATACAGGGTATTTTAACACATACCTTTATGATATGAGCAATAATGGCATTTATGATAAGGTTATATTTTACAATAGGAAATCAGGGTATATAGATTTTTCAGAAGGGCATACCTCAACGATTTTTTATCATCCTGTGCAATTTATTGATATACCATACCAGATGCAGGATTATAATAAAGTGCGGCATTATTATTTAAAAGGATATAAACAGCCTTCATTTATAGATACAGTTCAGATGACTTCTTCCGGCAGGCCAATGTGGATTAGCCGGGTCAATACATTAGGAGGAAGAAAGACATTTACAGAGACATGGCCGCATTTTTATATATCATTTCAAAATAGATGGAAAAACAGGATAGCGATTTATAATCCGGGCAGTACATATCAGTATTCATGGAAAGATTTTGGAATAAATGGATTTGTCAGATTTAATACAATTTTAACAGAGAATAACATAGGTTTAACCCAGATTAAAAAAATTAACAAGACGAACCTGGAAGGAATAGATATTTTATTTATTCCAAACCTTAATAGTTTTATAACTACACAGGAAATTGGAAATCTGCAAAGATGGATAGAAAAAGGCGGGATAGTAATTCTTGGTGTTCCTGAAAATAATATAAAAACATTCTTTTTTGATGGGATGGGTAAATTTTTTGGATACAGGATAGGGGATAATATTATAAACAACAGAACTACACTTTATCATATTGCAATAGAAGGGGCATTTGGTTCAAACTCACCAATAGGGCAGGGAAGGATACCATCTCCGGGCAATGAAATAAAAAATTATACCGGGAATAGCCAGATTTTGAATAATATTAAATTGTTAAGTTTTGTTGGATATCCTTTAGAAATAAATAATTCATTTACTCCATTATTAACATGGAAAGGCAAGGTTTTAATTGCGGATAAAAAAATAGGAAAAGGCAGACTGATAATTTCCGGTATAAACTGTTTCTCAAACAAGTATATCTTAGGTCCACAATTTTATGAGCCTGGTGTGCAGAATAATAGATTTCTTTCAAATTTTGCAAATTATCTCAAAGGAAAGATTATCAATAAATTTAAGATTGTATATCCTGATAAAAAAGAGCCTACATTAAGTTTTGGGATAAGTGGAAAAGGTGGAAATATTATGTTTCCAAATTCTAACTCATTTAAGTATAAAGTTTTTGTTAATGGTAAAGATATTAAACCTATCCAGGAAGGGAGAGTTCTGATATTAAATTTACCATCAGGAACATATAAAATAAAAATACAAAAAGTTGGCAGGGTTTCTATTACTAATTCTTATCTGAGAGAAGCCGGGAACGGAAAAACCGGAAATAAAAAATCTTAGAATAATTAAATAGAAAACTCCGGAGGAAATGATGAAAAAACTGATCTTATTATTGATGGGGATTATAGTGACAACATGTTTTGGGGGGATAACTGTAAAAAATATAAAATTTATGGGCTGGAATGGAATAGAAGTAAATAATGGTTTGATAAAAGTAATAGTCTTGAAAGATATTGGCGGTAGAATAGTAAAATACATAGATGATAAAACAGGTGATAACTATTTAAGGATGGTGCCATGGAACTTAAAAATTCCTCCTGACAAACTTATAGACACGGGTAACTATGGCGGGATAAGTGACATTGGAACGACTGGTTGGCCTGGCTACTTCTGGGATAAAAAATATTCATTTACTATTAATAAAAGTCCTGACAAAGTAATTTTAACCGGGAAATGTAAAAGTGATGGAATTGAGATTATTAGGAATATGGAAATAAAATCAAATAGTACAAAACTTAAATTTTTCATAACCCAAAAAAATATTTCACCTCATCCAATAAGCATGATAATAAGACTGCACGGAGAATTTAAAGTAGGTAAAAGGGCAGATAGAAATGATGTTTATGAATGGATTTATAAAGGAAAATTAAATAAAAGAAGATATAGACCATCGGATTTGATAAGATTTTCTATAGATAAGGTTGACGATGGCTGGTCTGGAGTCATAGATGAAAAAGGAAACAAAGTTTTAATAAGAACATATCCTCCTTATAATAAAACACATAATATTTTCTGGTGGGCTGGTTTTTATGAAGGAGACCCTAATCTGCCAGTGAGAAATAATAAAGGCGGGTTTTATAATTTTGAGAGATATCCAAATCCTGTTACAGTTCAACCGGGTCAGTCTATCAGTCAAAAAGATGGAATGTTTATATTAAACAATATGGATAGTCTGGCATTTGTAAAGGATAACCTCGCAGGCGGATTGAAAATTTCAAAAAATTTGGTAGGAAATGAAGGACTTAATGCAATTTTTTCAATTGGAAGTCCTGATGAAACAGAAAATACTATAATGAAGATATCAGTTTCTGTTTTTGATGGAAATAAACTATTGCTTGAACAAACAAAGCAGGTTAAAAATTTAAAAACAGGTGAAGGTGAAAATATTATATTTAACATTCCAACAAAAGATTTTGCTGATGGTAAATATAAAATAACAGCCAGTTTATTAAAAGGTAGAGAGGAAATATATAAAATATCAAAAGAATTCCAAATAAATAAAGAACTTATTGAAAAATACAAAAAAATGATTGAAAACGAAGAGAAAGGGCTTCAGGAAATAAAAGGAGAGAACTATCCTTTTCCTGAATGGAGGGGTTTAATTACTTACTTAATTAAAAAACAAAAAGATTATTTCTATAAAGGTGAATATGATAAGCTTGGTAAAAATAATAAATCTGTTATGAAATATATTGAAAAAGCGTTGGAGGAGACAAAAAAATGAAAAAATATTTTATATTATTATTTTTTTTTATAATATCCTCAATTTCATTTTCTAAAAACTGGTATTCTGATTTTAATTATTATTATCCCCAGAGGATTGCACTCAGCATACCTGTGGCAGGACTAAATAAAATATCTCTTTCAGAAATTCTCCGGATTGCTCCAGAATTTAATGTCAAGAATTATGCAATAGTGGAAGAAGAACAATCTCATTTTCCTGAAAGAAACGGGAAAATAGTGACATCCCAGATATCTGATGGCAGTATAATTTTTTATGCAGCCAATACAAATGGGAAGGATTACATTTATTTCAATCCAAAAGGAAGCCGGGAAAAAATTTTTCCATACAAGACATATAGTTTAAATGGGAAAGAAAAGGATAACTTTACAAAAACGATTTCTATAGAAAATGATAAATATGCGCTTATTATAAGTAAAAATAAAATAACATGCTTCAAAAAATTCGGACCTGCTATAATATTCTGCAATTTTAAAAGTACAAAGACCATCTGGGAGTAATGCCTATGGAAAGATTATATGGACAAAAATATGGTCTTTAAACATAAATGGCATACCTGCTCCTATTTCTTTTTCAGATATAAAAAAACAGACAGGCCCATTATGTTCCAGTCTTACAATAGATTTGAGTAGTAATAAAAAACCGATGGTTATTAAACTTGTTTCTTACTACACAAAGCCATTTTTTATTGTAAAATTTCCAGAAAATGAAAGCGGAACAATCTTTCAGATAGAAGGTATGGGGAATAAAAACCTGATAAATGCAGGAAAAAATGAGATTGATTTTTTCCCGGAACCAGTAACCGAATTTGAACAAGCAATTCCTCAGGTGGGTTTATTAGGACCTGTAGAAGTATACAGTAATAACAGTAATAATTTTAATAAAAGCGGTATTTCCAAAGATGTATATATTCTAAATGCATCACCATCTCCAACAAAATTACCACCCATTTTTATTATTAGTAAAAAATTTAATTCTGTATCTTATTCAGGTGATTCTGGGAATTTTTTTGAGAAATCAGAAAACATAGCCCCATTTATATCCGGATTTTCATTTTTTCCAATAAATTTGAAAGGGTATGAAATTAAAAAAGTTAAATTTAATAAAAAAGAAAAGTCAGAGATGAAAGAAAATATAAAAAATTTAGTAAAACCCATTAAATTTGGGGATTATGAATTTTTATTTAAGGAGAATAAGGTTTTTATAAAAAAGGATAACAAAATATTTGAGATAGACCTTAAAATAAAACCTGGAACATTTAAGATTTTCAATGAAAGCAACCATCTTACAGAGATAAATATTTCAAACAATAAAGATTTTTATCAGTTTATATTTTTTAAGAATTCCCAGCCGTATTTTTTGATACGGTCAAACCTGATGGATTTTGAATGTAAAGGGAATTTGTTTGTGCACACATGGTCAACATGGTGGGGTGCAGATGTTGTAAAGACATCAGAATGGCAGGGAAGTGTTCCAATATTTTATCCTGATGACTGGATATCAATAAAAAACAATGGAATTAATTTATGGATGGCACCGCAGGGAAATGGAACGCCGATGTGGATTGACAAGCCACAGTTAGGTAAAAAAGGCCTGATAAAAATTCATGTGCAATCAATAGAATCAAAAAATCCTGATTTATCAGGTGGTGGTTATCACAATCAACCGTATGGAAAAGACACTGCAATGCCATGGAGAAATCCATTAAACTGGAAACAGGGAAAAGTCAAAACAATTGCTGTGGGATTGATAAATTCACCAAATGAAGGGACCCTATCAAGAGAACAGACATATAATCCGATAATACTGACTAATCATGAAGGTAGATATTACTGGGGGAAAAATTATTTAAATGGAGAAAAGGTGATAGTGGTATGTAAAACTGAAAAAGGAGAGAGCCCTGATTTTTATAACGCCACATGGTTTTTTTATGATTTTTCCGGGGATTTAATGTCTAAGTATAGATTTAAAAATAAAGGAGAAAATAAAAAACCGGATGAAATGATATTTTATGGAAGATGGCAGGGATTTTTCCAGCGGGGAGCTATGACTGAGCCAGAACAAAAATACCCTCTTTGTGCATTTCATGACTGGACACATCGCGGAAAATTTTTTAATGGAAATTATTTTTATGGAGGTTCTTTAACAGACGGCTGGCAGCAGTCAAAAATGTCCTGGAATATCAATTTTAATCAAAGAATAGAGGATAAATTTTCAGACACATTAAAAGCTCTTGACTTCGCCCATAATAACACATGGAGTATTTCCTGGGGTAATGATAGTAGCCTTGCTATGGATTACGGTGATACCAATCCTCCTCTTGGAATTATACTATCTCCCTCATCGGGTTTTTTCTTTAACAAATTTCTTTATACCTATGAATGCTCTCCTGGGGTGTGGGGATTTTCAGGATTAGCTACAAAAGTAGGAAATTATTGGCAATATAAAGGATGGTGGGATGAACCACAAGCAGATTTAAGCATTGATAATGATGCATCACCTGAAATCCATATTGAATGCCCAATAGTTTTAACAGGAGGTAAAAAATCATATGGAAATATTCCATTAAGAGGTCCACATGAAAAAGGTAAAATTATCAGATATCTTGTAAATAGAATGACCATAGATATAAGCAACTATCATCAGGGGGTTCCAAATGACCCATATGCGCCAACTTTTTCAAGAGGAAGATACTTCAATATGATGATAAGCCCTAAAATTTTCTATACAAAAGAAGGGTTTGACAGGGTGCCAATATACCCTGCAAAAGAGATTGTTTTTAAGGACCCTTACGGGAATAAATTGGCAACAACCGCACAGTACATTCCAGCACATTGGAATGGGTTGCCATTACCAGGTTTTGAAAAGAATGGAAAACCCAGACCATGGTTATATGCATGGAAATGGAGTATGCAGCAAAAGTGGGATGTTATTGGTTGTACATGGTCAAACGTAAATTGTACTAATCCGGAAGCAATGCAAATTTTTATTCCATCTGATGCATCTGATATAAGATTTGACTGTGATGTCCAACCCAAACAATCAAAATCTTTTTATATATATTACAGTCCTATAGATGGTAATTGCCACTTTAAAAATGCTAACTGGGGATGGCATCTTTCAGCAGTTCCTCCGGAAATAAAAAATATACAAAAACAACGGATAGACGAAAACAAATATTATCAAAAAAGAGATAAATTTAAAAAATACTGGTGGAATATAGGATTTGACATAGTTCAATGGATGAGAGATGTGGATGTTGGCAGAGAACCATTTGGATGGTATGAGGCTTACTTTAATATGGATAATAAGAATGGATTTTTTGATACATATCTTCTGGATAAAAATAATGGTCCTCTTTTTACAAAAAGAATTTATTACAGAAATCACAAAATTTATGTAATTGAAAACAATAAGTACCAGTCTTTTAACAAAAACATAGATTTTAAAACTGAAAGTATGGCTCTTGATAATTATAAAAATGCTGTAGCCCTGTATAAATTTTCAAAAGCCAACTATAAAAACAGGTTAATGAATACATTAAAAGTTACAGATGGGAAACCGCTTCTTTGTACAGTAGGACTTATTTCTTTTTTGCAAAAAGGAAATGTTTGGAATAATTCCAAAACAGGTTTTTCCAGAATAATTACATCCATAAGCAGGTATATGGTTGGAGTAAAAATTATTAACAAAGAAAATGCAGATTTTAATAAATATAAATTTATAATACTTCCTTTTTCAAAGATAGATAAAACAAAAGTCAATGATATATTATCTGAAAAACTGATAAATTATGTAAAAAATGGCGGGGACCTTATGTTGATAGGACCATCAGATAAAAGCCAAATACCTTTGTTTAACATTATATCCAATCCTTTTGGAGGGACACTTACCGGCATTCTTCTTAAGATAGATTCCGGGAATGACCCTACACTTGCTCATCCGCCTGCAAAATTCTATCCTGAATTTTCAACAAAAATGAAAGGCTCTGGAAAAATTCTGAAAGGAATAAGTAAATTCTATTATGATGGTTTTATTTTAAAAGGAAATATAAACAACATATTTGAATATGATGGCAAAGAATTAATCGGGGAAAAAAATTATGGAAAAGGGGAAGTTTATCTTGTTTCAGGGTCCAAACTTATAAGTAATTTTTACACCTCTTATAATGATAATAAAATAAACGCTGACACTATGTGGATGTGGCGTATAGAAGGTTATCAAGGAATGAGTCAGATTCATGAACAGCCTGATAACAATATATTACTGGATAATTTTACCAAATATCTATTCAAAAATGAACAGATTAAAGATTAGATGTAAAAAATTTGAGGTTATTTTTGAAGGAACAAGATTAAAAGAATTAATCTTATATTCTGGTAATAAATATAAATTTGAAAATGGCGGAATTTCAGTCGTTTATCCCAATGAAAAAATCAATTTAGAAGATATTGAAATAAAAAATAATTATATAAAGAAAATCACTGATGAATTTTATTTTATTGGAATTGAAACCTGGTTAGGTGAAGGAATACTTGAAGTAAAAATAATAGATAATGAATTTATTGAGATAGTGCCATCTATAAAATCAAAAAGAGGAAAAATAAAAGCAGTTTTATGGGAAATAGGCGGGCTAAAAAATTTCGACATTTATGTACCCTTTTCGCAGGGAATCAGATTAAACCACCAGATACCAGTAGATAAACTTTATTTTCAATGGCCATTCCAGTGGGAATTCCCAATAGTTAATTGCTCTTATAAAAATGAAAATATTTCTATTTTTTGTCCTGAAAATTCTTTTAAATTCAAAGTTTTTTCATATGAAAAAAACACAACAGGAATAACAGTCGGAATTGGAATAGAGAATTTTGGCCCTTTAGACAATAAATATAGTTGTGGAGGTACGTCTTATTATTTAACTGCTTATAAAGGACCATCAAAAGAAATTTTTGAATATTACAGAAAAAAATTCTATCCAATAAAAAAAGTTCTTAAACCGGAGATAAAGGATAGAATTAAATTTGCTGTTTCATGGTGTCCGGTAAATTATGAAATATTGCAGTTTCTAAAAAAAATATTTAAGCCTCAGGAAGTATTAATTCATCTGAGTGATTGGAGAAAATATCCTTATGATTCTTTTTATCCTGTTTATCAACCAAATAAAGAAGCAAAATTATTTATTGAAAAAGCAAAAAAAGAAGGTTTTAATATATTCCCACATTTTAATTTTTTATGCTGTGACCAGAAACTTCCTGTGATGTCAGAATTAGAAAATTTTATATGCAAAAACGTCAATACAGGACAGACTTTTGGATGGGCATTTAACAAAAAAAAATTTACTTCTCTCACAAATCAGCCGTATACATCATCTTCTTCCTGGGGAATAATCCCGGATTTATGTTTTCCTGTTTCTCAAAGTTCTGTTGAAAAAATAATAAAAAAAGGGGAAATAAGTATGGCATATATACATCAGGGTTTAACTAAATGGAGAGAGATTCTTTTAGAGGAAATATCAAGAAATATTAAGATGTTAAAATTAAACGGAGTTTTTTTGGACCAGACATTACTTACTGAAAATCTTGCAAATTGTTTTGTTGAAAATCTTACGCCAATGGAAGGAATGTTGAAAATAGAAGAAAATCTGTATAAATATTTTCCTGATGTAATGATTGCGGGAGAAGGATTAAATGAATTAACATCAATCTACCAGACTTTTGGTCAGGTGCATCTTCCTTTCAGCAATTTTAAAAATGCGGAATTTCTTTCAAATGTTACAGCTAAAATAAACAAATACATATACAGGGATGATGTTAAAATGCTTGGGTATGGAAATTTGGATGGCAAAACAGAAGAAAGCATATTAAGAATGAAAATGCATGCTTTACAGGGGGCTTTACCAACAATAACAGTCTTGTCTCCTGATGAAATTTTAAATCCTGTCCGTCCGGTGAAAGAAGAAATTGAAAGAGCAAAAGGATAACATAAAACAAATTGGGGAGAAAAAATGATTAAAACAGCAGTTGTAGGTATGAAGTGGGGATATTATCATGCATTAAATATAAAAAATAAAAGAATTCCTGGAGTAAAATTAGTGGCTGTATGTGACACCAATCCTGAAAAATCATTTTTTAAAAATGACCCTGGTGTTCCGCTATATAAAGAAATAAATGAACTTCTTGCAAAAGAAAAAATAGATGCTGTTATTTTAGCTATACCACATCATTTACATTATGAATACACGATTAAATGCCTTGACAAAAAAATTCCTGTGTACATTGAAAAACCTATTGCACAAGATACAAACCAGGCAGAAAAAATGATAGAATCTGCAGAAAAAAATAATTGTGTCTTAGTAGTAGGACACCAAAGAAGATTTTCCGGATATACAATGAAATTAAAACATCTCTTGAAAAATAGGATTGATAAAATAACAGGAATACATATTTCCTTTGCTGGTGTTAAAGAAGATGAGTATTTTAAAATTGAATGGCACAGGGAAAAAGGTGCGGGTCCTCTTTTAATTAATCATATCCATGATATAGACGATTTAAGATTTATTGCAGGAGAAATAAAAAATGTATGTGGATTTATATCAAACAGGATAAGAAATCTTGAGGTGGAAGATACCTGTGTTGGGTTTTTAGAACTTGAAAGCGGAATTCCTGTTGATTTATTTGCTTCAGATGTTTCTGTCAGAGTTTCAGAATACAGTCATATTTTTTATGGAAAAACTGAAACCTATGCCATTCCTCCACTTGTAAAGTTTGTACTTGATAAAAAAGGTGAGAGAAAAACAATAAATCTAAAATTTCCACAAACAGATTCTTTGCTTTTATGTGAAAAAGAGTTTTTTAGCGCTATCAAAGAAAACAGGAAATTAAATTCACCTGTTGAAGCTTATAAAAATTTAAAGGTAATTGAGGCATTAAAAGAATCCTGGATAAAAAAGAAAGTTATTCCGATTAAATAGAACAAAGGAGAAAAATATAAAATGGATAAAAATATAAGAGTTAATTTAGGCAATAGCGGTCTTTCTGTAAGTCCTATCTGTTATGGAACATGGCAGTTATCACCCCGGTTTTGGGGGACACAATCAGAAGAAGAAATTATATCTGCTATCCGTTATGCCTTTGAACTGGGAGTCAATTTTTATGATACTGCAGATGCTTATGGAGATGGTTTGGCAGAAACTGTTTTGGGAAAAGCATTAAAGATTTTCCCACGGGAACAAATAATAGTTGCCACCAAGGTATATCATCACTTCTATCCTGATGGGCACAGGTATCCGGACCTTTCCCAAAAGTATATAATAGAAGCATGCGATGCAAGTTTACACCGATTACAAATGGATTATATAGACCTTTATCAATGCCATGCTTTTGACCCTATCACTACTATTGAAGAAACAACAGAAGCAATGGAATTACTAAAAAAACAGGGGAAAATCCGGGTTTATGGAGTGAGTAACTTTACCACCGAACAAGTTCGCTTAGCCAGAAAATTCGGTAATTATGCAACGGTCCAGCCCCATTATGACCTTTTAGATACCCAGATAGAAAATGATCTTTTACCTTATTGTCAAACAGAATCCCTTGGGGTTCTTATTTATAGCTCTCTGCACAGGGGATTATTAACAGGTAAATATAAAGGAACAGAAAAATTTAATGATCTTCGCACAACAGACCCTGACTTTCAGGGAGAACGATTTCGCTTATTGACTGAACATGTATCCAATCTTGCTCCACTTGCTGAAAAATATGGTTTGACAATTATCCAGTTGGTCTTGACAGCCACATTAATGCATCCTGCAATCCATTCTGCTATCGTGGGTATAAAAAATAAAAAACAGATTGAAGAGGCAGCAGGAGCGATAGGAAAAAGTTTAAACAGAGAGGACTACTGGCAGGTAAGACAAATTCTTTTTTAAACTTTCTCAAAATACATTATGATTATTGATGCCAAGATAATAAAACAAAAAGTATATCATATTACAAAAGATATAATTTTATGGAGACGGCTTTTTCATCAGTATCCTGAGCTTGCTTTTGAAGAGACAAAAACCTCAGAAAAAATTCAGAGTATACTTTCTCAATTAAAAATTCCTTTTGAAGTAAAAGCAAAAACAGGGGTTGTTGGTTTTCTTAAAGTAAAAAATGCAGAAAAAACAATAGGCATCAGGGCTGATATGGATGCCTTACCTATAAAAGAAAAAACAGGTCTTTCATTTTCTTCCAAAAACAACGGTATTATGCATGCCTGTGGCCATGACGCTCATATGGCCACTCTTCTTGGTACAGCAAAAATACTTTCAAAATTTAAAGATGAATTAAAGGTAAATATAAAATTTATTTTTCAACCATCTGAAGAAAAACCACCTGGTGGTGCAATAAAAATGATTGAAGAAGATGTGACCAAATATGTTGACAATTTTATTGGATTTCATTATGTTCCATATATTCCTTTAAAAAAAATATGGCTCGGTTCTGGTCCTGTAATGGCAAATACTGATAAATTTGAAATTATAATTGAAGGAAAAGGCGGACATGGCTCTACACCACACTATACAAAAGACCCGATTACCTGTTGTTCCTATTTAATTACCCAGATTCAGACAATTGTAAGCAGACGAATCCAATCGTATGAACCAGTTGTTATTTCTATAGGAGGTATCCACGCTGGCAGTGCTTTTAATGTTATCCCTGATATAGTAAAAATAGAGGGGACAGTTAGGACAATAAATGATAATATCCGGATATTTGTAAAAAATGAACTAAAGAAAATAATAGAGGGAACATGTAAAAGTTTTGACTGCCGGTGGAAGTTAAAATATAATGTTTACTCTCCATCTGTAATAAATAACCCTGAATTTACAAACAAAATCCACCTTACCACATCTAAAATTTTTTCATCCGAAGTTTTGGTGGAACAAAAACCTTCAATGACTGGAGAAGATTTTGCATTTTTTTCACGGAAGGCACCATCCTGTTATATTTTTATAGGAGTGGGGGGGAAGTGTGGCGTTCTTCACAGCAGTACATATATACTGGATGAATCAATTATTCCTTTTGGAGTTTTTTATCTTTCCATGCTTATGTTTAACACCACTTCTCAAAATTCATCTTGACAAATTCATCATCTCTTAAATGTGGATATAACTTATATATTCTATCTATCTCTTCTTTTTGCCCTGTTGATAAATCAGAGTTAGGATTTAAACATTTCCTTTCTTTTAATAAACCTGACCTTCTTAATACTTCATTTATTCCAGGTATACAGCCATCAAAATTGTTTTTTGAATCAAATATTGCGCTATTGCAGTCAGTAATTTCAACGGATGTTTTCATTAATTCATACGGAATCTTATATTTATTTTCTATTATACTATGTATATATTTTAATAATTCAACCGCCTTTTTTGTCCAGAATGACCAATGGCCCAATAATCCTCCAACAATCCTTACTTTCCTGCCTTTATAATAAAAAGGTGTAATTAAATCAAAAATAATATTATCATCGTTGCCGGTATATAATGCGACATCATTTTCTCTGCCTGTTTCAATAACCGCCTTAACAACATCCAAAGTCCAATATCTATTGAACGGGGCAATTTTAATTCCTAAAATATTTTCAATCTCAAGAAATTTACACCAGAATTTGAAATCCAGTATTTTCCCCCCAATAGATGGCTGAAGATAAAATCCGAAGATATCTATAATTTTTGATATCTCTTTTATATGTTTTATGATTTTTTCAGTGGGCTGGTTTTTTAATTGCGTTAAAATTAAAAGTCCTGCATGATAGCCAAAACTTTTTGCGATTTCTGCTTCTTTAATTGCTTGTTTTGTTTCACCATAAATACCGGCAATCATAATAACAGGTTTTTTAATCTCCTTAACTGTTTCAGATGAAACTCTTAAAACTGGTTTATAAAGATTAAATTTTGAATTATGGATTTCAAACTGTGTGGTATGAACTCCGATAGATAAACCGCCAGCTCCTGCTGAAATATAATACATGGTTAATCTTCTTTGTCCTGTTTCATCAAATCTTCTGTTTTTATCAAGGGCAAGAGGATGGGCAGGTATTACTGTGCCTCTTTTAAGAATTTTCTTTATTTCTAAATCCTCTTTATTCATTTCTAAAATTTACCATTTCTCTTTTCAAAATATGTCGGTTTATTATAAGATTGTCCACCAATTTTTATCCAATGGGCAATAGATGTAATCATTGTTTCAAGTGTTGTTTCCGGATAACCAAATAAATCAAAAAATTTTTTTGCATTTGAAAGCAAACATGTTTCTTCTTCAATATTTTTGAATATGACCTGTTTATTAAAAATTTCTCCAAATCTTATAGCGATTTTTTTTATAGAAATAATATCGGGTCCGGTAAGATTCAGGATTTCAGGTGAACTGGAACATGCCTGAAAACTTAATAGAATACCTCTATTTGCATCTGTCTGCCAGATTACATTTACATATCCTGTACTTAAATCTATAGGAATACCTTTTTTTACTTTCATCGCTATATCAAATAAAACACCATACCTTAATTCAACAGCATAATTTAATCTTATTATAGTCATAGGAGTTTTATATTTTTCAGAAAAATATTGGCATATTCTTTCTCTTCCAAAACATGACTGGGCGTATTCTCCAACGGGTTCCGGAGTATCTGTTTCTATTGAACCTCTGCTTTTAACTGACACAAAAGGATAAATATTCCCTGTTGATAAAACAATGATTTTGGAATGTCTATATTTATCAATCACTAAAGACGGAAGTCCTGTATTTACTGCCCATGTTAACGGTTCATTGTTAACAGAACCAAATTTCATACCAACAAGATAAATAATATTTTCTGCATCAGGCAGTTTATCAAAATTTTCTCTATCCAGCAGGTTGCATTTTATAGTTTCAATTCTATATTTTTCCAGTTTTTTTCTTATGGTTTCATCAGAGAATTTTGCAACGCCGATAACCTTTTTGGATTCACCTACTGCCTTTTTAATCATTCTTGTCAGTGTAGGTCCAATTTTACCTGAAGCACCAAGAATTAAAATATTTCCTTTAATATCTGCCATGGTATCAATTACTCTTTGTGATGGCTTTGAGAGATTTTCTTCAAGTTCTTCAAGATTATTTATAAGATTGAGTTTTTTCATTTATATCTAAACCATACACGCATTTGACCTTGTTTACGATTATCCCAGGTATAATACGGTACAGCAGTTACTTTGATTTGTTTAAATTTTTCTTTAGTTAGTGGTTTGTAAAGCATTTCATTCCAACCTGCATCATCTACAACTTCAGATTTTCCCCGGATAGTAACTATCCCACCTAATAAATTATGTTTTATAACAGCAGAATATTTGTTTTTTTCATTCAGTATAATCCTGTGCAAAGGGACATTATTGTCCACTTCTTCCATACAATATACAACCGGCCCTCTTTGTAAGGCGCAATATCCAATATCCTGTCTTACGTCAGGGTGTGCCTGTATCATTATTATGGGCATGTCAAATTCAAGAGTGATTGTATCGTTATTTTGCCAGTTCCGTTCTAAATGGATATAACCTTTTTCTAAATTTTCTGCTACTTTTACTGAAACCCCATTTATGTTTAATTTTGCTTTTTGAGACCAACCGGGAATCCGGAGTTTTAAACCAAAATATGCTGATTTCTCCATTTTAAACGTAAATCCAATCATACCATTCCATGGATAATCAGTTTTCTGTTTTAAAATAATTTTTTGATTCTTTATGTTAAAACCGGCACTGCTTCCAATATAAAGATGGACTATAATATTATTTTTGTTCTGGGAATAAATATATTGGCCTAAAGAGGCTAAAATACGGGCTATGTTAGGCGGGCAACAAGCGCAATCAAACCATTCCTGCCTATGATGATTTCCTAAACTGGTTAAAGGGTTAACATAGAAAAACCTTGTTCCATTCAGAGAAACTCCGCTAAGAATACCATTGTAGAGTGCTTTTTCCATTACATCAGCATATTTTCTATCACAATTCAGACTTAACATTCTATGACTGAATAGCATAAGTCCGATAGAAGCACAGATTTCACAATAAGCCTCTTCATTTGGTAAATCATAATTAGAAGTAAATTTTTCACCATTTTTACTTGAACCAATACCTCCTGTGATATACATTTTTTTTATAACAATATTTTCCCATAACCTATCACATGCTTTAAAAAGTGAAATGTCTTTTGTTTCCAGAGCCATATCTGCCATTGCTGAATAAAGATAGGCAGCTCGTACTGCATGGCCTGAGGCTTCATATTGCTGCCGGACCGGAAGATGTGCCTGAAAAATAGCATAGTTTTCTGTTTCCCATGAGTACCATTTTTTAAGGTCTTCACCTCGGGCTATGGCTTCTTCTTTAAAATAATATGGCTTTTGCCCTCTTTGTTCCACAAAATATTTACTTAAATTTAAATATCTTTTCTCTCCTGTAGTGCGGTAAAGTCTCACCAAAGCTAATTCAATTTCCGGGTGGCCACAATAACCCGGCTTTTTATTATCCCCTCTACCAAAAACAGTTTCTATGTAATCAGCAAAACGGCATGCAACATCAAGAAGTACGTTTTTACCGGTATATTGGTAATGTGCTACTGCAGATTCTATAAGATGACCTGCAGTATAAAGTTCATGGTTATCACGCAAATTTTTCCATCGATTTTCCGGCTCTTTTGCTATCAAATAAGTATTAAGATAGCCATCCGGCTGTTGTGCTTGAACTATCAGGTTAACTATATGGTTTAACATCGAATCAATTTGAATGTCAGTGTGGGTAGTAAGACTATAGCTGGCTGCTTCAATCCATTTATACACATCACTATCCCAAAAAATGTGCATAGGTGAATTTTTGTTAAGTTTGAAAGCATCAATTCTTCCGGTTTTCTCCAATTGTTTATATATATGGGGTATAGTTTTTTTTCTATTTACATTTATGCGGGAAGACCAGAATTTATCATTTATAACAACATCTTTATGATTTACTGATACCATATTTTCTCCTATCGTAAAACACGGTTCTGTAAAAAATAAAATTAGGTTTTCAGCTTTTACTTTATGTTTTATTATAACATAATTAAGTTATGCTATATAATATAAAAAATAAAAAAATGGGAAAGATTAAACTTTCACGAAAGAGAGCAATAATGCCTGGATTTAAAATAATATCAAAATGTCAAAATACAAAAGCACGGGCGGGTGAAATTCTAACTCCTCATGGAAAAATAAAAACCCCCTGTTTTATGCCTGTTGCAACATACGCAACAGTGAAAACCTTATCATCAGAGGATATCAAGGAAATGGGCTATCAAATGCTGATAGCAAATGCCTATCATTTATATCTTAAACCAGGGACTGAAACAATAAAAAAAACAGGTTCTCTGCATAGGTTTATGAACTGGAATGGCGCAATTGTAACAGATAGCGGCGGCTTTCAGATTTTTAGTCTTGAGGGTGTAAAAATACAGGAAAATGGGGTAATTTTTAAATCCATGGTTGATGGCTCCCAACATTTTTTTTCACCGGAGTCCAGCATGGAAATACAGGAGAAAATAGGAGCAGACATAATTATGGCTTTTGACTATTGCCCGAAAAACTGGAACGATTATGAAGAAGTACAAGAAAGTGTCCATAAAACAACACAGTGGGCTAAAAAATGTAAAGATTTTCATAAACAACCGGAGCAGGTTCTATGGGGAATTATTCAGGGAGGGTCTTATCCTGAATTAAGAAAAAAATCCCTTGAAGAACTTGAATCCATTGGTTTCGCAGGATATGGTATAGGAGGATTAAGTATAGGCGAACCATGGGAAGAAACCGTAAAAACAGTTGATTTTTTAAGTTCTGTCATTCCCGGGTCAAAAACAAAATATTTTATGGGACTGGGAATGCCTGAACAGATAATTGAAATGGTTAATAGAGGTATAGACGTTTTTGACTGCGGGATGCCAACCCGCATAGCAAGAACAGGAACGACTCTTTCATGGAAAGGCAAATTTAACGTAAAAAATGCATTATATAAAAACGATTTTTCCCCGCTTGATGAAGATTGCAGTTGTTTTGTATGCAGGAATTACAGCAAAGCATATTTAAGACACTTATTTAATGCAAGAGAGTTTCTGGGAATGAGACTTAATTCTTATCATAATCTATACTTTTTATGCAGATTTATGGAGAAAATTCAAAAAAACATAGAAGACGGAACTTTTGTGGAATTTAAAAACACATTTTTGGAAAATTATAAAAAATTTAGTATTTGATAAAATTTATGATAATATATTACAAATATACAAGAAATTAACAAGGAGAAAAATATGGGAACAACAGGACAGGCACCAACTTTAAGCACGGGATTTTTAAGTCTTTTACCACTTATTATTATATTTGCGATTTTTTATTTTCTTCTTATCCTTCCCCAGCAAAAAAAAGAAAAACAGAGAAGAGAAGTGCTGGATAACCTTAAAAGAGGCGACAGGGTAATTACCATCGGCGGGATGATAGGACAGATTGAAGAAATCAAGGGTAAGATTGTTTCTTTAAAAATTGCTGAAAACGTAAAAGTAGACGTCGTAAAAACCTCCATATCTCAAATCTTTATTCCCTAAGGGAAAAAATGACAGCCGGATATTTTAACGTTCAAAACGGTTGCGCAGGTGATATGCTTGCTGCCTCTATTGCAGGAATATGTGGTTGTAAATTTCTTGAAAAAGAGTTAAAAAAAATATCATTATCCAATATATATGAAATAAAACTTATTCCTGTCAAAAGAGAATTACCTTCATCTCATTCTTTTTCAGCGAACCAGTTTATTGTTTCCTTAAAAAACAGGGAAAAACCAAACTCCTATACTGAAATAAAAAAAATATTTGAAACCAGTAACTTTAAAAAATCCGTGAAGAGTAAAATACTTGAAATATTCAGCATTATTGCAAAAGCTGAATCTAAAATTCATAAGGAACCTCTGGATAAAATTCATTTTCATCAGGTTGGACAAACCGATGCTCTTGTTGAAATTGCCTCTGTGGTTATTCTTCTTGATTTTTTGAAGATTGAAAAAATCTATTCTTCCCCTGTGGGACTTGCCAAACCTGCTCCTGCAACAATTGAAATATCAAAAGGCTTACCCGTTAATTTTAAAAACGGACCATTTGAAATTACAACCCCCACGGGAATGGCAATCATAAAAGGAATCGTGGATGAATTCAGTGATACCCCTCCAATGAAAATTATAGACAGCTCTTATGGAACGGGAACAAATGAAAAAATTCAACCCAATACAGTTCTTTTTTCCTACGGGGAATGCAATGAAGAAATACGTGAAAATCTCGGCATTATTGAAACTTCCATAGATGACATGAATCCGGTAATTTTTGAACACCTTATGGAAAAACTTTATAAACAGGGTGCTCTTGAAGTATCATTTTTTACAGGAATGACAAAAAAATCAAGACCCATGTTCAACCTGAGAATACTGTGCTTTCCTGATAAAAAAGATTCCCTGATGGAAATTGTTTTCAAGGAAACCTCCAGTATCGGCATCAGATACAGGAAAGAAGAAAGGTACCCTTTAAAAAGAGAGGAGAAAATAATAAAAACAGCCATTGGGGAAATTCCCATAAAAGTAGGTTATTTCAATGAAAAGATCGTAAACATATCTCCTGAATATGAGGTATGTAAAAAAATTGCAGCAGAACAAAATATGCCTTTGAAAAAGGTCCTTTCGGAAATAATGAAAAAATTTAATTTCTGAAATTTTAAAATAAGAATATAAAAAATGATATCTGAAAAATATAACCCGAAAATTTGTGAAGACTACTGGTATAAGGTCTGGGAAAAAGAAAATGTTTTTCATGTGGATGTTTCACCGGAAAAACATGAAAAATCTTATGTTATTGTAATGCCTCCACCCAACGTTACAGGCTATCTTCATATAGGCCACGCTCTGAACAATACAATCCAGGACGTTCTGATAAGATGGAAACGAATGCAGGGTTTTGATGCTCTCTGGGTGCCGGGGACAGACCATGCAGGAATTGCAACGCAGAACGTGGTTGAAAGAAAATTAAGAAAAAAGGGTATAACAAGAGACGCCATTGGAAGAGAAAAATTTATTGAAGAGGTATGGAAATGGAGAGAAGGATATGGAAACACGATTATTAACCAGCTGAAAAAACTTGGTGCCTCATGCGACTGGCAAAAAATTTGCTTTACCCTTGATGAAAGATTTTCAAAAGCCGTAACCACTGCTTTTGTCGGACTGCATAAAAAAGGATTGATATACCGCGGAAAAAAGATAATCAACTGGTGCCCAAGATGCACTACTGCTCTTTCAGACGAAGAAGTCATCTACAGGGATGAAAACAGCAATCTCTATTATGTCCGCTATCCCGGTAAAAACTTTCATATTACAGTTGCAACTACAAGACCCGAAACAATGCCCGGCGACACTGCAGTAGCAGTAAATCCCGGGGACCCAAGGTATAAAGACATGGCAGGTAAAACAGTCGTTCTTCCATTCCTTAACAGGGAAATACCAATCATACAGGATGAAATGGTGGAAAAAGAATTTGGTTCCGGTGCAGTCAAGGTTACCCCGGGACATGATGCCAATGATTTTATTATTGGTAAAAAACACAATCTTCAAACATTGGTGATTATGGACAAAACAGGCATGATTAATGAAAATGCCGGTAAATTTAAAGGAATGGACAGGTTTGAGTGCAGAAAAAAAATCATAGAAGAGCTAAAACAAACGGGCCTTATTGAAAAAATTGAAGGCTATCAAAACAGGGTAGGGCACTGTTACAGGTGTGATACCATCACAGAACCTTATCTCTCTGAACAATGGTTCGTAAGTATGAAAGGTCTTGCTAATCCTGCAATAAAAGCTGCAGAAACAGGAAAATTAAATTTTTACCCGGAAAGATGGAAAAAAGTTTATCTCCAGTGGCTGGAAAACATTCATGACTGGTGTATAAGCAGACAGATATGGTGGGGACACAGGCTGCCTGTTTATTATTGCCAGGACTGTAAAGAAATTATCGTTTCAGAAGGAAAACCTGATAAATGCAGCTCATGCAATTCAATAAATATTACCCAGGACACGGACGTTCTTGATACGTGGTTTTCATCATGGCTATGGCCATTTGGAGTGTTTGGCTGGCCTGAAAAAACTGAAGACCTGATGATTTTTTATCCCACTGATACGCTTGTAACTGCCCAGGAAATTTTATTTTTCTGGGTTGCCCGTATGGTCATTGCAGGATACCAATTCACAGGTAAGTGTCCTTTTAATTCTGTTTATATTCATGGAACAGTAAGGGATGAAACCGGTAAAAAAATGAGTAAATCACTGGGAAATGCAATAGACCCCGTAGAAATTATTGACCAGACAGGCGCTGATGCTTTAAGGTTCAGTCTTATCTCCCTTACGTCATTTGGCCAGGACGTTTTTCTTCCTCATGATTTCTATTTAAAAGGAAGAAATTTCCTCAATAAAGTATGGAATGCCTACAGGTATGTAACCCTGAAAGCGGGAGAAAAAATGGAAAACAAAATTGATTTTTCCATGATTAAAGAAAATGAGTTGGAACTTCCTGAAAAATGGATACTGACACTTTTAAACATAAGAATAAATGAGATTACAAAATGTCTTGATGAATATCGTTTTAGTGAAGCAGCAGATACTATCTATGAATTTTTCTGGCACCAGTTCTGCGACTGGTATCTTGAAATTTCAAAAATCCATAATGAGGATGCAGATAAAGAATATTTCAGTAATAAAGTTATCCCTGTTTCATTATATGTCCTCCACCAGTCTTTAAAGATTCTACATCCATTTGTTCCTTTTATCACTGAAGAATTGTGGCATAAACTCAAGGAAATTGTAAAAACAGACAGTTCCCTGATTATAAAAAGTAAATGGCCTCTCTATAATGAAAATTTGTTTTATGGAGAAACAATATCCGTAATGGAGCAACTTCAGCAATTTGTTACTGAAATAAGGGATATCAAAACAAACTTTGGACTGCCTATCACCAGACAGGTAAAAGGAAAATTCAATAATCTCGGTTTATTGGAAGAAAATTCTGAGACAAAAAAGATTCTTGAATTCCTCACAAAAGCCCAATTTCAAAAAACGGCTGAAAAGCATCCGCAAAGCAGGAAGTGGGATAATGGATGGTTTTACATTGAAACAGAAGGCATTATTGATACAGGTAAAGAAAAGGAAAAGATTCAAAAAAAATTAGACAGGGTTTTGCTGAACCTTGAACAGGTGAAAAATAAACTGAACAATGAAAGATTTTTATCCGGCGCGCCTGAAAAAGTAATTGAACAAACCAAAAAACTCAAAGAAGAATTAACAAAAGAAAAAGAAAAACTTATTGGCAATCTTACTTCTATTGAAATTTATGCGAATAAAAGATAAAATAAAAAGTAAATACTCAAGTAGAACGGTGTTTGAAATAAGTTTGGATTGTCTTTGAGGCTTTGTTTGAGTGAATCATGAAAAATTATTATAAGATTTTTTTAATATGCGGTTTGTTGTTTTTGTTTTCTTATCCGGTTTATGCATTGGAAAGCGGCATAGAAAACGTTTCCCCTCTTATCAGTAAGACCATACATAACCTTGGCATAAAAACAATCGCTGTTATTGATTTTACCAACCTTAAGGGACACCCTACAAATCTTGGACGGTTTATTGCTGAAGAACTATCTGCATCACTTGCCAATTCCTCTGATAAATTTAACGTTATTGACAGAATTTACATGGATGCCCTCATTAAAAAAAACGGCTTGCAGGTTTCTGATTTTATAAACCCTTCCACTGCTGTAACAGCTGCCCAAAAAGCAGGAGTGGAGACAATACTTACAGGAACCGTTTTACCATTAAGCGATAGCGTCAAGGTTTTTGTCAGAATTATTTCCACAAGCACAGGAAAAATTCTTGCAGATTTTGATTTTAATCTTGATAAAAACAAAACCATAGAATCGCTTTTAACAGCAGGGCAGGGTATAAAAACAATTACTCCATCCGGTAGCCCGTCAAAACCTCCAGCCATACAAATACAGGAATCTTATGGCTTCTTTTTTGCCTTAACAAAATGCGAGCTCACTAATTCAGGTGTTACATGCAATCTTACTATTACAAATCATTCTAATCCTGATAATATGTTTATTATTTTATCTGCAAAGGCTGTTGATGCATATGGAAATATCTATCCGGCTTCAACAGCAACAATGAATGGGACGAACGTATCCTCGGATGGAGAAGGGAATTTCGGTTCATTATCAACCAATTCAAATCTTTTCAGTGTAAATGCCAATCAGGGGGTTCCTATTAAATCCACTCTGGTGTTTAATAACGTAAATTTTACTATAAAAAAAATATCCATGCTGGAAATTACATTTTCTGCCAAACAACAGCAAAATATGGGTAATCTAACAGTTACCATGCAGGAAAATCCATATACAGTAAAATTTGAGAATATACCTTTTACCCGGCAAAATGAATAGTAATGAATTATAGCTCGGCAGAAAGTTCTATTGCTTTTTCTTCAGCAGTTTTTATAACTTCCCTGAAAATCTCTTCTATCCTGTATTTTTTTAATACTTCAAGACCTGCAACCGTTGTCCCTCCGGGAGAAGAAACCCGGGCCTTTAAAATTCCCGGCTCATCTTCATTTTCATTCATCATTTTTCCTGAACCTTCAAAAAGATATCCAACAATTTTTTTTGAAGATTCATGGGAAAAACCATTATTCAAAAGGATTTTATAAATAATCTCCCCAAAATAAAAAAGGTATCCGGGTCCACTCCCGGAAACAGCAGTCAACAAATACATTTTTTCTTCATTAATAGGAAATAAAAAACCAAGATTTTTGAATATGGGTGCTATTTTCTGTAATAAAGAATCAGGGAAATATTTCCCTTTGGAATATCCTATGATTCCCTTGCCGATAGAAACAGAAAGATTGGGCATTATTCTCAAAACAGGAACGTCTTTTTCAAAAATCTGTTCAATCCGGCTAATTTTAATACCTGCAATAAAAGAAATAATTATTTTGTTGTGAGCAATAAATTTTTTTATTTCAAGGCAAACTGTTTTTATGTCTTTGGGTTTTACAATAAGACAGATAATGTTACATTCCATGACAAGGCCGCTTATTGTATCAGAATGGACTTTATATTTTTTTTGGATATTTTTGATTTTCTCAATATCAGTATCTGAAACATATATTTTATCAGCCTGAAATGTATTGGAGGATAAAAGACCTTCTATGAAAGCAGTTCCCATATTTCCACAGCCAATAATACCGACACGTTCATTTTTATTCATCTTCAACCTGTCCCACCTGAATATCAAGATTTGCCCTGTCTTCTATTCTTTCCACCATACCATCTCTTATCCATACAATCCTGTCAGAAACGTCCAACATTTTTAAATCATGGGTTGCAGTAATAATACTGACGGATTTTTGTTTATTCATATTCTTAAGCAGATTTATAATTTCTTTTCCTGTTTTAAGGTCAAGATTTCCTGTAGGTTCATCCGCGAGAATAATTGCCGGGTCATTTGCAAAAGCCCTGGCAATCGCAACCCTTTGCTGCTGCCCGCCGGAAAGTTCAAAAGGCTTATGATGTAATCTGTGTCCAAGCCCGACTGTTTCAAGAAGCTGTTTTGCCTTACTCATGGAGTCATCCGTATTCATTCCTCCAAAAATCATGGGAAGCGTAATGTTTTCAAGAGCTGTCATTACCGGGATAAGGTTAAACGTCTGGAAGATATATCCTATTTTCCTGCATCTTAGCCATGCAAGTTCATAGGCATCAAGCTGTGCAATGTCAACTTCATCAATATAGACCTTGCCTTCCGATGGTTTATCAAGTCCTCCTATCATATTAAAAAGAGTCGTCTTGCCACTTCCTGAAGGACCCATAATTGAAATATATTCCCCTCTATGAATTTCAATATCCACACCTTTTAACACGTCAAGCGGTATTTTCCCCAATAAATATGTTTTTTTTACAGATATTGTCCTTACAATAGTTTCTTTTGGCATTTTTTTCTCCTTTGGCTTAAAGTAAGAATTAAGTTCTGGATTGCTCTTTCCTGCTTTATAAATACTTTTTTTCAAATAAAGCATTAAAGACAATCCAAACTTATAGAATTCCGGTCTTATACTTCTCTTCTTATTGCTTCTGCAGGTTCCATTCTTGCAGATAGATAAGAAGGGTAGAGGGCTCCAATTATGGTTAAAAATGTCCCTAAAATAAGCCCCATTAATGAATATTTTAAAATCTGGATGACGGGAAAAAGCGAAAATATAATTCCTTTATACTGAAAAAGAACACTGAGCGTTGTGAATAAAACCCCTATGACAATACCGATAATGGAACCAATAATCCCCTGTATGAATGCTTCTATAAGAAAAAGCTCTACAACAAAATGGTCAAGGGCCCCTAAGCATTTCATAGTCCCGATCTCTCTTGACCTTTCGGTTACAGACATTAACATTGAATTGATAATACCTACTGTGCATACTACAAGAGAAAGGGCTATAAGCCATATTTGTCTTGCACCCATATTACTGGAATTTTGTTGTAAAATCACCTTGAGGCTTTCCGGTCCGCTTTTAAGAATACTTGCAATAAATGCATTATTGGCCATAACCGACATAAAAAAAGCAATACCAAAAACAATGGACATTGTTACTATAGATGACCTGCCAAATCTGCTTCTTATGCTTCTTATGCTCATCTGTAAAGCATTTTTTACCGGAAGAACAATCTGTTTTTCTATTTTCTGACCATTTTCCGCCATAATATCTCCATTTATATTTTATTATTGTATTACATTTTCTTTTTCTGGTAAAGAATTTTTTCTTACAAGATGTTCCGGTTCAATTTCAACAAGTTCAGAGCCTTCCATATTTTCTTTTATATCTATTTGTTCTGCATCGGGATTTAATAAAATTTTTGTATATGGATGAAAAGGATTATTTGATATCTGTTGTGCTGTTCCAATTTCCACAATTCTTCCTTTATATATGACAGCAACCCTGTCACATAAATAATCTATAAGTTTAAGGTCATGTGAAATAAAAATATACGTAATACCCAATTCTGTTTTAATGTCCATTAAAAGATTTACAATCTGCCCCTGAATGGATGCATCCAAATTTGCCGTGGGTTCATCAGCAATTATCAGTAATGGCTGACCTGCTATTGCTCTTGCAATTGCTATCCTTTGTCTTTCCCCGCCGCTTAACTGGTGGGGAAACCTGTGATAATAAGAGGAATCAAGTCCGACTAATTTAAGCAGTTCTTCAGCCCTTTTTTTCTTTTCTGTAATATTTTTTTCAGGTATAGCCTCGGATATGGTTTTTCCCGCTGTAAAACGTGGATTTAAGGATTTATAAGGATTTTGAAAGATTATGCTTGTGTTTCTCCTGTATGTTGAAATTTTTTTTCCTGAAAACCCTGTTAATTCCTCATTTCTGAAAAAAATTTTACCGCTGTCAGGTTTTACAAGAAAAAGAATAACCTTTGCAAGTGTTGTTTTACCAGAGCCTGATTCTCCTACTATACCAAAATTTTCCCCTTCATATACGTTAAAGGATACGTCTTTCAGCGCTTCAATTTTTCTTTCTTTTAATCCAAACGTATCCTTTACTGTAAAACCTTTTTTAATGTTTTTTATTTCAAGTATTTTTTCCATCTGTAGTTTTAATTCTTTCCCCTTTTTTATACCTGCCAATCATGGAGTTAAATAATTTCCTGCTATACGGATGTGATAAATTTTCAAGCCGGTCAGGTTTAAAGATTTCCACTATTCCGCCTTTATATATAATTCCTATTCTATCGGCTATTTCTATTCCTATAGAAAGGTCATGTGTTATGAACAATATACTCATTCCATATTTTTTCTGTAGTTCTTTTAACATATGTATTATCTGGTGAATTGTAAGAACATCAAGTGCAGTAGTTGGTTCATCAGCCAATAAAAGGGAGGGCTTGTTTATAATTGCCATGGCTATCATAACCCTTTGTTGCATTCCTCCGCTTAACTGGTGCGGATAAGAAAAATAATGATTTTCCTCCAATCCCACCTCTTTTAAAATATCAATGACTCTGGATTTTTTATCTTTTTCATTTTCTTTCAGGGATTCTTTTATCTGTTCCCCTGATATCATCAGCGGGTTAAGATAGGCAGAGGGTTCCTGGAATATCATGGAAATTTTTTTACCTCTTATTTTTTGTATTTCATCCTTATTCATTTTTATAATATCTTTACCTTCAAACAAAATACTGCCATTGATTGTTTCAAATGAGAACGGCAGCAATTTAAGAATAGAAAGTGCAAGCGTTGTTTTTCCCGAGCCTGATTCCCCTACAAGACAGAATATTTCATTTTTAAAAATATCCAGGTCTATATTATCAATGATATTCAACCATTCTCCTGAAATCGTAAAACGGGAAATACTTAAATCTGCCATCTGAATAATTTTTTCCATTTTACCAGTTTTTCGGGTCTAGTACACTTCTCAGAACATCTCCAAGAAAATTAAAATTTATAAGAACAAAAAATATAAAAAAACCAGGTATAAGCATCCATGGGTCATATGTTAAAACCCGAAGATTTCCTATTGTTGAACTTAAAATATTCCCCCAACTCGGATAGGGTTCCTGTATTCCAAGACCCAACAAACTTAAAGCAGCTTCACCTATAATATAGCCAGGAACAGCTATGGTTAATGCCGTTATTGTATAAGAAAACGTGTTGGGGATAATATGTGATACTATAATTCTGAAATCTGAAATTCCAATGGATTTGGCAGCCAAAACATATTCCTCCTCCTTGATTGAAAGAACCATACCCCTGATAATTCTTGCAAGACCTGCCCATCCGATAATGCTTAAAATAAGAACAATCAGAAAATATACCTGGACGCTTGAAAGACTTAAAGGAAATGCCGCCCTGAGAGCAAGCATAAGATAAAAAGAAGGAAAAACCATGAGTATTTCTGTAAATCTCATTATAAGATAATCAATAACACCACCATAATATCCCGCTATACCACCCGTAATAAGTCCAAAGATAAAAGAAAACATGACACCGATTAAACTGATAGAGAGAGAAATCCGTGCGCCGTAAAGAAGCCGGGAAAATAAATCCCTTCCATAAATGTCGGTCCCGAATAAAAATATACCTGCTGGTTTTTGAACCCCGAAAAGATACTTATCTGTTTTGAAGAGCCGGAAAATCTTTCTTTCCGGTCCTGTAACAAAAAAATGAATAGGATACATTTTTGTTTTATTCTCTTTGTATATTCTTAATGCCGGATTTACAAGAGTCTCGTTATAAACAAATGGTATGAAATGAAAATGCCCCCGGGGCCCGATAAAATGTATTTTTGTCGGGGGACAAAAAGATTTTGATAGCCACTGGTGGGTATAATTATACGGAACAAACAAATCTGCAAAAAATGCAATAAAATAAAATACCACAAGAAATATAAAGCTCAAATAGCCAAGCCTGCTGTATCTTTTTAGTCTTTGTAAAAAAATCCTCATGATATTTTTATCCTCGGGTCAGTTAAAAGAAGAAGAATATCCCCAATCAGATTTCCGAGAATCAAAAGAGCCCCGCTTATAACCAGCGAACCCATTACAACATACATGTCTTTTGACAAAACGGCATGGAGTATAAGGATTCCCATACCCGGCCACCCGCATATAATTTCAGTCAGTGCCGCTCCATTCAGAAGACTTCCTATCTCAAGTCCAAGTATTGTGAGCATCGGGTTTATGGCATTTTTAAAAGCATGCCTGAACAAGACGTTTTTTGTGGAAAGACCTTTTGCCCATGCGGTAGTTATGTATGGAGAATGATATACCTCTATAAAGTTATTCCTCATAAGTCTGAAAATCCACCCGAGGTTTACAAAAGTCAAGACAAGACCCGGAACAAGAAGATGAGAAAGATAATCAATAAAATGCTGGTAGGACGTAACGTGGGAACCAAAAAGGGAACGTGTCCCGCCAAGAGGCAGAATATTGGTCTTACTTATAAAATATACAAAAAGAAGAGCAACAAAAAAGGAGGGGAGAGATATGGATATGTACGCAATGGATGAAAGGAATTTATCAATAAATTTTTTTTCCCTGTATCCGGCAATGACACCAAGCGGAACAGCAAGGACCCAGCTTAATGACAGGGAAAAAAGCGCAAGACAAAGAGTGTTTTTCAGATGGTATTTTATAAGAGTAAGAACAGGTATGTGATATGAAAAAGATATTCCGAAATTTAATACACAAAGATTTTTAAGCCAGTCAAGATACTGGATAATAGGGGGTTTATTCCATCCAAAACTTTTTTTTAGTGCATCTATTGTTGCCGGGGATATTTCAGGATTCATCCTTAAGGAAGTAAATGGACTGCCGGGTGAGAATCTTATCATAAGGAATGAAATAAAACTCATACCGATGATGATAGGAATGATGTGCAATAATCTTTTAATTATGAGTTTTCTCATTTTTTATGTTTATCTTCCTTTTTTTAAAAGACGTATATTCTATATTTACTTCTATGTATTTTTGCTTTATCAGAGGAATAATCTTTTCAGGCCATTCTATAAGAACAAGTCCTTTCCCGGTATAATCCTGATAACCTGTTGTCTCAATATCTCCGGGGTTTGTAATCCTGTAAAGGTCAAAATGGTACACAGGTATTTTCCCATTATATTCATTAAGTATAACGAATGATGGACTGGTAATAACGTTTTCGCCGGTCAGGTGTTTTATTATGCCCCGGACCATAGTTGTTTTACCACAACCAAAAGGGCCTTTAAAGATAACAATGTCTGAAGCCGTCAATCTTTTTGCCAGTTTTTTCCCGGCATTTTCTGTATTTTCAGGGCTATTAGTAATAAAATATTTTTTCATATAAGAATAATTATATTCTCATTTTTCATTTTTCAGAAGAAATAGATAATTTTTATAACTTCAATCTTCACTGAAGTATTACATTATCTTCTTGACGAAGTCCTTTTATTACTTCAGCAAAATTATTGTTTTTTAGCCCTATCGTTATTGGTGTGGTGATGGATTGTCCATTTACAAAACGGTTGCAAAATAATTTACCATGTGAAGAATATATTGCAGGAATAGGAACAAGCAAAATATTTTTTTTCTCAGCAATAAGAATTTTTACCTTGGAAATCATTCCTGGTTTAAGAAGTTTATTCTTTCCTTTTATGTTGACATATACATCATAAACATTAACATCAGGATTGAGCCATTTCCATTTTGCAGAAGGAAGTAAAGATATTTTTTTTACATCTCCTTTAAAAGTAACACCTGGAATGGCACCAACAGTAATTTTTGCCGGCTGCCCTATTTTTAGTTCGGCAATATATGATTCAGGAATTCTCATTTTCACCTTCATCCTTGAAATATCAGGAATAAATAATAGGGGTTGTCTCAAAAAAACAGTCATTCCTGTTTGTATTGGTTGATTTGTTGGAGGAGTAGTTGCATAAACAACTATACCGGGTTGTGTTGCTGTTATTGTGCATTTCGCAATCTGAGCTTTTGTCAGATTAAGATCTTGTTGAGTCAGAAGATAAGAAGCTTGTTTAGTCACAAGTAGATTTTTTGCCTGAATTAACTGTTCATTTGCAGTAGCTTCGGTCCTGAGTAAACCTTCTTTTGCCACACGATAGTTTGAAAGAAGCTGCGCAATCTGTTTTTTAAAATCATATTTTTCAAATATCTGAAGAGATGTTAGCGCCTGTTCCAAATTTATCTTATCTGATTGAACAGTAAGAGTATTTGCTGAAAGTTCATCTTTTGTTGCGAATCCATCTTTTACTAATTTTTTTGTCCATGTAAGGGTATTTTCATCCTGGGATAGATTTTTGTTCGCAAGATTAATAGAATTTTGAAGCTCTTGCTTATTTTGATATGCTTGCCCGGCAAGGTCCTGACTATTAACTAATTTTTCTATTTTTGAAGAAGATTCATCCAAAAGTTCTTTTGGTGTTAAAGATGATTTGTCCAGTAACTTGGTTAAAATATTTTTACCCACATATTCCTCAAGAGCCATACGGGCAAAATAAAGATTTAGGCGGGCCTGTTGTAGATTTGTTTCATTCTGATTAATCTGCATACTATAACTTTCTTTTGCTTCAATATATGCCGATTCTGCATCTTGCAGGTTTATCTCCTGCTGTGCCAATTGATTATCAAGATTGGAAGGGTCTAAACGGACAAGGACTGTTTTGTGTTTAATATCTGTTTCTGTTATTACTGTACCCTGTGGAATAAGATAAAGGATTGTATCCGGACCTCTAACTTCGGATACAATATCCTGATTCCTGACTGCTTTTAATGTGCCGCTTCCCAGAACATCAACTTTTAGATTACCTTTTTTTATAGTTTCAGTTATAAGTGTATTTTTTGAATGTTTTAATGAATTAGCAGCAAATAAACTTATAATAATAAGCAGAATGATTATAGTTAAAATAAGCCTTGATTTTTTTGGTATTTTTAAAACAATTTTTTTGAAATATTTAAACATTTTTACCACCTCTTTTTTGTGTTTTTAAGCCTAAATTGTTCCATTTGCCATTCCATACACCCGATGAGCTGATTTTTAAAGTCTCTGTGTCTGTTAAAAACTGAAGATAAGCAATAAGATAGTTGATTTTAGCTGAAATAAACCCATTTTGTGCCTCAATATATGCAGTGCGTGCATTTAGAATATCTAACTGGCTGGCACGACCAGCTTCAAATAAAAGAGTTGTCCCTTTGATATTTCTTTTTTCAAGTTCATAACTTTTTTTCAGAATTTCATAACTTTTTTCTGCCTGCTGGAGATTTTTATAATCATTTTTTATTTGTAAGATTACATTATTTTTAACAAGAGAATAATTTCTTTTGGCCCTTGCAAGAGATATTAAACTTCCCATGTATTCATTTCTTTCAGTTAAACGATTTGTAGGCAGATTGAATTGAACACCCCCGTTATAAGAGCCGTTATCTGATTGAAAATCAGATGCTGAGGTGTTAGAGGTAGGTATAGAGGTGGAAGCAATCAGTGAAAGATTTGTTCTCAGGTTACTTTTTGCAACAACAACATCTCTTTTTGCATCAACTACGGCTCCTTCTGAATTCATTAAATCCAATCTTTTTTTTAGTCCAATTGATAGAGCTTTGTTAATTCCCAAAGAAAGTATAGGCAGGGGTAAACTTGATAATTTTTTCACTTCATTATCGCTAATTGCAATTTCTGATTTTACCGGTATGCCAAGTTGTATTTTAAATCCATCCAATGCCTCTTTATAATTTGTCTGTGCCTGAAGCAGACTATTATGTGCGCTGAGCTCCTGTTGTTTTGCCTGGGATACCTGGTAAAATGGCACCTGCCCGGCTTTATATAACATTTCACTCATTTTTGTATTTTCAACAAGAGCCTTATAATTTTTTTCATCATTTAAAACAATGGCTTTTTGTTCTACAAGATTTAAATAGGATGTAGCAATACTGACTGAAAATGAACGTTGATACTCTAAAAAATTTCGGATTTGATATACAACATTTCTTTCAGCCTGCGTAAGATTTGCAAGAAATACTGTTTTTCCAGCTCCTTGAAAAAGCGGCTGTAAAATGTTTAGTGTAAGAATAGAGCTGAAAATTTTTGTTGGATTTTCTGCAAGCCCCTTAAGATAATTTGTGGTTATGTTCAAAGAAAACTGTGTCCCTTCCGCAAGCCATTGAAATAATGATAGATTAGCAGATGAATTTATACTTTTTGTTCCTGCGTTATTTTCATATACTGATTGTCCTGTTATATCCGGGAGTTTATATCCCGGACTGTATTGCGGCATTATTGATGTAAGGGTAAGCGCAGTAAGATATACCTGTTCCTTTTGATACTGATAATCCCTGCTGTACTGGGAAGCAGTAAGAAGTGCTTTTCTCAATCCTATAATTTTTTCTTTTTTGTTTGAAAATTTTATTGTTGGCTTTGGCGGCACAATTGTAAATGATTTCTTCATAAGTTTGCTTCCATTAATAATTCCATAAACCTGTTTATTTGCACTTTTCTTATAGTATGCAGGAGAACATCCAGTAAGCAAAAATCCCATAAAAATAATATACAATATAATTCTTTTATTATTCATATCTTAAAGCCGAGAGAGGACTCATCTCAGATGCCTGTTTTGCGGGATATAATCCAAAAATTATTCCTATCCCAACAGAAGTAAAAAAAGCAAGAAGCAGAGACCATACAGTTACTATTGTTTTCATACCTGTAAAATGGGTAACAAATACAGGTATTATAATACCCAGAAAAACTCCTAATACGCCCCCGGTTGATGATAGAATAGATGCTTCAAATAAAAACTGATAAATAATATCCCTTTTTTTTGCGCCAAGGGCTCTCCGTATCCCTATCTCCCTTGTTCTTTCCATTACATTTGCAAGCATAATATTCATTATACCAATGCCCCCTACAATCAAAGATATAGCTGCTATAGAACCAAGGACAATATTAAAAATTATTTTTGTTTGTTCTGCCTGTTGTAAAAGTGATAATGGTATTATAACCTTATAATCTGATTGTGGATGGTCAGGCTTTAAGATTGATGTAATAACCTCAGATGTAGGAATAACATATTTTTTATTTTTTACTTCTATCCACACCTGATTAATCTTGACCCATGTTCTTTTAATATTACCCGCATTAAACTGAAAAATAAAGTTTCCAAAATAATTCCTATATGTAGAAAAAGGTATATATATCTCATTATTTATATTCCCGATTGCTGTTTTTCCTCCTAAGGTTTGTTTTTTTATTATACCAATAATTCTAAAATAATCCTGTTTGATTCTAATAGTTTTTCCAATTTCCCCCCCAAAAGGAAAAAGTTTATTAGCAACACCTGAACCTAAAACAGCGACATTTGCCACATCTTTATATTCAATATAATTAAAAAATTGTCCTTTTCCAATATGATAATTGGCTATACTAAAATATGAAGGGGCAGTTCCAAGTATTTCACAATATATATGTTTTTTTGAATGCCAAACTGTGGCATTCATACTTTTTACAGCAGAAATTTTTTTTATTGTAGGTATTTCTTTAAGCTTATAAAAATCCCTGTTTAAAAGTCCATACTTATTTATAAATGTAGGACTAAGATTTGTTTGTGTGGAACTGGTAGATGGCTTAACACTTTGTATTATTATATTATGGCTGCCCATTTCTTTTATTCTTTGTTGTGCTTCAAAACTTGCACCTTCTCCTATTGCGAGCATTGTAATAACAGATGCAACACCAAAAATGATTCCTAAAATAGTAAGAAATGAACGTAATTTCCTATGCCATAACCCTTTCAATCCAACCTTTAATGTTCTTTTTAAAAAAATAAAAAATATCATATTATTTTCCCATCTTTAAGTCTGATAATTCTTGTTGCACACTTTGCCACTTCTTCACTATGGGTAACCATAATGATAGTATTATTTTTTTGATGAAGATCTGTAAAGATATTCAGTATTTCAATGCCTGTTTTAGAATCAAGATTTCCCGTAGGTTCATCTGCTAATATAATGGCAGGATTATTCACCATACTTCTTGCTATTGCAACCCTTTGTTGTTCTCCACCTGACAATTGATTTGGTCTATGATATATTCTTTGCCCTAATCCTACTATCTGGGCCATTTGTAATAATTTGCTTTCAGGTATAAACTCATTGCTATAAAAAAGAGGAACTTCAATATTTTCAAGAACGCTAAACTGGGATATAAGATTGTACGCCTGGAATATAAACCCTATTTTATGACATCTTATTTCAGAAAGTTCATCATCAGAAAACAGAGAAACGTCTTTACTTTCTAAATAATATGTCCCGCTTGTGGGACCATCAAGGCATCCCAGTATACTCAGAAGTGTGGATTTCCCTGAACCGGAAGGGCCCATTATAGCTACGAATTCTCCTTTTTCTATTTCAAGATTAATATTTGATAAAGCTAATACCTCCACGGTATCTATTTTATAGATTTTTGTAATGTCTGTTAATTTTACAACTATATTTTTTTCTTTCATATTTCAGTATCAGCCAATATCTCATGAATTTTTTTAAGTTCGTCCGTTATTTTTATCTTTTGTGGACAGATATTCTCGCATTTTTTACACTCTACACAGGCGAATGCATTTTTTCTTTTATCGTCAGGATTTTTTCCAATGTTTTTATATTGCTGTTTTGCAAAATCTATAAGTCCATATATTTTATAATAATTCATCAACTGGAAAATTTCAGGAATTACAACACCTTCTGGACATGGCTGACAATATCTACAGCCAGTGCATGGTATTTCTTCTTTTTTCTTTCTATTCTCAATAAATCTGTCCAACATTTCTTTTTCTTTTTTTGTTAAGAATTTAAATATTTTTGCTGTTTTTGTATTCTCTTCAACCATTTCCATATTTCCCATACCAGAAAGGGCGACGGAAACATCTGGATTTGAAAAAACGAATCTAAGAGCAAGTTCGGGTGTTGTTATTGAGGCATCTTTAAAAATATTTTCCAACACATTTGATTTTGCAAGTCTTCCGCCACCAACAGGTCCCATAATAGCAACACCAACCCCTTTTGAATGTGCATAACAAATAGATTCTTCATTTACTTTATCAAGTAGATTATACTGGCATAAAACTGTTTCAAAAGAGCCGATATCTATAATTTTTTTCATAATCTCAGGTTTATCATGAAAAGAAAAAGAGATATGATGTATAAGCCCTTTTTGTTTTGCATTTTCTGCTTCTTTCAGAAGATTAAGCCTCAAAACCTTTTCATTAAAAGTCTGTTCATTCAACCCGTGAAAGTGATAAAAATCAATATAGTCCACATCTAATTTTTTCAACTGTTCTTCAAGAAATTTTTGATAATCTGATGTTTTTTCTATCTGCCAGACTGGAATTTTTGTTGAAAGGTAAACCTTTTCTCTCCATCCTTTTAACGCTTTTCCGACGATTATTTCACTCTGGCCATTACAATATCCATAAGCCGTATCAATATAATTTACTCCATTTTCAAATGCTGTACGAATAATTTTTATTGCTTCTTCTTTCACAAATCCTTTTCCATTTTTCTCTTCCATTGGTAGCCTCATTGAGCCAAATCCAAGAAGAGAAACTGTTACTCCTGTATTACCGAATTTTCTGTAATGCATATCTCCTCCTTAGTGAAATACACGCCAGAGTTTTTGATATTGCCTGTCTCCTTTTTCTTTCATATTTTAATAATTATGTGTTAAGAATTTAGAGTTTTACAGTTTCTTTCTTTTGCCTTCCAGGTATAAAGGCAGTCCTGCAATGCTGAGAAATCCTTTTGATGCTTTATGGTCAAAAATATCCTCTTTGGTGTATGTGGAAAGCCTTGTATCATAAAGAGAGTAGGGGGAGGTTCTTTTTGCAACTGTACAGTTACCCTTAAACAATTTTAGCGTGATTTTGCCGCTTACAAACTGCTGTGTTTTATCAACAAAATCATCAAGGGATTCCCTGAATTGGGTAAACCAGTATCCATAATATACAATCTCAGCATATTTTTGTGATAAAGTATTCTTAAAATGGTATAGGTCTCTCTCCATTGTAAGACACTCAAGTTCATTATGCGCAATATGAAGTACAGTTGCTGCAGGGGCTTCGTATATCTCTCTGGACTTTATCCCGACAAATCTGTTTTCTATCATGTCTATTCTTCCGATTCCATTTTTCCCGGCAATTTCTGTAAGTGTTTTTATTAGTTTAACCGGAGAATATTTTTTGCCATTTAATCCAACAGGCGCACCTTTATCAAATTCAATTTCAATATATTCTGGTTTTGAGGGAGCTTTTTGAGGGCTTTTTGTAATTTGATATGCATCTTCCGGCGGTTCCTTTTCCGGATTTTCAAGAATACCGCATTCAATTGATATTCCCCAGAGATTCCAGTCTATGCTATATGGGGATTTTTTGGTTACAGGTACAGGGATATTATGTTTTTTTGCATATTCTATTTCCTCTTCTCTTGACTTAAATTCCCATTCTCTCACAGGAGCAATTATTTTTATTTCCGGGGCAAGATACTTAAAAGAGAATTCAAACCTTACCTGGTCGTTTCCTTTTCCTGTACATCCATGGGCAAAAGCATCTGCATTTTCTTTTTTTGCAATATCCACCATTCCTTTTGCGATTAACGGCCGGGAAAGAGCAGTGGCAAGAGGATATTTATTCTCATATAAAGCAGAGGCTCTAAGAGAGGGGAAAACAAATTCATTAATAAATTCCTCTTTCATGTCTTTAAAATAAAATTTGGATGCGCCTGCCTTATATGCCTTTTCTTCAAGAAGTTTTGGGTCGTCTTTTTGTCCTATGTCCACTGTAAAAGCTATAATTTCAGCATTATATTTATCTTTAAGCCATTTAATAATGATTGAGGTGTCCAGTCCTCCTGAATATGCAAGTACTATTTTCATTTTTCCTCCACTATATAATGAAACTAATAAGTTCTGGATTTCATATTTTCAGTTTTATAGTATTTTGGATTTTCTCAGTTTTTTATATAACATAATTCTTCCGCTTGTCATTGCGCCAAAACCAAAAATAATAAAAAGCCCCTGGAAAAAATATCCTGCTACCGGGATACTTGTAAGAAAAACAAAAATTCCAATCCCGATAATAACTGATAACAGGGTTTTAAAATGGGTTTCCCTCAATTTTATAAAAATTTGCCTTCCAAGACCTGCAGCAGCAAATCCCCTGGAAAAATAAATAAGAGCAAAATAAAAAAACAACAAAATAAAACTAAGTGGCGCCCCAATAAGCGTCAGCATAAGAATAAAAAGAATTATCGGGGTAAGAATAATGCCAAAAACACCCGTAAAAAAAACCTTTACCGGCGAGGTATCAATAATTGCAACGGTATCTCTCAGAAAATTGGGCATAAAAAAAACCATGAGAATAAAAGGGACACATAAACTCAAAAAAGAAAAAATCATCCTGTTTTTTGTTGATAAAATATTTTCAATTTTTGGAAGAAAAAACTTCTTATAGTGATATTTCCCCCTGATAACGGATGACAGGGGAATATAAGGTTTTTCTGCAGACTGGACATAAAGATTATCTTTTATATGCATATTTGATAGAAAATTAATTTTTTTCCCCTTTATGAGCAGGGTTTTATAATATCCGCCTATAATTGCATGATTGGCGTATATTTTTGTTATATTTTTAAAATAGGTATTTTGTCCTATATTTACTGATGGAGATATCAGAGAAGTACTTCCTATGACAGTACATCTATTTATATGTATTTCTTTTGCAATTACATTAAGATTCCCTTTAATAGTTCCGGAAATATATACCTGGTCTGCAAGGATGTATACACTTTTTTTCATTGTTCCATTAATTTTTACATTAAAACCAAAAAGTAAAATATCCTCATTTGAATTACCTGTAAAGTTTATAGAATTGCCAACTGCAAAAATGGTATTTAAAAAATGCTTTTTCAGTTCCACCTTTCTGCCTGAAAAAAATTCCTGGGGGACACCGGAAACGAATTCCTGGGAAACAGGCGAAGTGTTAACATCCTCATATGCATAAAGAAAATTTGCAAAAACAAGCAATATTAAAAAATATTTTATAATGTTTTTCATAATATTTTCAAGAGAGAGGTTTCATCACACCTTGGGAATTTTGGACAGTTTATACAATCCATCCATATCTTATGTGGAAGTTTTGATTTTTCTGTACGATAAAATGAAAACTTTTCAAAGAATTCAGGCGCATAGGTTAAAACAAAAACTTTTTTAAGACCTATGGATTTCGCCTCTTCCATGAGTCTATCCACCAGAAGCCTGCCGTGCCCTTTTTGTCTTAAATTATTTTTTATTGCAAGAGACCTTATTTCTCCCAAGTCTTTCCATATTATTTTTAATGCACCGCACCCGATTACCTTATTCTTATCATCAATTATCACCCAGAAGTCTCTTATTCTTTCATATAACTGATTTACTGAAACAGGTAGCATAAGTCCCTTATTTGCATTAATGTTTATCAAATTTTTTATTTGATATACATCCTTTAAATCCGCTTTTCTGACTTTCATTTTATTATAACCTTGTTCCCTGAAATAAAAATTCTGCCTTCAGATACTGATTTAATGGCAAGAGGATAAATAATATGTTCTTTGAGCTGTATTCTTTGATATAATGTTTCACAGGTATCATCCTGGAGAACAGGAATCACAGACTGGAAAATAACCGGGCCTGAATCCACAGGCCATTGTTGAACAAAATGAACTGTGCATCCGGTAAACCTGACACCATAATCAAATGCCTGCTTCCATGCTTCAATGCCAGGAAAAGCAGGAAGAAGGGAAGGGTGGATATTAATAATTTTATCTTTAAACTCAGTAAAAAATGGTTCCTTGATAATCCGCATAAATCCGGCAAAACATACAAGTTCAACCTTGTTTTCTTTTAATATCCGGACGTATTCTTTTTCTCTGCCCGGCTCAAGAAAAGTCCTGTATTTTCCCGGTGGAACATATATACTTTTGATTCCTTCTTTTTCCGCAATTTTTAAAGCTCCTGAATCAGAATTATCGCTTAAAACCACACCTATTCTTACAGAAGAAAGATACCCATCGTTTATTTTATTAATAATTGCTTGAAGATTGCTTCCTTTGCCAGAGGCAAGAACGGCTATTGTAAACATTTTTCTATTTCCTGTAAATCTTTTAGAATTTTTTTCAAAAAACTTATTGTTGGCTGATTCTTTACTATATTTTTTTTATTATCCCGTAATTTCTTTTTTGCACCTTTTATTTTATAGCCTTCATTATACAGCATCTCTTTGATTTTTTCTATATTTTTAATGTCTTTTTCGGAATAGATTCTTTGTCCTCTCTGGTCTCTCAGGGGTTTTAAAAAATAAAATTCTTTTTCCCAGTATCTTAAAATATGAGGAGAAACATTTGTTATATTGCTCACTTCATATATTTTATAAAATTGTCCATCTTTATTCATTTTTTAGTTTTCTTGTCATTAATTTTTTTATTTCTTTCCATGGATTTGATTTTTTATATATAATTCTATAGATTGAAAAAATAATAGGGAGTTCAATCCCTTTCTTTTCTCCGAGTCCCTTTAATATCTTTGTTGTCCTTATACCTTCAATAACCATTTTAGTGCCTTTTAGAAATTCCCCTTGTTTTCCTTTTGCTAATGCCTCTCCATAACTTCTATTTCTGCTGGACGGACTAAATGATGTGGTAATAAGGTCCCCCAACCCTGCAAGCCCCCAGAATGTTTTTTCTTTCCCGCCTGATGCAACACCAAGATTCTTCAATTCCTCTATGCCTCTTGCAAGATAAGCTGATTTTGTATTAATTCCCAACCCAAGTCCATCAATAATACCTGCGCCTATTGCGATAACATTTTTGGATGAACCCGCTAATTCAACACCAATAACATCACTGCTTGTATAAATCCTGAAAGATTCCGAGCTTAAAATTTTCTGGAATTTTTGTGCTATATCCATATCCATGGAAGCAACGACTGCAGCTGTAGGTTTTTTTTCCGCCACCTCCCTGCCGATTGTAGGACCTGAAAGAATGGAAGGATGTGTCCCTGGTATTATTTCCTCTAAAACGTCTGACATCCTTAATCCTGTCTCTTCCATTCCTTTTGTAGCAATCAGGATAGGTTGATTTTTATAATCCTTCTTAATATCTTCAAGAATATTTTTAAAATACTGGGAAGGAACAGCAATAATAATATATGAGGCAAAAGACAAAACTTCTGATAAATTACTTGTTATCTCAATCTTTTCAGGAATTTTAAAACCGGGAAGAAAATATATATTCTCTCTTTTTTTATTAAGAATCCCTGCATAATCCGGGAATTTTTCCCACATGCATATTTCATAATGTTCTGATAAAATTACAGCAAGGGCCGTCCCCCATCCACCAGCACCGATAATTCCAATTTTTACCATAGTTTTATTTTGTTCTCTTTTCCGGTTAAAAGTCTTTTAATATTTGAACGATGTGCAAAAAGAATAATGAAAAAAATAAGCATGCCTGTTATAACATACACAGAATTTTTATTAAAAATAAAGATAAAAAAAGGAAGAAAAAACGCTGCAATTATGGACCCGAAGGATACGTACCCGGAAATGAGAAAAATAAGCGACCATAGAAGAAAAGAACACGCAGCTGCCACAGGAAAAAGAGCAAGTATCACTCCAAAACTACAGCTGACACCTTTCCCGCCTTTTCCCTTCAAAAAAATGGAATAATTATGACCAATTATTGTAATAATTCCGATAAAAACAAAAAATAATGGTGAAAAATTTACGTAAGAGATTTTTTTTAAGATTAAAACAGGTATAACACCCTTGAAAACATCAAGAATGAAAGTGAATATTCCCAGGCCCTTACCTGCCACTCTATATACGTTGGTAGCGCCTATGTTTCCACTTCCAAACCTTCTAATGTCAATGCCTTTAAAAATTTTTACGAGCCAGTATCCAAATGGAATACTTCCAAATAAATAAGCAAAAACCGTAAATCCTGAATAATATAAATTTATAATTTTCAAAAGCTTAGTTAAATTATTCTTTCACTTTTTTTAAAATACAGGTTTATGATATTGAAAGCATTTCTTTTAACTTATCCACAGCAGACCCTGCATCAGGTGCATAACCATCTGCACCAATTTCATCTGCATAACTCTGGGTTATAGGTGCGCCTCCTATAATGACTTTTACTTTATCCCTGAGTCCTTCTTTTTTAATTCTATCAATAATATTTTTCATTCCCGGCATTGTTGTGGTAAGAAGAGCGGAAAATCCAATAGCCTGTGCCCCATTCTTTATAGCATCTATAAATTTCTCTTCTGATGTATCAATACCAAGGTCCATAACCTCAAATCCTGCTCCTTTCCACATCATCGCAACAAGATTTTTCCCTATGTCGTGTAAATCACCCTTGACTGTTCCAACTGCAACCTTTCCAACAGGCTTAATTCCGGATTTTTCAATAAACGGCTGTAATAAAGTCATACCGCCACCCATTGCTCTTGCAGCAATTAAAACTTCAGGGACATAAAATTCATTGGCCTTGAATTTTGTACCTACAACATTCATCCCTGCAATTAATCCTTCATTCAATATTTTAGCAATATCTACATTTTCTTTAACCGCTGTCTCTACCAATTCTTTTGTTTTTTTTGCATCGCCTCTTATAACTGATTCCTTAATATCATCTAATATCATTTTTTTCTCCTATGTTAATTGTAAGATTTTTTTTTAAGGTTAATGTTATATTATTTAAATATATTGTAAAAATTTGTCAAATTTTTTTTAACTCGCTTATTTATGCTTGATTTTATTTTATAAATAATATACAATGGAAGTAAGAAAAAATGAGCCACTATTATGTTTATATTGTTAAGTGTTCTGACAAAACGCTATACACCGGCTGGACTAATAACATTGAAAAAAGAATTCCTGAACATAATAATGGTAAGTGCGGTGCCAAATACACCTGGACACGGCGTCCTGTCAAGCTCGTCTATGCAGAGACATATTCAACTCTATCGGATGCTTTAAAACGAGAATTACAGATAAAAAAATTATCCCATGAGCAAAAATTACAGCTTACCAGAAAAGTATAATAATATAATTAACATCAATTGTTTTTATCGATAATTATAATTATGCTCATTAATCTTTCTAAAATCCTGGAAATTTTTTAGTTTGACAGAACAATATTTTAATGTAAAATAATATTCCTTATAGGAAGCAAATAAAATATGAAACAAATAAAAAAGAATTACCTTGCAGAAGTAATCTTTGAAATTCGGTTTCCTGCTGAACTATCTATTGAAAGCCAGAAAGACAGATACTATGAAAGAATAAGAAAACATTTTCCTCAAATACTTATTCCTAAAACTGCAACTTCTGAGGCGTATGGATTAGAACCATATAAATTTGCAAGTAAAGAATGGAATAGATTCATAGCTTTTTCAATTAATAAGTTCTTTTATATTTCAAATGAATATCAAAACTTTCAAATTTTCCGACAAGAATTACAAGATTGTTTAATTCCTTTTCTTAAACTTCACAGTCAGATTTCAACTTTAAAAAAAGTGAGCTTGAAATATACAAATCGTTTTCCTATTTCAAGAAAAGCGGAATTAATTCCTTTAGAGGATTACTTAAACTATGAATACAAATTGCCTGATGGCATTCCAAATCAATTTACATCATTTTTTTCAGATTTTACATCTAAAACAAAAGATGGAAATTTAAGGATGCATGTTCAATATGAAAACGAAAAAGAAGAACTTGTACTTGGTTTAGAGTTCTTTTTTGATAATCAGCTTATTGTTTCACAAATTCCCGAGTATACAAACAATGCACATGAATATATTAAAAAAGCATTTTTTAGTTTACTAAAAAATCAACCTGAAGATACTTATAAGGAGATCTAACTATGCCCAATGGAAACCTAATGCATGGAATTGAACAATTTTCAAAATCTTATAAATACATAGCCAATTTTGTAGACGCGAATCAAGACAGCACATCTGGAGAATTCATTTCTGCTATATCGGCAGATACTACAAGAGAAGAGATGCAGTTTCAGAAAAAAGTTAACGAATTGGAAAAAAGAATTCAAGAACTTGAAACGTTCTTGTTTGTGCAACCACCTTCATATATGTTGAATGCAATAAAAGGAATGTTGAAACCAAAAGGCGATCCATTTGATCCCTCTCAATATTCCTATAAATTGACTTCTGACGAGTTAGATGAATTGGAAAAAATATTGGAAGATAGTTAAGAAATGGCAACAAATATAAAAAAATTTAGTGATTTTGCATCAAACACAAGTTGTAGCCCTGATAAAATCTATTGTGATACAAATTTTGTACTTTTTCTCCATGGAAATATTTCTGGGGACACAAAGAACAAATATAAATATCAGGAACATTTAAAGTTTTGGCAGAAACTCAGTGATAATAATGTTTCTTTGTTTGTTTCTACATTAGTTATCAATGAAGCAATCTTTATCAATTTTTATAAGCTTGGACTTCATAAAGAAATTCAAGCATTTTTGAAGTTATCGAATAATGATACATTACCAACGATAAAAACTTTTAGAAAAAAGCATCCAGATGAATATAATTTGTTTTATAAAAAGCATATACATAGAGTAAAGGATTTACTTCAATTTCTTTATAATACCGATTTTATAATTTTACCTACTTTCCCATCATGTATATATGATGGGAAAATAGTTTCCCAATATACTGAAAATTTATTAGAGAAAAATCATAAACTGGATGTTTCAGATGCTTTGCAGATAGCAATAGCGTCTTATTTAGGAATTGATACAATAGCTACAACTGATCCGGATTTCTGGGAAGTTGATAATATTACAGTTTATAGTCCCGATTATATGTTTCATTGAATTTATTCTTTCCTTTTCCTGTTTTACCAATGAATATTCCGCTTACAGTAATCACTAAAAACAGTGAAAGTAGTTACCCATTCTGATTTATACCGGAAGTATGATTTCAGAAAACTCTGAAACCATATAAAAACAATAGAAAAGGAAGTGTAAAAATTTCTTTACATCATTAACATTATTTTGAATAAAGATAAAATTTAGGTTATAATTAAAATAAACTTGACCAGTGAATAGTAAAATCATGGGGCGGTTAGCTCAGTCGGCAAGAGCGCTTCCCTTACAAGGAAGAGGCGGCAGGTTCAAATCCTGCATCGCCCAGTATTTTTACATCTTTGAAAAAGGATTTGAACCTTTTACTCTTTTGAATCTAAATATAACGAACAAATAAATTATATAGGAGGATATAGAAATGGCAGAAAAAATTATAGGTGTAGACCTTGGAACAAGCAATTCATCTGCAGCAGTACTGGAAGCGGGAAAACCGGTTATTATTCCCAGTGCAGAAGGAACAACTATTGTTGGAGGGAAAGCTTTCCCTTCATATGTTGCTTTTACAAAAGACGGGGAACTTCTTGTTGGAGAACCTGCACGAAGACAGGCAGCCATAAATCCTGAAGGTACGGTTGTGGCAGCAAAAAGAAAAATGGGGACAGATTTCAAATATAATGTATATGGTAAAACATATACGCCCCAGCAAATTTCAGCATTTATTCTTCAGAAAATGAAAAAAGATGCAGAAATATTTTTGGGCCAGCCAATAAAAAAAGCAGTTATTACTGTCCCTGCATATTTTAATGATAATCAAAGACAGGCAACAAAAGATGCAGGAACAATTGCAGGGCTTGAAGTTGTCCGGCTTATCAATGAACCTACGGCTGCGGCTTTTGCCTATGGACTTGATAAACTGAACCAGGAGCTGAAATTTATTGTTTTTGATTTTGGAGCAGGTACTCTTGATGTAACAATAATGGAAATGATGGGGGGAGGGGTTTTTAAGGTTCTCTCCACCAGCGGAGATACACAACTCGGTGGAACGGATATGGATAATGTTCTTATCCAGTATATTGAATCAGAGTTTAAAAAAGATACAGGCATTGAACTAAAAAACGATAAAATGGCTACGCAGAGAATCAGAGAAGCCGCAGAAAAAGTTAAAATAGAGCTCTCTTCAACAGTTGAAACTGAAATAAATCTCCCGTTTATAACAGCCGACCAGACAGGACCAAAACACCTGACAATGAAAATACGAAGAGCCCAATTAGAAGAGCTTGTTTCTCCCATAATAGAAAGGTGTAAAGGTCCCATTGACAGGGCAATTGAAGATTCAAAACTAAGAAAAAGTGATATAGCCAAAGTTATACTTGTGGGAGGACCTACAAGAATGCCTATTGTCCAGAAATTTCTTGAAGATTATATTAGTATAAAAATAGAAAGAGGCGTTGACCCGATGGAATGCGTTTCCATAGGAGCCGGTATTCAGGGAGCAATTCTTGCAGGTGATTTGAAAGACAAGGATATACTTCTTCTTGATGTTACCCCACTTTCACTTGGAATTGAAACTCTTGGAAATGTAACCACAAAGATGATAGAAAGAAATACTACAGTGCCTACAAAAAAAACACAGATTTTTACAACAGCTGCTGATAGTCAGACATCTGTAGAAATTCATGTTCTCCAGGGAGAAAGACCAATGGCAAGAGACAATGTCAGCCTTGGAAAATTTCATCTTGACGGAATTCCACCTGCTCCAAGAGGAATACCACAAATTGAAGTAGCATTTGATATTGACGCAAATGGGATTCTTTCTGTTCATGCAAAAGACCTTGGAACAGGAAAACAACAATCTATCAGTATTACCGCCTCAACAAAACTTTCAAAAGAACAGATTGATAAAATGGTCAGGGAATCAGAGATGCATGCTGAAAAGGATAAAAAAGAAAGGGAGATTGCAGAACTTTGTAATCAGGCGGATAGTATTGCTTATAGTGTAGAAAAAACCCTGAAAGAACATGGAGACAAACTTCCCCAGGATGAAAGAAACACTATCCAGGAAAAAATTTCCCAGCTGAGAAAATACATAGAAAGCAAGGATGAGGAAAACATAAAGAAACTTATGCAGGAGGTTGAACAAAGTTCCCATAAACTTGCTGAAATTTTATATAAACAAACCTCCCAGCAGCAGCAACAACCTCATGGGGAAGAACCAAAAGGAGAAAACCCGGAAGAAAAAAAGTCAAATGAAGAAAAAGATAAAAAGGTGGTAGATGCAGAATATAAAGAAGTTGATGACAAAAAAAATAATAACCAATAAAATATTACTGCAGGTATAAAAGTATAAGGCACAAAAGGAACATATTGAAACTTACATACAGGCAGGCCGGTGTTAATGAAAAAAGGGCAGCTAACCTTGTAAAGTACATTGCAAAAACTGCAAGGGAAACGTTTAATAAGTCCGTTATCACTGATATTGGTTTTTTTGGAGGGTTGTACAAATTTTCACCCGATGGATTAAAACAACCCATTCTTGTTGCTTCATGTGATGGCGTAGGAACAAAAATATTAATCGCCAGGGAAATGGAAAAGTTTGAAACTGTCGGTATAGACCTCGTGGCAATGAACGTAAACGACGTGGCAGTATGCGGTGCAAAACCTCTCTTTTTCCTTGATTATCTTGCAGTTGGAAAACTTGATTTTCCCCGGGAAGAAAAATTGATAGACGGGATTATCAAGGGATGCAAACTCGCTGATTGTGCTCTTATTGGCGGTGAATTGGCACAAATGAATGTTGTTTACAAAGAAAAGGATTATGACCTTGCAGGTTTTTGTGTAGGTATAGTTGATAAAGAAAAAATTCTCAGACCGGAAAACGTAAAAAAAGGTGATGTTTTAATAGGTCTCGCATCCAATGGAATCCATAGTAATGGTTTTTCACTTATCCACAAAATTTTTCTTTCAACAAAAAGAAAAAAAAGTCATCTTTTTGATTACAATGAATTTCTTGGAAAATCACTTGGTGAGGAATTATTACGACCAACCTATATTTATTCATCACTCATTACGAAATTGAACAAAAAAGAACTTATTCATGCAGCAGCCCACATAACCGGAGGAGGTATCCCGGGAAATTTTGAGAGGGTGTTACCTGAAAATCTTCAGGCAAACATAAAACTGAATTCATGGCACGTTTCAAGAATTTTTAAACTTATTCAGAATACCGGTAAAATTTCCGATTCTGAAATGTTTAATGTTTTTAATATGGGTTTGGGCCTTATATTGGTTGCTGAAGAAAAAAATAAAGATGCAATTATTGAAACAGTAAAAAAGAATGGTTTTCAGAGATATGTAATTGGTAATATAACAAGTGGCAAAAGATGTATCAAATTCATTACATAAAAAAAATGCGCCCCCAGCCGGACTTGAACCGGCGCGACCACCTTGAAAGAGTGGTGACCTAACCTCTAGTCTATGGGGGCAAAATGATAGGAATTATAGCATAAAGGAATTTTCATAAGTATATAAAAAAAAACATCATAAGTCAAATTATCGTGGTGCTGATTTTGCAGATTTTTTTATAAAAAGGAACCCCATAAATATTAATATCAGAATAAATACTATAGTAGTGCTGAAAAAATATCTATAATTTTTTTCAAGCATGTATCCATATATAATCGGACCTATCATGCTTGCCATTCCAACAAAAGATTCATTTATACTTATGTTTCTTCCGCTTTTTTCATGGTTTAGCGAATAAAACGCAGCTGAATAAAAGGAATACCCCGAATAAATTCCACCAATAAGCGTAAACATTAAAAGTATCGTAACATCTGGAAACAATATCATTAAAAGTGAACTGAAAATAAAAATAGATTTAATTAATAAATCATAAGAAATCTTATACCAGATTTTTGAAAATTTAATAAGATAGAAACCTGTAATTCCCTGCGCCCCTAAAAATAAAAATACCATAGCACCTGACTCTGAAGAAGAAAAATTAAAATGGCTGATTACTAATTTGGGAATAATAAATCTGAATCCGCCACCTAATAATGCACCCATAAAAATGTTCATCCACCCTATAAAAATATATGAATAGTTAAAATTTTCTTCTGTGAAACTTTTATTTTTATTTAGAACGACTAAATTTTCCATATTCTTTACTTCACCAGGATTTTTAAGAATTCTTTCAGAAATATATAGCCCTGTTATTATGAAACTGCTGCATATTATTATTGGCAGTATTGAAACAATTGGATTTAAGGAGGCAATAAACCCCTGGCTAAGAACTCCAAGAGCTAAACCAAATGACCATGACAACGTATAAATTCCTGTAGCTTTACCAATTGAGTGCCCCGTAATTTTTCTCATAAAAAGCTGAAAAGCAATAAAAAAGAAAGAAGTTGCAAAACCACACAGGATAGCGGCAATAAACAACAAAGACAGGGATTTTGAAAAAATCAGAAAAACAGAAATAAAAATAAAAGAAATGGCACCTATTGTCATATATTTCCTAGAATTATGTTCTGTAGCAAAAAAACTTAAACATAAACATGATATAAAATATGTCAACCCCCATAATGAACCAAGTATTCCTATGTTAAAAGCACTTGCTCCCATCCATATTGCTTTTAATACCATTAAAAAAAGGATTGCCCCGACTGAAAAATCCATTAAAAATGGGAAAATATAAACCCAATAACGGTTCTTTACAAAAGTGGAATGTAATAAGTTTTTTGAATTCATAATTGGGATACTCTACGCACTTTCTTCAAATATGTCAATATTTCAGAAAACATGTAGGATATGGTAGAATAATCTGTAAATTTATCAACGGAGAAAATTGAGTGAAAATAACACATCCTTATATCGGGAAAAAAACTATTGTTCCTGAAAACATAAAAGAAATATTGAAAGAGCTGAATTATGAAAGACAAAACAGCAGGGGACAAAACGTTGAAGTGGATTATTATTTTAAAGTATATAATGATGGACCGGTTTTAGCAGGCCTGAAAAATGCCATAAAAATGGTTCTTGAACATGGCACTGTCAAACCCTGGCATAGCGAAGGTGACAGTAAAATAAAAAAACCTGTCCACTATGATGAAAACATGGCATGGGCTGTTAACATGAAACTTATTGATTATAACAAAGCAGAGAAATTTGAATCAGGTATTGTAACAATTGCATATCCTGTTTTTTTCTTTGCCAGGGTCATGCAAAAAGAATTTCCTTTAGCCCGGCTAATGATGGCAATTGCAAGTGAACCTGTCAGTGGCTTTTCCATCTACCAGGACTCAAGAATTATTGATATAAGATTCCCGGAAAACCTTAAAAAAAGATTTTCCGGTGTCCAATGGCCACATAAAAGAATAAGAAAATATCTTGAAATATCAGAAACAGAACCTATTATAGGAACAATAGTAAAGCCAAAAACAGGGCTTACCCCTTTTCTGTTTTCCAGGGCTGTAGTTGAATCAGCAAAGGCTGGAGCAAGATTTGTAAAATCTGATGAAAATATGCATCTTACACTAAAAGAAGTTTCAAGATATGTCAGCCAGACAGTAAAAGATTTAAAAAAAGAAGGTTTTGACATGGGAGTCGGACATCCAAAAGGAAAAAGATTTTTGTTTGCGCCACATATCACAACAGATGCAAAAAATATTATGGATTATGCAAAAGCATCCATTGATGCAGGCGCAAACTGTTTAATGTTTTCTCCATATTATAGTGGCGGGTTTACCACTATATCTGAAATTGTTGAAAAATTTGACGTGCCTGTGTATAGCCATACAGCAGGTATGAATATTATAACAGGATGTCCAAACTGGGGAATTGCCCCCTCTATTATGTATACGTTTGCTGCATACTTTGGCGCCGCTTTTATGCAACTGCCGGCCGTAAAAGGTTATATTAAGCCTGATGATATTGAAAAAGAACAAATTCTTCAAAAACTTCGCAGTGAACACCTTGAAGGAAAAGATGGAATGACTCTTGTTATAGCAGGAGGCATTGGACCATCAAACATCGGATATAATATGAAGATACTCGGGATTGAAGGAAGAATGTTTCTTGCGGGAACATCGGTCTATAGTCATCCTGATGGAATCTCTTCAGGAGTAAAGGCTTTAATCCTTGCATACAAAGCATATAAAGAAAAAAATATAACAGATATATCCGGACTTATTCAATATGCCGAACAACTCGGTAAAGAAGGGACACCTTTGGTGAATGCCTTGTAAAATAAGGAATAAATTTCTTCAAACAAACATGAATTGAATAGGCATAGAACTATCAACAGGCATCAGTAAAATATGAGATGGTTTTATCTCCATATTTACATTGATAATTTCTACAGAATATGGATATCCATTGTGGTTATACTGCAAAATAATAGAATTATTTTTTTGCAATATTGAAGGACCCGTATAAGTTCCCCATGAGATAAAAATTCCAAAATGGCTTGCACTGGAAAAAATTTCCACACAGATATCCATACATTTAATTTCAATCGTCCCACCATTTGGAAATGATTGAATAATATGAACCCTTTTATCCAGTGCTTCTTTAAGAAAAAATTTGCTTCCCTTAAGAGTAAAATGTCCACCGTGAGGTTGTAATATAACAGGTATAATACAGGCTGTTTTTTCATATCCACTCCACCTGCTACCGTCTAAAACAGGAAGGGTATCATAAATAACTGTTGAAGATTCACATGCTAAATTAAGATAACGTTCCTGGTAATTTTCATCAAAAACATGGATATCCCGGATTTTAAGGCTTTCATTTTCTAAAAACAGATTTATTCTGTAATAGCGGCTATAAAACCATATTGATTTTCTCCCTTCCTGTTTCCAGTCTGTTAATGCCGTAATAGCAGAAGTAGGTGTTGTCTTATAGGTGGATTTGAACCATTTTCCAGTATCAGAAAGAGTTTCAATGCGAATATTGTACTGTGCAGATATTTTTGCAAGCAGGGAAATCTGATATGTAAATCCCTTTTCCATTCTTTTCCATCCAAATGAATTTTCCTGGCCAACCTGAGCATATCCAAAAGAAAGGGATGGATTTTTAAAAGTTGTTTCAAAAAACCATCTTACCCATTCAGAACAACCTCCACCGTTTTCATAAGCAGGCTCCAAAGTTTTTACTGTTTGGCCATTACCTTCTTCTGTTGCATCATATTGATAGATAGGGTCCACTCCGAGCATCCTGAATATAGGTACAGGTATCTGTTTTTCTTCATTTTGGGCAGGCATGAATGAATTTTTCATACTTGGATAATATGCCTGGCCGTAATATCCTCCCCAAAGCGTATACCCGTCTGTTCCCCACTGGTCCTTGCAATTACAGGACGCATTTATATCATACTTATCTGACAAATATCCAAGAAGATGGGCATCAATAAACCATGAACCTACGGATTCAGGATATTTTCCAAAAATATCCCTGAATTTTTCCATAAAAACATCCGCAATACGTTCTCTCTCTTTTGGGGTATAGCCTACGGAAAATCCAACATCTGCATGCCAGTCCCAATCATATCTACCACGCCATTTTATACCCGCCTCTTCAACAAGAGGTCTTACTAATTCAAACCATATCCCTATTTCATGATTTTTGGGACAGGATTTCATGATTTCAATAAACCGATTGTTTATTAGCGCATCATACTGCAGCAGCCATGTTGCAGGAAAGTTATACTTTGAAACACATTTCATCTGTTTTTCAACCGGTTCATAAAGGTCAATTTCCGGAATTCGGGGTTCAGTTGCCCGTATGAAATTTATTATGTTGACTATTCCAATTTTTTTCATTATGTTACAGCAACCGCTATTTGTTCAGTCGTATTTCTTCTATGTAACTTTACAGAAACTACACAGTGTTCTTCAATCATCTTTACATTTGACATCCGGATATTTTTCAGTAAAATCTCCAAACTTTTTTCGGAAATTATGGAAGTTGGATGAGATATGGTTGTTAGCTCAATACCCCAGTGCGAAGCAATCTCAATATCGTCATTTCCACAAACACCTACGTCTTCAGGAACTTTTACTCCATGTTCTTTCAATCCTTTCAAAAGTCCTATTGCCAGCGAGTCTCCGCTACACAACACTGCCGAATGTTCCTGAAGCAAATCCATAATATGTTCAGATGCTTTATAACCATCTTCTGTGTATCCCTGGAATTCATCATCTCCTGTTGTTTTTAAAATATGAAGAGTGGAAGAAGTCAATCCGTTTTCTTTAATTGCTTTCTTGCAGCCCGCCAAACGTTTGTGGATAGAATTCATTTTAAGCAATTCAGCAGGCGCTAAAAAATATATTTTCTGGTATCCATTTTCAATTAAATGCTTTGTTGCAAAATAACCGGACTGGAAATCATCAGGAATTACATAGTTTATTCCGCTTGCTTTTTCTACCCATTGGGGAACACTTGCCATTAGTACGAATGGTTTTTTTTTAGCTATTAGTGTATGTACACCTGTGGATAAGGTCTTTCCATTTCGGCATGCAGGACATATAAGGAAACCATCAACTTCAGACATAATCCGGCTAATATAAAAGGTTTCTTTTTCTAAATTACCACTGCTGTTGCAGAGGATAATGTTATATCCCTCAGTATTTGCGTAATTTTCTATTGAACGAATGATTTTCGCATAATAAGGATTATCGCAGTGATATACAATTACACCAAGACGACCTGTTTTATCCATCGCTGGACTGTGAACAAATGTTCCTTTTCCCTGTATCCTGTATATCAGCCCTTCTGCTTCTAATTCTGAAAATGCTCTTCTGACTGTGATTGTACCTATTCCAAATAATTTAGCTAATTTAGTTTCTGACATTACCTGATTATCCGGTTTTAATTCACCGATGAGAATCTGTTTCCGTAAATATTCCACTATCTGTTCGGTTTTGGAAAGAACCCTTATTTTTAATCTGTCTTTATCCATGTTCGTGTTAACTTAATATTTTTAAATATTTTATAATCCTGCAATCTTAAGAACTTTCCGTTGAAGTCCATTGTAAGGTATATCAAGAAGATGTTTAGTATATATTATATTTTTTTTGCTGAAAAGTATTTTTGATGTTCCATTTGATGAAATTTTGGAATTATCCAGTCTGAAAATTGCCTTCTGCGGTTTTACCGAAGTATTCACTGTAATTAAATAGTAGTTCCCTTTATATTTTCTGACTGTAAAATTGATAAATGAATTATTACATTCAATATGAATAGCCGGAGGTATTGTATCCAAAATTGGCGCAAGATAATCAAATTCTTTTCGCAGCTGCATTACGGCTTTCCACAACCCTGGGATAGGTGGTCTTCCATTATGCGCACCCCACCAGAAACCTCCTGCTGCACCGTGTATTATGACATTGTAAGCCCACTCTATAGTTTCAGAAGGAGTCGGATAACAGACTGCTTCCGGAGGGGATATCCAGCTTGCAAGAGAAAGAGCAGGCACACCACGGGGAATTGCATCAACATTAACCGCATCTATCAATCCACCTCCACCATAATCAGCACAATATATATCCGAACTGTTCAGTCCGCCTGGTCCGCCATAACCAACTTCCCAACCCGCATAGTTTTGAAAAATAGGATGATACGGGTCTATTTCCTTAAGAATCTTAAACCGTTGTTTGAATTGTTGTGTTGTCCCTCCAAGATTTCCTTCATCGGCAGTATCCCATGCCAAAAGATTGGGGGAATCCTTGTATTCTTTAAAATTTTTAATCATAGTATTGGTCAGTTTCTGTCCTGTTTGACCCGCCCATAATGGACTTAACTGAGGGGTAAGAATGACCTTTAGTCCATATTTATTAAATGTATCAATAGCGCTTTTTGAGTATGCCCCCCATGGACAAAATGTATTAAATCCGGATTTCTTAGCCGCAATTTCAATACTATTGGCAGGAACGTTTGAACCTGCAAATTTATTGCCCCACATTTCTACTTCACATATAAGAGGTATGAAAGGTTTATTATTCACCAAAAGCATTCTTGTAAAGCGGTTAATTTTTACCTCTCCAGGATGAAATGGTAATTTTTTCAATGACTCACTGAAATATGCAATCCTGTTCCCGTTTGATTCCAGGGATGCACTAACATTATAATTTCCAATATACATGTTTGTAATTTTGAAGTTCTCAAATAAAAATTTGGCAGGCTGATAATATTTCCTGTGTTTAAAAATTACCCTGTCCTGGTAATTCTTTATAACTATATCAAGATTAAATTTTCCTTTGATTTTCTTTAGAGTGGAATTGCTAAGATGTATTTCCAGAGATGCCTGTTTTTCCCTTGTGTAATAATTTCTATTAAGAATCATATAATTCGGAAAGTGGTATCCTGCCATAGGTTCAGAATGCCAGCTGGAAGTTGCTGTTTCTAATGATGTTTCTGCCGGCTGAGTGAAATCAACCCCTTTCATACCGGATAAAAATCCGAATTTTTCAGGAACATGAAAATAGCCACCTGTATTAGACCATTGACTGTTCTCTGCCGGCGCTGAAAATTTTTCTCTGCATACATTAAACCGCCATGTGTTTGTATCAAGGAATTTGGCATCTGAGGAAAAATTGTAAAATGGAATTGCCATCTCAGCGGCCCAGAAGTATTTATGAATAGAGGTTTTCCCCTGCCAATGTGGAGCCTTTGTAAGAAAAATTCCCGGGGTTCCATCCTGTCCTGTACTACCATCAGGATGTATCCAAAAATGATAATATGTATATAAGTGTGTATCAGCTATGAAAATTTCAAACCATCCGCCTGATGAAATATTTTTCATATTGCTATCAAAACATTTTGCTCCGATGTAAATTACTTTATTACTCCTTAATAGGTATACTTTTGTTTGATTCTTTGCTAATTCAGTTTTTCCAGTCTTGGAAAGGACAAAATTTGTTATTACTGTTGCATGTTTCCATGCAGGGGAATTCAAAGTACCATCCATTTTGGGAGGTGGTCCGATAAGAAAACCTATTTTGGCTTTTGGCAGAAAACCAGTGTTTTCTGCGGCCAAACATAAAGAACTTGTTGCTATTACTGATAAGCCAAGACACAATAACCACAACCTTATGAAAACAAAAAATTTTATATTTTTCATATCATCTCCTATGGTTAATAATTAAAATTTCTATTTAATTACAAGCAGGCGTTCATGCAGAAACATAACTTCTTCAGGTGTTAAAGCCGCATCATAAATCCTTATCAGCTTAATCCAACCCTTAAAACCCGGGACAGGATGATACCCTTCTTTTTTATTCCAGAGGTCAAAACCTCCAATCATGATATGCATCTGACCTGCTTGAGGGTCAATGCTATAGTCTATTGTGCTTTTATCGGTAAGTTTGCCATTAAGATAAAACTCAACTATAGGTTTTTTGAAGGTCACAACAATATCTTGTGCAATTGGCATGACAGTTGGCCCAGAGGCAAACTTCCAGGAAGAGATAATTGGAACAAAATGACCATAATTAATCCGTAGGGCATAACCACCCCACTGCATACCTTTTTCAAAAATATTCATTGTTTTACCTGAATTCGGCTTAAGAACAAGTTCAAAACTTAAAGCATCTTTTTTTCCATCAAGACTTGAGGAATATGGTATAGAGATATAAGTTTTGCCGTTAAAGTATAGTGTTGACCCATATTTAGTGTATATCCATGAAGGAGTTCCAAAAACCACTCCATTATTTCCGTTATTACTTTCATCCTTAATAATTACATTTCCATTTTTATCTTTTCCATCTGTTTTTCCAGTATCCCACTGGCCAATCAGATATTTTTTAAGATTTTTCAGAATTGTTTCTTTGTTCTCTGTCTTTACCACACTGGAACTTTGTGTTTTATGAATAAGCGGGGAATCTGGTAATGCTGCTTCTTTTCCTCTGACAAGCACAGGGTAATTAATAAAAAGAGAACCTGTTTTTTGACCGTTTGGAAGGGTAATTGTTATAATCAAAAAATTACCAGCATATCCACCAACAGATTTCAATGGAGCAGAAATAATATACCTTTTCCATTTGGAGGTAACCATAACTTTTTTTGTTTTTAGGCTATCACTGCCTATAAGAGCGGAAAGTCCTGCAGGGTTGGATTTCAAATAGACTGCAAAGGTATAAACTGTTCCTGGCGCCCCGGGAGACCATCCATAATTACTGCTGAAAAAACTTGTAGAATGTCCATCAAGATTGGATATTTCCATACTTTTTGTGCCTGAAATAAAACCACTGCCCACTAATTGATGAGCTTTTGGTCTCCACCCTGATTGGCCAGCCCAGTAATCAGGAAAACCCGGATTAGTAGATTTCAGAAAAGATGAATTTTTCAGTAAATTTTCAGCTCTGGCAAAATTTTCTGTTCCGGCAAGACCATATTGAACATATATAACAGATAAAATAAGAATTACTAACAATACTTTACGTAATCCATTCACGCTCAATTTATTCCGCATATATCCCCCTTGTAATAGGTAAATATTCACTAAACAGTGTTAATAATGGACTGAGCTGAAGTAGGGAATAAGTTCTGGATTGCTCTTCTCTTCTTTGTAAAAACATTCTTTCAAACAAAGCCTCAAAGACAATCCAAACTTATTTCAAACATCGTTCACTAAGTATTTTCTGTAATAGTTATATAAAACCATCCATGTAAAAAGTGATTATTTACTTCCAGCAGGTGAAATAGTCAGTTTAAACCCACAATCAACTTTCTTTCCATCTATCCAATTTCTGGTAAAGCTTAAAAAAATGCGAAAATTACTTCCATCAGCTCGTTGCCAGCATGCTTTCATACCATGAACTTTAAGAGTGATTTTTTCTCCAGTGAAAAGGACAAATTTCGTTTTGTTGAAAACCGGTCCCATTTGTTTATACGATTTATTCCCGGAAATCAGCACAATTTTTTGCTTTCTTCCTTTTACCCATACAAAAACCGGACTATTATCATATTTGTTAAATGGTAATGACCACAGTGGCATGAAAAAACCCGCTGAACCATTTCCCTCAGATTCAAATTTCCAGAAGATATTGAAAGAAGTATTATTATCAGACAACACTTCTTTAAGGGAATACTTGATAGGAAAATCCGTCAGGCTGGTTTTTTGCCATACCCCTCTGCACGTATAAACCAGATTCCCTCCGGACACTTCCCATTTCGGATTAGTGACTGTACGGGTTTGTTTACCCCACCCGTCATAATACCAAACACCTGTCAACACTTCGTTCCCTTTCCCGTTTAATACTCCAAAATCTCCATCATTTTTTGTCACAATTCTTGACCTGTTCTGTGCACTATACGTCCGTGCAGATAGAATAAACAAAACAAGAATTCCTAAAAATAATTTCCCTATTATATTCACACTCAATTTGTTTCCCATATATCCTCTATCTTATTAAGTCTACCCCATTGTTTGGAGAAAATCTGTTAAATTATTACCAGTGCCAGCCTACTGCTTCTACCATAAGGTCCCAGTGTGCTAAAGGTTCCTTACTCCATGCTACATGTCCATCCGCATAAAGGTAATCGGTTCCTCCAAAAAAACTAAATGATGGGAGTAATGCTCCGGTATCTGGATAGTCAGTTCCAGAATAAGGACCCCAACCATGGGGATTGTAACCATCCAACATCCATATGGCTTCGGATGGATGTGGAACCTGTTCTATTATTTCGTTCGACATCCAATTATTGGAAGCGTAAGGAGTATAATACCAATCTGGTCCTGTGCCATTAGGATTTACCTGCGGACAGTAGTGTAATTTAAAAGCCAGAACATTTTGCGGCCAGTTCCATGCGTTAGGGTCAGTAAATGTATATGGGGTTCCAGACACATAATTATATAAAGCAGTATACCAGCAATTAAGATTTAGTAAATTATTGGAAGGGGGCATATGGTCATTATAATCATTTAAATACATCTGAGTGGCTATTCCCCATTGTTTTAAGTTATTCATATCCACTGCCTGTCTTGCTTTTTCTCTTGCTTTTGCCAGAGCAGGTAGCAACATTGCTGCAAGAATCGCTATGATGGCAATTACCACCAGGAGCTCTATAAGTGTAAAACCATTTTTTCTTCTATTCATCTTTTCTCACCTCCTCGTAAAGATATTGTATATTAAAATTATACCTGTTAAACAGTTGGTTAGCAATAGTTAGATTAAAATTACTTTATAATAGTATGACTTTAGAAGTATTTAAGCATACATGTTTTTTTCTGTCAAATCAAATTTTTAAAAAAAGTAAAAGTGCTGAACTATTGCCAAAATTGTTTACTGAGGATTACAGGATTATAAGTCAGGTACCGGAAAAAATATTCACGGTCGGTTACTTTAAGGGAATTGCCGGCATTCGTTTTATGGTTTGTTTGACAGGATCAACTAAAATACCAACCGATTCCAAGGCTGTTACTCCCAACAGAGGTTCTGTGTCTTCGGGACCAAATATAACCCTGCCGGCAGTGATTTCCCCCATGAATTCAATTACTACCAGGCCAAATGTATACTCAATTTTTCCCCCATTGGCAAGCTCGTAAACCATCTTTCCAACCGGAGTTATACCTGCTTTTTTTAACTTTGAGGCAGGAGCTAAACAATCAGTGGTGCCGGTATCAACTAAAAAATCTGCCTGGTATTTTTCTTTTGTTTTATGGTCAGTCTTTAAACTTACTGTTACATGAGTTAAACCCATTTTGGTTCTCCTCCTATGTTTATAGCACGGTTTATATATTTCATATTTTCTTTACATCTTATACGCACGAATATTCGCACAGACTGCCAGATTATGTCCGGTGCGGGCATTCCTGATTTTTGATATGACCTCAATGTTCTTAAATCCTGCCTTTTCCATAAGTGTTAAAAAATCGCTTTCAGGCAAAGCACCACCGATACATCTGAACCAGTCAGCTATGCTCTTTCTTACATTTTCAGGCAGTTGTTCTTTCAGAACTATCTCACAAAAAACCGTTCTTCCTCCGGGTTTCAACACTCTGAAAACTTCACGCATGACTTTTTCTTTATCCGGCGAAAGATTGTAAATCCCGTTTGAAGCGACTACGTCAAAGAAATTGTCATGGAAAGGAACGTTATCAGAATGTCCGGATTTAACTATGACATTATCAATCCCTGCGGTTTTCATATTATTTGCAGCTTTACTGACCATTTCTTCAGAAATGTCCACGCCATAGACCTTACCTTTTTCTCCAACTGATTTTGCATAAAAATAAAGGTCTAATCCTGCGCCGCAGCCTAAATCCAAAACCGTCTCTCCGTCTTTTAATTCCACAAAAGACTGCGGATTATTGGCGCCTGTGAATGATTCATACATGGCATGGGGAAGATTATCAAGTATTTCTCCGGGATAGCCCACCTTTAAAGCGAATTCCTTTCCTACAGGGAAATTAAAAACAGCACAAGGGTTTTTTGCCACAATTGAGTATTTTTCTTTTACAGCTTTCTTTATCTCGTCCTGCGTCATTTCGTTCAACAATTTCTCATCCATCTTCTTATGCCTCCTTTTTTCACATTATTATGTTAGCACTTTGGACGGTTCTCTTTAAAATAGGTTGTTTTCCTTATTTTTGATATTTACATTCACTACTGTCCAATAAAAATTTAAGATTAAATTTGATAAGCTGACATCCTAAAAGGTAAAATTTATTTATCCAAAAAATAACCTTAAAAGAGGCCAGCATGAAATATATTAACACAATTTTTAATCAATTACTAAATATGATGCCAAGATATAAATTTGAACAAGAAGTAGCCTATCAACAGGCTAACCGGTACACTGATTAACGACAATTAGATTTGCTCTTAACGACAAGGTTGGAAAATTACGGGACCCTTGTTATAATTTAACGCTGTTTTGATTTGTGAAATTTTTATGGGAGAGTAGTGATATGTTATAATAATACAATTAGGTAAATACTCAGTGAACGGTGTTTGAAATAAGTTTGGATTGTCTTTGAGGCGGAAACGCTGTTTTAGTGAATATTTATGAAATTGAAAAGAGATTAAAAAAAATGACAAATATACTTGTTGAAACCTGGCGGCATTCTGACTGGCTTGGTAAATTGGATTTAATTATTCTTTTGGTTTTATCCATATATTCATGGGCAATAATAATAGAAAAACATCTTCTTTATAAAAAAACTGAAAAAGATAACAGGACTTTTTTGAAAAACTATTATAATGGAAGAATCACCAATACAAAATATTCAGTATGGGGAAAAATTCTCTCCAAAAGTTTAAAAGAAAAACAAAACATCAATCCAAGCCCTGAAAAAATATCAAATCTATTAAAAAGAACAAGCAGGGAGGAATTTTATACCTTTGAAAAAGGAATGGCTTTTTTAATGTTAACAGCTGCTATTTCTCCATTCTTAGGGCTTCTCGGAACTGTATGGGGACTTCTTCTTTCTTTTCATAGCATTGGTATGACAGGCTCTGCATCAATGTCTGTTGTTGCCTCAGGAGTTGGAGAGGCTCTTATCTCCACAGTTGCAGGTCTTGTTGTAGCAATTCCCGCAGCAGCAGGACATAATTTATTCAATGAAAAACTAAGAATATTGCAAAAAGAGGGGGATGATATATTAGAATCTTTTTACCTCTTTCTGAAATGAACAATCAGAGATTTTTTAATCAGTCTGAAAACAATGATAATGCATTTTTAAAAATAAATATTACAAATCTTGTTGATATTGCGCTCACACTTGTTGTTATTCTTCTTATGATATCCCCTTTTATTGAACAGGGTTTTTCTGTAAAACTCCCCAAATCCGGCCCTAATAAGATGGCTCTTGAAAAAAGTATTATCCTGACAATTACAAAAAACAATGAAGTGTTTATTGGAAATAAGTCTGTTAATCTATCTGAACTTAAAAATGCGCTTGAAAAAGAGGCAAAAACCAATCCTAATAGCGGGGTGGTAATAAAAGGGGAAAAAAATATTTCCTACCAGGACCTTATCAATGTTCTTGATATAGTAAAAAGTTCACATATAAAAAAAGTGGGTCTTGCAACCGAAATAAACAAAAACAATGAATAAGGCATTAACAATTTCTTTTTTAAGTCATGCCGCATTATTAATATTAGTAATAACAGTATCATTTTCTCATTCCATCCTGATGAAAAACATATACGTCGTTAATCTTGTAAGTATGCCATCACCGGTAAATCAGATTGTTTCAATAAAACAGGCTGTGCCATCAATAACAAAAAGCAGCCCCGTACATTTAGAACAAATTCCCGGGATAAGAAGAACTAATAAAACATTACTCCCTCAAAACAGGGAAAAAACGTTCTCATCAGAAAATTATATGAAGAGTCTTGAAAGAAGATTGGCAAACATTGCAAAATCTTTTAAAACACAAAACAGGCCATCTTCAACCGCCAATAATTATTCTCCAAAAATAAAATCCATTAAATCATCAAAGAAAGTCCTGCCTGTAACACCTTTTGGGCAGCAAATACCTGCCGGATACTTTACACAGATTAAAAATATCATCCAGCAACATTGGCAAATTCCACATGGGAACATTTATTCAAATCCGGCTGTGGTTTCTTTCAGATTATGGAATGATGGAACATTTTCTGATATAATTCTTGAAACAGGTTCCGGGAGCCAAAGATTTGATGATAGTTCTATCAATGCTATAAAATCTGTCAATAAATTTCCTCCATTTCCTGAAAATTTGAATGCAAGATACGTGGATATTACGATTACCTTTACAGAAGGGGGTATAAAATGAGAAAAACAACAATATTTTTATTCTTTTGTCTAATAAATTTTGTTTCTATTGCTTATTCACGGGTTTTTCTTCAGATTACCGGAAATCCTGCTGAAAAAATGTCAACAGAAATAATTATCCAGGGGTACAATAAATACTCAAATGTTTTCACCTCTGTTTTAAAACAGGACCTGAGCTATTCAGACGCATTTAATGTCATAAGTGCAGAAACTAGATTGAGTGTTAATTATGAAAATATTTTCAAAAAACTGCCGGAAAACGTTCAAATTTTAATAGCAGGAAAAATCGGACAGGATATAAACGTACAGATTTATAATACTGCTGAGTCAAAATACATTACTCAACTTACGTTTACCCCTGTTATCAGTAATCCTGTGCGAATGGCTCATATCGTAAGCGATGCCATTGTTGAGCACCTTACGGGCTTTCCCGGTATAGCGCAAACAAAAATCGTTTATATCTCCAAAAATTCAGGTAAAAATACAATCCATGTTTGTGACTATGACGGGAGAAATGACAGAACAGTTTTTGCTCCTGATTTTCTTGTAAATTTTCCCCGCTGGATGCCTGATAACAAAATAATCTATCTTTCTTACAGAACGGGTTTTCCATTTCTTGAAACAATGAACCTGATAACAGATAGAACCAAAACAGTTCTCGCCCAACCAGGCATTAATGCCGAGCCTTCTGTATTCCATCATGATAAAAAAATGGCTGTTGTTCTCAGTAAAACCGGTAATTCAGAAATCTATATAGTTGGATTTAACGGTAAAATAATAAGAAGAATTACAGATTTTTCATCTGCTGTTGTTGCTTCACCGGCTGTATCGCCTAATGGCAAAAGAATAATTTTTGTTTTAAACAGACAGGGTGCAACAAAATTATGGATGCTTGATACATATGGATTTGGATTGAAACAGCTTCCGGTTCATGGATACTATCTGACATCCCCCTCATGGTCACCGAATGGTAATTACCTGGCTTATGTTATAGGAACATCAGATGGAATGGCTATCCAGATTTATGATTTTAAAACAGGCTACATAAAATCCCTTACAAATTCATTTTCATGGTCAGAAAGCCCTTCCTGGGCACCTGACAGCAGACACATCGTTTTTACCAGGAGAAATAAAAATTACAGGGATTCTTTATGGATAGTGGATATTTATACAGGGGACTTAAGGATGCTTAAAAAGAATGCTGATGAACCCTGCTGGTCCAACTAAAATATTATATGTTCTACTCAATATTTAAAAAGGAATGGAAACACAACAGGTGCACTTGTAGTTTAATTTTGGTAATTTACAAAGAGATGTGCTAAAGTTTTACTGATAATTTAACTTCTAAATATTTACAGAGCATTTAACTTTATATTATGGGAAAACTTAAAGAAAAAAAACATATTGTATGGTTCGCAGATATAAATAAAATCAATCTAAATGATGAACAAAATAAGAAATGGTGGATAAGACAGGTTCTTTTAAATGGACGGTTGGAAGATATTAAAGAACTTCATATTGCAGATATTAAAAAATTTTTACCGGACTTTTATTTGCCTCAACCTGTAAAAAAACTATGGGAGAATTATTTTGAATGGAAAGAAAAAGGAACCATTGACGGAATTGCAACAAAAAATCATTAATACCTTTAAAAAATTAGAAGAAGCAAAAGAATTTTATTTTACAGGTGGTTCTGCTTTAGCATTTTATTATCTTCATCACAGAATTTCTGAAGATGTGGATTTTTTTACTTCAACAGAAGACATGATTCAAATTGTATCAAAAAAATTGGAAAATGCTCTTAAAAAACAGAATATTCAAATAGACACTATAAGAAATTTTAAAAGTTTTGTTGAATTAATCGCTAAAACACAAAAAGAAACAACGAAAATCCACATTTCTCTTGATTCTCCATATAAGATTGAAAAACCCGTTGAAAAGTCACAAAATTTTAAAGTTGACAGTTTAATAGATATGGCAATTGGTAAATTACTTGCTCTCTTCGTACGAGCAGAAGAAAGAGACTTTATAGATATATATTTTTTAGTAAAAAAAGGATATTTTACACTGGAGCAACTAATAGAAAAAGCATTTATAAAAGACCCTGACCTTGATAAATATTATCTTGCAATAGCATTTGAGCAGGTCAGAAATATTCCTGATAAAATAGAAGATTTAAAATTAAATCTTCTAAAACCTCTTGATATAAAAGAACTTAAAAAAATGTTTATTGACCAAGCAGTGAAACTTCTTTCGGAAATAGAAAAATAAGTTTTTGGAAACCTTCGCATAAGTTGATAAGATAAAAAGATATGGAAAAGATTAGATTTTATATGCCAACAAAAGTTTTTTTTCAGGAAAAATGTCTTGAAGAAAACCTTCCGATTATCTCATCATACGGGAAAAAGGTTCTTATTGTTTCAGGAAAAAATTTTATATTTGAATCCGGATTAATGCAGAAAACAAAAAACATTCTTGAAAAAGCCAACGTCAAATATTCTGTTTTTTCAGATGTTTCCCCTGAACCTGCGACATCAGACTGTGAAAAAGGTGCAGAAGCAGCAAAAAAAGAAAACGTGGATGTAATACTTGCTTTAGGCGGAGGCAGCGCAATGGATGTCGGGAAGGCAATCGCTATTCTTTCAACAAACAGCCAAAATATTAAAGATTTTTATGGAGAATCTGAAATTAACAATGAACCGCTTCCCGTATTTGCAGTTCCCACTACGTGCGGAACCGGAAGCGAAGTTACAAGATACGCTGTTATCATAGACAGAAATGAAAAAACAAAAAAAACAATATCCTCTGAAAAAATAATACCAAAGGTTGCCCTGTTAGACCCCTTGCTCCTTTTAACCCTTTCTGAAAAACTTGTTGCAGGAACAGGTATGGATGCTTTGTGCCATTCCATTGAAAGTTATCTGTCTCTAAGAGCAACAAACCTGACAAAAATATTTTGCAATGAAAGTATGAAACTTATAATTGAATTTTTACCATCTGCTGTAAAAGAAAAGGGGAGGGTGGAGGCAAAAACAAAAGTCTTGTTAGGCTCACTTCTTGCCGGGTTCGCAATCAATCATACAGGAACAATCCTTGTACACGGTATGGCATATTCCCTCACAATAAATTATAATCTTCATCATGGAACAGCAAATGCCTTATGTCTTCCTTACGCTCTTAAATACCTTGAAAAACATGGATATGAGAAAGAAATGAAAGAAATGGGAAAATTCTTTACCCCTGAGTCGCTTTTAAATTTACTTAAAAAAATCGGACTTCCCTCTACAGGAAAAGAGATTGGAATGAAAGAAAAAGAAATAGACCATATTTCAAAGGAAGCGGTAAAAAACTGCCAGAGAGCGTTTAAAAACATGAAAACAAGTCTTGATGAAAAAGAATTTGGCGTACTATTTAAGAGTATACACTCAGGTATTTTACAAACTCAATAAATACTGAACTTAATATCTTACTAACTTCATAACTATGCAAACTATTTATTTTCATAACAAAGTCAGGAAGCCGGTTTCTAAAGACGTAGTAATTGGCATAGGAAAATTTGATGGGCTTCATATAGGTCACCAAAAGGTAATCCGGACGATTATGGATACGGCAAAAGATAAAAAGATTATTCCTGCTGTTTTTACGTTTAAAGATTTTCCCTGTAATTTTTATTTATATCCATGGGAAGAAAGGATTAATTTTTTTAAAAACGCAGGAATTAAACTCTGTATATGGTCAGATTTTGAAAAAATAAAATTATGGGAGCCGGATAAATTTCTTGAACGTTTAAAAAAATTTTACAAGGTATCTCACATAGTGGTCGGGAAAAATTTTAAGTTTGGTTTATACAGAAAAGGCGATGAAAAATTTTTATTGTCCTGGGGAGAAAAAAACAATGTTTCTATTTCAATTGTATCTCCTGTAATTATGAATACCCAGCCTGTAAGCAGCAGCAGGATCCGCTCTCTTGTAAAACAAGGTTCTGTCCACACGGTTTACGAAATGACAGGAAGATATTTTTCAGTTACCGGCAGAGTGGTAAAAGGTATAAACCTCGCTAAAAAATTGGGGACACCCACCGCGAATCTTGAATTTACGAATGACGTCCATATATACCCCGGAGTATATGTTGCAGTTATAAAGTACGGGAACAGATTATTAAGAGGTATTGCATATTATGGTTCATCACCAACAGTTTCCCTGAATCAGGAAAGATTTGAGGTTCACTTGTTTGATTTTTTAAAAAACGTTTATGGCAAAAAGTTAAAGGTCTACCTGATAAAAAAAATACGACAGGAAAAAACGTTTCCGTCCCAAGAGTCTTTAAAAGAACAAATTGAAAAAGATATCCACACGGCAAAAACCTGTGATATTAATGGCACAATCCGCTGATATGTCTATTCCCTGACTGATATGTTTTTATTCCAGTAATCGTCTAATCTCAGATGCATCTGTCTTATCATCTCTTCATCCTTTTTTTTCCAGTACATACCAGTATAAGCAAAAAGAAGCCGTGGATTTTCCCTTGCCCTGTCAATGTCCCTTCTTATAAACTCTTCCTCACTGCCTTTTGGTAATTCCTGCCCGATAGCCAATATAATTGGTCTGTTTCCAATCTCAGTAAGGGCATTATCTACAGAAATAGAACCGGCTGTAGTTCTTTCTATATAACCTGCCTCGCTACAAACAACATTTGGAAGATTTCTTATTGTTTCATAAAAAACATGAGGACCACTACAAGGATGAATTGCCACTTCACCATAATAGTTTGTGAGTTTCATATCATAAGAAAGAACAAATTCCTTATATGTTTCAGTTGAAATCATATTAGTGGAACATTCTGCTATTCTATGTATGGCATTAGGAAATCCTGAATATCTTTTCTCACCTATCCATTTTTTTAAATTTTTATGCATACCAATAAAAAAATCTGTAATTATACTCATAAATTTATGAAATTTTTCTGGTTCTGTCATGGGGGAAAGAAAGGCTTCATCACCCAAACACATATGAGCTATGTTAAAAGGCCCTTGCATATCAGGAAAGCCAATCTTAATCCATTCAGGAGTAAGTTCAAGTATAGCATCAATGTCTTCCCTCATCTCAGGGATAATACCACTTTTTTCAAAATCAGGAATTCCTTCAGAAATAAGCTGGTCAAGATTTTTATATCCTCTTGGTGTCCAACCTAATTCAGGGTCAAGAAATATGCCAAAAGATGCAGGAAGAGACCCTGTACCTTTCCCTAATGAAATGGTTGGACTGATGGGATTAAGAAGCTTCAATGGTGCAGTAATTCCTTTTATTTTTTCCAGTAATCTTTCTTCAGGGGAAAGTACCACAGGAGCAACTCTTTGCAAAATTTCTCCTGCCTGCGGGTCGGCATTACGATTTAAAAAGAGCACAGGATATGGCCGGGGTAATCCTTTCATAACATATTCCTCGGCTATATCCATTCTTCTCTCAGGATATTTTTTTAACTGTTTTTCTGCTTCTTCAATTGCAGAATATATCTCAGCCTTTAGTTTCATCTTAATGTCTCCTCCCAAAAAATATGCTATAATTATACTTAATAATATATAATATTGGCAAATGAAGGAACGAAAATGAAAAATATTTTGACTGAGGTAGACACGCTCCAGAAGGAAATCAACTCTTTTAAGCCTTTGCCTCCGGATACGCTCAAGCAGTTAAGGGAATATTTTCGGGTAGACTTGACTTATACCTCCAACGCATTAGAGGGAAATTCCCTTACGGAAACGGAGACAAAGATAGTTTTAGAGGACGGGATAACCATAGGCGGAAAACCGATTAAGGATTACTACGAGGCAATGGGACACGCCGAAGCATATGATTATATGTATACGTTAATAACCTCCGGGGATTTTACGGAAGATGTTATTAAAACGCTACATAAATTCTTTTACCATAGAATTAACGAAACAGAGGCAGGCAGATACAGACGGAATAAAATTTTTATCTCCGGCTCAAAATACACCTTGCCAAGTCCAGATAAAGTGCCAGACCTTATGAAAGAATTTATATCCGGGATAATAGATGCAGCAAAGAAAAACCACCCTGTAGAGTATTCAGCTATCGCTCATAAAAACCTTATCTTTATTCATCCCTTTATAGACGGCAACGGCAGGGTTGCAAGATTGTTAATGAACCTGATCCTTTTACAGAAAGACTATTGTTTAGCGATAATTCCGCCTATTCTACGTAGGGATTATATCAACGCATTAGAGAAAGCACACACGGACGACAAAAATTTTAAAAAGTTTATTGCGGAACGGGTAATAGAAACTCAAAAAGATTATTTAAGGCTTTTAAGAACGTAGGGGAAAAGGTCTGAAAATATTTCTACGATTGACAAAAAAATAAATTTGACAAATAAATTATTATGGTAATAATATATATGTATAATACACTAATACACTTGATACTTCAAGGGGTTTAAATGGAAAAATTTGAAACCATAACAAAATTTCAGAGGATTGCAGATTTTCTTGAACAGGAAATTAAAAAAGGAAATTATCCTACTGATACAAAACTTCCTTCAGAAAGATATATTGCCAAAAAGTATAATATTTCCCACATGACAGTAAATAAGGCAATAGCAACTTTGGAAGCAAGAAAAGTTGTCCAGCGGTCTCATGGAAACGGTACTTATGTCCTTAAGCCAAAAATAAAAATTTCAACAAAAACAATAGGTGCAATTATAGATACTGAAAAAATGCTGCACGCACCTTTTTCTCACATGCTTCCTTCATTCTTTCAAAATAAAGGGTATTTAACTACGATTTTTGACATATCCCAGCAACTGACTTTAAAAGAAAACCTTTCCCTTTTTTTCCAGGATGCGCCAAAATCCCTGATAATAGATGGATACTCAATATTACCTTTTTTCATTATTGACAATCTTCCTGTAGAAACAAAACTTATATTCATTAACAGATTTGAAGGACCCAAAAAATATAAGGCATCTTATGTTTTATACGATTATAAAATGGCGGGATACATGGCAGCAAAACAACTAATAAAAACAGGAAAGAAAAGAATTATGATTTTATCTTTTCAAATTCAATCAGGATGGACATCAGACTTATTTTTCCAGGGGTGTAAAAAAGCTTTTGAGGAAGACACAACCACAATGTTTATCTATATTGATTATTTTAAAAATCCGATTTCAGAACAAATAGAAATCTTTAAAAAAGAAAAGCCTGACGGGATTATTTCATTTGGAGATTCCCTGGCAATTCCGATTATTAAAGCCATTAAAGAGATGGGATTAAAAATACCGCAGGATGTGGCAATTATTGGTTTTCATAATTCACCATGGGCAAGTGCTTATAATATGACATCCATTTCTTTGCAAGAGGAGGTGATGATAGAAAAAACATATGAATGTATTGAAAGCAAAGAGGAGAAAGAAATAATTATAGGACCAAAAATTGTTTTCCGTAATTCCTGTACGAAGGAATAATGTAATAATAGGCTTTATAGTTTTTAAAAAAGGAGGAACAAAAAATGTGCGAAGTGCGACAGTCCAACAAGAAGTGTGGTGGAAAACGAAGCATCCGCCAATCCTTATGGTGGACAGAAGTGAAACGAAGCATCCGCCAGTCCTTATGGCGGAAAGAAGAAACAAAAATCGGTTTTACATTAATAGAGCTCCTGGTGGTAATAGCCATCATCGCGATTCTTGCAGCAATGTTACTACCAGCGTTGGCCAAAGCAAGAGAGAAAGCAGAAGAAGCAACAGATATTAGTAATCTTCACCAAATTGGTCTTGCGTTTGCTATTTATGAGCAGGATTTCAATGACTATTTTCCACCTTCATTTATTGCTGGAGGAAATTCTCCTTTTTGGCAACAGCTTCTGAGCAAAAATTGGGCTCCTGGTTTTTGGCCAACATATTACCCCGGTGCAATCTTAGCAGCGCCAGTACAATATGTAACAGGGGGGATAAGCGGTCACCAATGGGTATATAACTTTAATAGTCCGTTATGGAATCCTACAAGCATTCAAAATTTTAAAAACACCATGAGTCCGGGACAATATGCAGAAGGTTGGTACGGTTCTTACGCTTATCCTACGGGTGGGGCTCTTGTTAATGGGTCTTGGAATCCTGCACTTGGTGGTTGGCCCGGGGGAATTACTCCAAACTCTTGTTTAGTTGATTTGATAGCAAATCCAAGTGAAACATGGTTACTTGGTGATACCAGTAGTATTTATTTTAGGTGGTCTCTACTGGCTACATGGAATGGTAGCGGCAATTCTCCTTATTCCTTTGTTCAAAGTGAACTGGAACCAGGTGTTAATATTCTATATGTTGATGGGCATGTACAATATTATCCTGATGGATTGGCATTAGCTAAACAGCTGAATAACGGTAATACTAGTGGTGAGCCCCATCCAAATTTAACAGATCCGCCTTTCTCTTTTGGTGTTTTCCGGTAAATTTCAAATTTTCAGAAAAAGCGGGGTGCAGTATGGGTATTGCGCAGTTATTAATATAATAAGTGATAACTTAGTAAATTTTGTTGCAGAAGTTGAGAAAGATCGGTAACACCTCTCTGGTTTTTTTAATAAATTAACCGTAGGAATTATGAAAAGGCGTTCATCAAGTTTGATATGGCGAATTCCAGATAATGAATTTTTATCAGGGGGATTTCATGAAAAGAATTAAATGGCTTATGATTATTGGTTGTATTTGTCTGGTATGCCGGGTGCTCCCGGCAAAAAAAACAAAAGCCGGATGGTGGAATAAAAATTGGGAATATCGCCTGAGCTTTACAGTGCAAAATCCATCTACCACGGTGCTGACCAACGTACCTGTAGTTATGACCGGCAAGGAGTTTATGGACAAGGCAGGTCTTACCAATGAGAAAATTTCAATCCTGTCGTTACGACTGATAGATTCCGCGGGCAGGGAAAAACCCGTGCAGGTAGACGAAAAAGACAATGCTGGGTTGTTTCTTGCAAATGGCAGCGGCGTTATGAACAAGAATGACGAGATTGTTTTCGAGGTAAGTCTTAAGTCCGGGGAAAAACAAACGTTGACTTTTTATTTCAGCAAAGGCCTTGTACCAAGAGAGTCTTACCCGACAGACCTGAAATTTGAGAAGACCAACTTCAGCTACAATGAACCATATAATGCCCTGCTATCCAATTCCATAATAAAGGTTGGCATACGAGGGGATGGCACTGAAAAAAATCCGAATGGAACCCTACCATTCAATGGCTGGGCTAAAGCGTCCATTACCAGTTTGCAATTTAAAAACGTGGATTTAATTAATATAAACAGCTCCTATGACTGGTTTTTGGGCAATAACGGATTGGTAAGAGACCTTGCGTTGAATATCCCATGGAAAAACCCGGAATTGCTCATCAATGGACCTGTCCGTATGATCGTTGCCTGCAGGACTGCAAACATAAATATAAATTTCACTAAAATGATGAAAGACCGGAACTGGATGCTTGGTGGAAAATTTAAAGGAGACATTATACGCTATTTCATTCTTTACGCACACAGTCCTCTATGTGAAATGGACGAAACTTACATAATTGATAGGGCGGATGCAAAATTTAATTGTCTTTATCAGTTCTATTGGATGATGCCAACCTGTCCGCGCGACTGGGACAATGACCAGATGTTTATCCCACTTGCTGGAAAATCCGTGGTCATTCACTTTAAGGATAACCGTAAATACAATACCGACAAACCATCTGAGGGCTGGGTGGCCATAGTCAATAGCAGAATGCATCGCGGATTGGCGGTTTTTTTCAACAAAAACCTGGCCGCCAACGTCTCTGCAGATTTTATTCCTCCCGGGATTACTCGCCAGGAAGCATTGAGTTCTCAATGGGATAAATTGAATGCCCCTGCGTATCTGGGGGTTTCATACGTTTACAACAATACTTTTAACCTGAAGCCGGTGCAAAAAAATGTATTTGGCTATTACGTTATGACCAAAGAAACTCCAAATGACGTTCGTGCCATTTATAATCTTGTCTGGGATAAAGGGCTTATTAAGACTATAAAGTTTGGTTTTCCTGAAGAAAAATAATTCAGAAACATTTTATGAAAATTCAAATCATCTGTCTGAAAATTGTACTTTTTTGTTTTTTGATATGTATTTCAACTACAACGTTTCATTGTGAAGCCGGGGTTAAAGCCGTAGTTTATGCTAATAACCTGTCAAACATGAATGAAAATAGTTTTCAGCGTATTCTTAATGCCAAAGGCGTTGTCTATATCCTGACCCAGCAAACTGTTGGCATGCCGGTATCCGTCAAAACAAGGGAACGATACAAAAAACTGAAGGAGGATGGAAAAAAAGTTATACTTGACATATGGTGGGGGCCGAATGGCGAATATAACTGGAACAAGTATGATTTCCCGGATATCGCCCAGAATCCGCAATCACGTTCTGAATTCTTTAAAAAAGTCATTGACCCGACAATCAACGAAATCGGCAAGAAGAACCTGTATGGCGTAGAAATGCTGGAAGAAACAGGCGGTTGGTATGGATATAAAAAGACTGTATGGCCAAATATGGAATTTCCTACTGTTAATACACCTAACATTCGCAAGTATAATTGGCTTCTGCAAAAAGAAACTGGTCTGAACATGGACATGTCGCCCATCTGGAACATGGATGAAAACTTTGCCTGCTGGCGCTGGATCAACCGGACTTTAAGTCCAGCCGCTGCCCAGAAAGTTTTCTACGATTACATACACAAGAAATACCATGGACTTAAAGTATTCCAGTTTGAAGGTCTTCCTGACGTAGCAACCCGATGCTACGGCGAATATCAGGTGATGCTGAATTCCTTTGATGGTATCATCACGGACGCCTATGATTCACCAAGGGAAATCTATAGCGCATTGATAAGTTATCGTACCATGGCACCAAAAACCGAAATCGTTGCCCTGGTCAACGGTTACTTTGGCACGTATGGAACCAAAGAAGACGTTTATAAAATCAAGAAGAAGCGATTGAAATATGCTCTGAGTGCCGGTATGAACGGAATAGGTTTTTTTGAACCGGATGGTAAAAAAGTCAAAGTTTCTGATTTTCAGGATCCGGCCGTTTGGCGGGACAATCTGAAATTATTTAAAATCATCGTTGACAAATCGGTCAACGTGAAAAAGCGTAAAATGTTACTTGTTCCATTAAATTATTCTGTAGGCGGGTATGGACTTGCCTGGTATTTCGGCAGTGTTAAATTAACCGGTTATGCCATGATTCCAGCCAGTGAGTTTCGCATGGTCAATCCGGCGGATTACCGCGCCATCGTTATACTGGGCGGCTATTACCCTGGAGTCAACACAACGTGGAACCAGGACTATATGCAAAAAAAATATCATGTTGACGCGCTTTTTGACGCGAACAAGCTCAACAGGTTTGTGGAAAACGGCGGACTACTTGTGATTACAGGTTTACCAATGAACACTGGAGCAGAATTAGCACTTGTGCAGAAAAAACTGCTTACAGGCTCATCCTTGTCTACGGTGAAAAAGCTGACACTAAATAACTGGAGTATTCAGAATCTTAAAATGAAGCCTGCCTATTCCAATGGTTTCTCCAGAAACGTGTACCAGTATAAAACCGGACCGTCAGTGATCAGTTTAGGTGAAAACTGCGGATATATCGTTAAATACGGTAAGGGTTATTTTCTTGTTCTTCCGCAGCAGCCGACCGGCGGCTCATCCAAAGAAGCAAAAAGCTATGCCGCATTCCTGACGGACGTACTACGCGGGTTTTTTAACTATGCAGGAGCCCGGGAATTGGCTGAATATTTTAATTAATTACAGAATGGAGGAAATATGATCAAAAATATTTTATTGATGTTGGTGTTGGCAGGTATTTGTTGGGGCAACGGTTTGGTTTCAGGAGCCGTAATGACTTTAGTGAAGAATGGTATTCCGGAATCGACAATAGTTCTTGCACAGAGACCGACGCGGGCAGCACAATTCGCGGCTTTTGAATTACAGCATCACATAAAACTTATAACCGGCGCCGTTGTTCCGATAGTAAGAGATGGCGAGCCTGCGTACGGCGTTAAAATTCTTGTCGGGGAAAGTAAAGGAACCAAGGTTCTCGGACTTAAAAACGACGGATTCAAAGATCAGGAATACCTGATTAAATTCATTCAGCATGCCATAATCCTTATGGGCAGGGACAAGTTGGATTTTGGAACGGTCAAATACGATTATCTTCATGACCCGTCCTGCATTTCCACCTGGCCAGACTATTATGACCAACAGGCCACGATGTATGCGGTTTACGATTTTTTGGAGAAATACTGCGGGGTAAGATGGTTCAACCCTACGGACACTGGGACTGAATATCCCAAAAAAACTACGCTTATCGTAAAAGTTGGTAAAGATATCCTCAGGAAACCTTTTTTCCGGTATAGAGGATGGGAAGGATCGGGCGATTATGACGCATATACGGGTCTCTGGCCCGAAAACACTGAAGAATTCAAAGACTATGATAAAATCGCTTATGCAGACCTGCATAAAAAATTTTCTGCCCCGAATCTATATAATCTGGCAAAACAGGCCAGGGTTAAACTTTTTCTTCTCAGGCAAAAGACCGGCGGAGAAAAATGGTTCGCCAACCACTCTCTGTACCATTATTACCAACTTTTCTGGGAACCAAGCCCCAATAAAGAGAAAGCTCGATATTTTGTGGCTCACCGGCCGGAGATGTTTGTAAAAGGATATAAAGGAATTCCACCGCAGATGGATTACACCAGTCCTGAGTTGATTAAAGAAGTGGCGCGGGAGGCGGATGAATATTTTAACAATGGTGGGTATCCGTACAAGGCGGTGTTGGACAATGCACCGCTCGGATTGAAGTGGGGAAAAAATTGTTTTGCTGTCGTGCCAATGGACAATACCGATTTCTACAGGAGTGGGACCGGCCAGGCGTTTTTCAGGAAAAAAATATGGAAAGGGAAAGGATATTTTTCAAACGGTCAATACAGTGATTACTGGTTCAGTTTTGTAAACAAAGTGGCGAAAAAGTTAAAAAAGACACACCCGAACAAATACATTATTACCCTTGCGTACGCCTCATATGCCTATCCTCCGGATTTCCCCCTTGAATCAAACGTCATAGTGGAATTTTGTTTCAGCAGCAACAGAATGCCGTACAGCGGAGAATATCAAAATGAGTTAAAAGCGCTAAGTGAATGGAGAAAAAGCATAAAAGATAGACCTATATATCTTTGGCTGTATCCTACGTTTCCAAAAGAAATCGCCAATGACGGGCATTTTCACTGTTTCCCGGGGTTTTACGCACATACCCTGAGCAGGGAATTTAAACTTTTTAAATCTTACGACATTGGAGGAATGTTTTTTTGCGGTTTCGGTCAGGAAGCCGACGATTACGTTACCTTTAAACTGGCGGATAATCCTTCATTAAACGTGAATGACGTATTGAACGAATATTTCACGGGGATGTATGGTCCTGCTGCGAAATACATGAAAAAGTTTTATCTGCTTGTGGAAAAAACGTACACGGACCCTGCGAATTATAAATCCATAGAACATCCGGGACATCAAAATATACAGATAGCATGGGGACTTCTTGGAACAGAAGCGCGCATGGAACAACTCAGAAAGTTGATGAAAAAAGCAAAACGACTGGCTGTCACAAAGAAGGAAAAACGCAACGTGGAGCTTTTTGACCTCGGCGTATGGAAATATATGGAAGCGGGAAGGACGCAATACGTGGAACGAACAAGCGCACCTATTCCGTCTATTCGCGTTCCGGCCGTGGAAGATGCGGGCGGCGACCCGGCAAAAATTCTATGGAACAAAGCCTCTATTCTTTCAGGCGGATGGTTTGAACGCAGCAGCGAACAGCCGGCACCGCGCAAACTATACGGCAACGTGGCGCATGATGGAAAATATCTGTACGTAAAACTGGTTGACCAGTGCGATACGAAAAAATTAGTGGCGTCTCCGGGCGTGTTTCCCTATGACGACTGGGAGATATTCACAGCGGCTCAAAGAAGTTTGCCTTACCGACAGTTCGCTTTCGGGCCCAACAAGCAGGTTGTCGCACTCTCTAACGGCGAAATCAATTGGCGGATGAACGTTCCAATAGAGAACCCCGGCATACGGGTTATTTCCGACGTTTCAACGACGAATTTATGGGTAACGCTCATAGCGATTCCGCTAAAAATTCTGACTATAAACGGCGTCAAACCGGATGGTATTTTTTATATGAACATAACACGGGTTTCATCTCCGGAACTTCTTAACCAGCCGGTTTTAGACATTTACACGTGGGTGCCATACTGCACGGTTCAGGATGTTGACCGTCTTGCAAAAATCACACTGGAGAAATAACCGGGCTAATCAAAAACTGAATAACTCAAAATTTTTTCTGGACACACGCAATATAAAGTAAATTCTTGTTTCGGATTATTATACCTGAAAAAAGCAAGTTTGACAGTAACGAATAATACACGGGGGGAATATATATGGAAAAAGAGAACTTGAGAGTCCCGAGTTTTATTAATTACACCAATAATAAACCCTCCTTTTTGTTGTCTCTATTGTAGTATATCATATATATGATATACTACAACAAAAAAACTTCAATTGCAAGAAAAAATGAAACAAAATGAAGTATAATAAATTCCGGGAGGAACGTTATGCCTGACAAAAATATCAAAACAAACGCTAAAGAAAAAAATCTTCTCAATATTAAAAACCAGATTCAGCAGATTAAACGGGAATTACAAACGATTGGTGAAATGAGGCCCGGCTCCTTAACCTGCCAGTATCATTTCCCGAAAGAAAAAAAAGGTGCCTTCTATCAATTAAGCTACACTCGCAACATGAAAGGCCATACCGATTATGTACGCAGGGAATTCGTCAATGACTTAAGATTACAGATAAAAAACTATAAACGTTTCAGAACTTTGACAAAAAGGTGGGTTGACCTGGCCATGAAATATTCCAAACTGAAAATTGCTTCCGCCATTAAAAAAGGGTAATATTATTCCGAGAACTCGGGACTCTCAAGCTCTACACTTATTCAGTAAATGATAAAAAGTATTCTCTGCTATCTTATAACTTCTTTTATTATTAGCATAAGAAATCGTTGATCTAACCGCATTTATCAATCCAAGATGATACCAACTATTCTGTTGCATCTTTAATCCTGTTTCTATGTCCCTTAAACTCTTTTTCTCTGTTATTTGCGCATATAAATTTACCAATAATTGATTCCATGCCGTAAAATATTTGGTGTACCGGTTAGCCTGTTGCTTAACTACCTCTTGTTCAAATTTATATCTTGGCATCATATTTAGTAATTGATTAAAAATTGTGCTAATATATTTCATGCTGACCTCATTTAAGGTTGTTTTTTTGGATAAATAAATTTTACCTTTTAGGAGGTCAGCTTATCAAATTTAAATTCTTAAATTTTTATTGGACAGTAGTGAACGCAATTTAAAAATTTGACAACGATATATATTTGATTTTAAAATATTAAAGATATAATAAAACAAACATGAAAAAAGATATAAATGTAAAAACAATAGCAAAATTGGCAAATGTTTCTCCTGTGACAGTATCAAGAATATTACGGGGAAAGAACAAAAGGATAAC
>JAMCZX010000011.1 GCA_023485205.1 Candidatus Omnitrophota bacterium | reverse complement strand
TTCAACCAATAAACCGGTTTCAAAAATATCTTTAAATATTTATAACCAAAAAATATAAATGAATATAAAATTTAAAAAAAAGAGCATTGTAATAAATAAAAAACCGGTTTTTATTTTTTCAGGGGAGATAGATAGTTATAAGCTGCCATCTGATTTATGGCTGGACAGATTTGAGAAAATAAAAGCTATGGGATTAAATTGTATTGGTGTATATTTTGGATGGAATTTTCATAGTCCATCAAAAAATAGATATGATTTTAAATCTTTTCCTGAGTTTCCCAATTAGTGCGGTTTATTATTAAAACGTAATTTTAGTAAATTGCCAGATATCTCATCTTTAAGAATGATAGTCCATTTATCCTTTAATTCTTCTATTACTTTTTTTATGGATAATCCTTTTTCTATTTCAATAACCCTTTCCATGCAGAGAGATACAAAAACAATAAGGATATGGCATTCAATGGAATTTTTTCTCCTGTGATAAATAGGGCGTATTTCTAAATCAGATTTGGCCATTCTGAATAATTGCTCAATTCTCCATAAATCTTTATATCTTGAAATTAAAAGATTTTCACTTATATTTTTAATCTTTGTTTTATATCCTTTAATTCCTTCAAGCAAACGATATTTCTCAATAATAGTTTTATTCAATTCAAAATTTTTTTTGTTGATGTACGATAAAAATTTTGGCCGTTTAATAATTTTTGACGAATTGTTCAAGTAATATTCCGCTTAGCAATATTTCTTGCTTCGTTTAAACTCAAGTTTCCTGTTCTTGCTCCAACTACATAGTCAATTCCATTTTTTTCCAGTTCTATCAGATTCTTTTCACTTAACATTCCTGCATCAGCAATAACAGTAAATTTATTTATCTGATGTTTTTTTATAATTCTTAAAATCACAGGAATTATAGTTTTCCCTTCAAATGTGTTTCCAGGAAATATATCATAATAGATTGGAAATCCTATTTCATTAACAACTACACCGATTTTTGAATAAATTTGACTTAAATAATCATAAGCTTCTTGAAGACGGTTTTCTTCAACCTTAATTCCACGCTTAAAGAGAATTTCTGTAGAAGATTGATTAAAGTTTAATTTTAATTGATTACTATGTGCACTGATATATTCTTCTGCTATATCAACTAATTCATTGATTTTATTAATATCTTTTGATGAACCAATGTGTTTTAATAACTTAAATCTTTTCCCTTTATAATACCCAAATTGAATAGCAATACTTTTTGAATGTGTTTTAACCCGTCTAATTCGGGGGTAGTGCGGTTTCACACTATTTTTTTATCATAAAACCCTTGATAATTCAAGGTTTTTATTTTTGTTCTCAAAAAGTGGGAAACTCAGGATAGAATATACAGCAATGATAAAACCAGTATTAAAAAAATATAAATTACAGGATACAAAACAACAAAAAGACACATTGTTTTATTGGCTTAGTCGTCCTGCAGAAGAACGTATTTATGCAGTAGAACATCTTCGTTCTCAATATTATGGAAATTCAATCAGATTTCAAAGATCTGTTAGAATTGTTAAACAAATACAAATCAGAATTTATTAATCAGTTTTAACCTTTTCAAATCTACTTCTGTCCAGTGTGCCTGACTAAAAAGCATACTCTCCAAGGTTTTACGTGGGAATGTATCACTAAAATGGTGAAATGTAACAGTTACACGTCTCCCATCAGGATGATGATAACGTTGATGACTTCCTCTCTGACGATTTAAATAAAACCCATCTCGCATCAGGCCATTTATTATTTTTCTGGCAGTAAGATTTTTTAAACGATTTAATTCGAGAGGCATTTTATACTGTCACCGCTACTCTTGGCTCATGAAAGACAGTAACTTCTTCTGGGGGCAAGTATGGAAGTATTTTATTGTCCTCAATAATTTCTTCAACAACCATCTGGACTACTTCCTCAATATTTTTTAATGCTTCCTCTCTAGTGTTACCCCAGGTAACTGCTCCATATTTTTCTAGTGCAGGACAATATGCATGCCAGCGTTTTTCATCCTGTTCTACAATTACTCTAAAAGAATAAGTTTCCATAATTTAATTATATCATATTTTCAAGTTTAGTTTATCAGGATTTTTTCAAAATTTATTAATCTGTTTTAAGAATTGTTTTGCAATTGTATAGTTTGGGTCTATCTGAAGGGATTCCTCAGCCTGTTTTTGCGCCTGTTCTTTTTTATCTTCACCGAAATACACAGTGGCAAGAAGAAAATGAGTAACCGGGTTATACGGAATAATCCGGACAAGTGTTTCTGCTTTTTCTTCTGCATCTTTGAAATTTCCTGTTTTTATGTCGTATAGAATATTTTTAAAGCTAATCTGGTAAAAAATTTTATAATAAACAGGTGGTATCCGTTTAGTAACAAGTGGAATGCTGGAAAAGAAAAATATCAAGCCTGCAATCAGAATAATTATGAAGGGTTTTATCAGTCTTTTATTCTTCAATTCAAGAAATATTATTTGTCCTGCAAAAACTGCCGGAATCATCAGGCAGGCAACAAATGGAAGTCTGAATCTATCAACGACAAAAAAAAGCACAACCCATAAAAACTGGATGAAAACAAAAGAGTAAAAAAGAAAATTTTTCCTTACGTTTCTCATAAAAAAAATCCCCGTAACTCCAAATGGAACGACAAAACCAAAATGAACAAATGCAAATTTCAAAACAGGAATGATTTTTCCCATGAAATAAACGTTTAAATCCTGCGGCCATTCATAGGTATTAAAGAACAAAAATATTTTTTTTAAAAAAAGGAGCCAGAAATTTAATCCGAGCGGGGATAAAAGGAATCCATGTGGATAATAAAAAAACCCGGGGGAATCAATGCTATTCCCGAGTTTCCAGTCAGTCCACCCTTCCCTGGCAATAGGAACAAATGTTTTTGCTACGTACCAGTTTCTTAAAGTTACGGGAAGAATTATTAAAAAAGCCGAAATAAGTATAATTGAAAAAACCATGGATGGCTGAAAAAATCTGTTCCTGTTTTTTAAAGACAGGTGTTTTTTTTCAGGCAGATAATTTTGCTCCGGATATAGAAAAAGCCCTATAAAAAGGAATGGAAGAAAAGCAAGAATTGTTGGTTTTGCCAAAGAAGCAAGTCCTAAAACAACGCCGGAAAGCACCCAAAAAATATAGTTAGGTTTTTTACCAATGGCATAATATAAACTTACAATGAATGCGAGGTTTAAAAAAAGGATAAATCCATCACTCAGTATTGTTGTTGAATATACTATGATTGTTCTGTAAAAAATATAAAGAAAAAGTGCTCCGAGTCCGGTCCATTCACCTGCAACCTTCCTGCCAAGAAGATAGATAAAAAATCCGGTAAGCACATCAATGACAATTCCTATAAAACCCGCGGCAAAAAAATTGTTTTTCCCGAATAAGAAATAGATAAAAGCAAGAAAATAAGAGTATAACGGCGCAATCCAGAAAACCTGACCATCCACATGAATAGGATGTTTCAGAATTTCTAAAGCCAGAACGTTGAATGTTCTCTGGTCAAATCCTTTTAAAAATACAGGATTAAAAAATGCAGTTGACTGAAAATGAAAAAGATATAAAAAACGGATTAAAAATCCTGCAGCAAGAAGAGAAACAAGAATTATTTTTTTTATTTTCATCCCAGTTCCAACGTTCTCAAACTTTAAAATATTTTATTACGTCTTTTATTATGTGTTCCAGGGAATATTCCGGAGTAAAATTTAATAATCTTTTGATTTTTGTAATGTCAGGGACTCTTCTTTTCATATCTTCAAATCCTGTCTTATAAACAGAATCAGGGTTAACAAAAATAATCCCGGAGGAACTATTCGTAAGATTTTTAACCATATCTGCAAGCCCTTTAATCGTTATTTCCTCGGTAGTGCCTATGTTAAAAATCTCACCGTATGCTTTTGAATAATTGATAAATTCAAGAAAAACCCTTATTACGTCCTTTACGTGGATAAAACATCTTGATTGGGAGCCATCTCCAAAAACTGTTATCTGTTTATTTGCCAATGCCTGCAGGACAAAACGGGGCAGCACCATTCCATAGGATTCCGATTGTCCAGGTCCAACGGTGTTAAAAAGACGCACTATTATCACGTTCAAACCTCTTTCTTCCCTGAATGCAAAGGCGAGAAACTCATCTATCGCTTTACTGCATGCATAGCCCCATCTTTTTTTAAACGTGGGGCCTAAAACAATGTCTGCATCTTCTTTAAAGGGAACGTTTTCATTTTTACCATATGTTTCAGATGTTGAAGCAAAAAGAACAGGCTTTTTATGTTTTGCAGCAGAAGTAAAAACATTCTTTGTCCCCTCTATGTTTGATTCAAGGGATAACAATGGATTATCAAGAATTGTCTTTACGCCAACTGCTGAGGCAAGATGAAAAACAAAATCACTTTTTGCTACAATTTCATCAACAAGAGACGGGTTAAGAACTGAATCTATCCAGAGATTTAATTGTTGATTTTTTAAATGAGGCAGAATGTTTTCAATTTTACCCGTAGACAGGTCATCTATTATTTCTATCTCCTCACCACGGCTGATAAGCGCGTCTACAAGGTGTGAACCTATAAAACCGCATCCTCCTGTAATAAGAATTTTCATAATAGTAATTATACATTTAATTGACTAATATGAAAAATATGTTTTAATATTATTGTAAAGTATAAAAAAAGGAGGTGGAAAAATATGCCAACAAAAAAAGCAGTTAAAAAATCAGCAAAAAAACCAGTGAAAAAGTCTGCTTCTAAAAGATCAGGTTGCTGCCACTAAGAAAAAATGAGAAGAAAGAAAAGAAAACTTAAATGGCGCTCAAAAAAAGCCAACCATGGGAAAAAACCAACAATGGGTTGAGACCGATTTGTCTTTGAATACATATCTTTGTTGGATGTGTTGTCACTATGGACAAAATCTGTCAAATAAACAATGAGCTGACAGAGGTTTCAAGGTGTATGTTTTTTATTGCCTCACCCAAAAGTTGAGCGACAGAGAGAATTTTTATATCAGGGGATATTTGTGTGTGATAAATTGTATCTGTCACTACAAGCTTTGAAATGTGTGAGCTTGAAATTTTATTTAAGCTATTTGATGAAAAAACCCCATGAGTACAGGTTGCTATTATTTTAGATGCTCCATTTTCATAAAGAACCTTACCGGCTTCCACCAGGGTTCCCCCTGTAGAAACAAGGTCATCCACAATTATAGCTTCTTTATTCCGGACGTCTCCTATTAAGTGTATGGCTTCCACTGTCTCAGGATTATCCCTTCGTTTATCAACTATTGCAAGAGGAGCGCTCATTCTTTTTGCAAAAGCTCTTGCTGTTTTAACACTTCCTACGTCAGGAGCAACAAAAACAGGATTTTTAAATCCTTTGTTCGTTAAATAGTTAACAATCACAGGTGCCGCAAAAATATGGTCAACCGGAATATCAAAAAATCCCTGGATTTGCGGGGCATGAAGGTCCATTGTAAGAATTCTTTGTGTTCCTGCGGCTACGAGTAAATTTGCCACAAGTTTTGCAGTTATTGGCACTCTTGGTCTGTCTTTTCTATCCTGCCGGGCATATCCATAATATGGTATAACAGACGTAATTCTTCTTGGCGAGGCTCTTCTCAGTGCATCAAGGATTATAAGAAGTTCCATAAGATTTTCATTTACAGGAGGACATGTTGGCTGGATGATAAACACGTCTTTGCCTCTGACGTTTTCTTCAATCTTTATTGAAATTTCCCCGTCAGTAAATCTTGAAATTTCCATTTTGGCAAGAGGCTTTTTCATATAATCAGCTATTTTTTCAGCAAGAGGAACGTTTGCCGTCCCGGAAAAAATGACACAATTATTCATAGTTTTTCTCCTAAGTATTAAAGTAAGAGATAAGTTCCGGCTTGCCCTCAAAGACAATCCAAACTTATTTCAAACACCGTTCACTGAGTATTTACGATTACAGATTATTGGTATTTTTATATTTTATCATATTGGGAAGGAAAATTCAAAAGTTGAATAAAATATGGGTTTGGGATATATTTATAGAATATGGAAAAATATAATTTTACTGAAATTGAAAAAAAGTGGCAGGAAACATGGGAAAAAACCGGAGCCCATTACACTTCAATTAAAAGTGAAAACAAGTATTATTGCCTTGATATGTTCCCTTATCCCTCAGGTTCAGGGCTTCATGTCGGGCATTGGCGCGGTTATGTTCTTTCAGACGTATGGGCAAGGTATAAAAAGCTCTGCGGGTATAACGTCCTCCATCCAATGGGCTGGGATTCTTTTGGTCTGCCTGCAGAAAATGATGCCATAAAAAAAGGGATACATCCCAAAATAAGTGTTAAAAAAAACATAGAAAATTTTAAAAGGCAGCTGAAAGAAATTGGCGCAATGTATGACTGGACAAAAGAAATAAATACAAGCAGCCCGGAATATTATAAGTGGACGCAATGGATTTTTGTCCGGATGTACAAAAATGGACTTGCCTACAGAAAAAAAATGCCAATCAACTGGTGTCCCAAATGCAAGACAGGACTTGCAAATGAAGAAGTCATCAATGGAGGATGTGAAAGATGTGGCACAAAGGTGGAAAAAAAGGAGCTGATGCAGTGGATGTTAAAAATAACTGCATATGCAGAAAGACTGATTTCTGACCTTGAAAAATTAGAATGGCCTGAAAAAGTAAAAATCATGCAAAAAAACTGGATAGGAAAAAGTGCAGGTGCAATAATTATTTTTGACGTTGTTTCCCCGGGCGGAGGTTCTCTTCCATTAAAAGTATTTACAACAAGGGCTGATACTCTTTTCGGTGCAACGTATATTGTCCTTGCCCCGGAACATCCTTACGTTGATAAAATAGTAGCGGGCGATAGAAAAAAACAGGTATATGAGTACGTAAATAAAGCAGAACAGGAATCTGAAATAGAAAGAACCCAGGTTATAAAAGAAAAAACAGGTGTTTTTACCGGAGCTTATGCCATTAATCCTGTCAATGGAGAAAAAATTCCCGTGTGGATTGCGGACTATGTACTTATTCATTATGGAGAAGGTGCAATAATGGCTGTTCCTGCCCATGACCAGAGAGACTTTGACTTTGCAAAAAAATTTAATCTGCCTATTATAGAAGTTATTTCAAATAAAAATATAAAAAAGGATACAAATGGTGAGCTTATGGAAGCATATGAAGGGCATGGCATACTTGTTAATTCAAACGTTTTTACCGGTATGGATTCTGAAATGGCCAAAAATGAAATCGTCCACTGGCTTGGAAAAAATAAAAAAGGTGAAAAATCTGTCACATATAAACTAAGAGACTGGATTTTTTCAAGACAAAGATACTGGGGCGAACCAATCCCTGTAGTTTATTGTGAAAAATGCGGGGAGGTTTGCCTGGAGGAAAAAGACCTTCCTGTTTTACTTCCTGACGTGGAAAAATACCAGCCAAGCGGAACAGGGGAATCCCCATTAGCCACAATACCTGAATTTGTTATGACAAAATGTCCAAGGTGCAATGGAAAAGCAAAAAGAGAAACAGATACAATGCCCCAGTGGGCCGGTTCCTCATGGTATTTCTTAAGATACCCTGACCCGGATTTGAAAACAGCCCCCTTTAACAGGGAAATTGTTGACAGGTGGCTCCCTGTTGATTGTTACATAGGCGGTGTGGAACATGCCATCCTGCATCTTTTATATGCACGATTTTTTACAAAGGTTCTTTACGACTGCGGAGAGCTCGGTTTTGATGAGCCGTTTTTAAAACTTTTTAACCAGGGAATGGTTTGCAAATATAGTGAAAAAACAGGTAAGCTTGAAAAAATGTCCAAATCCAGGGGAAATGTCGTCAACCCTGATGAATTAGTTAAAAAATACGGGACAGATACAGTCCGATTATATGAACTTTTCATGGGCCCGCCTGAGACTAACTGTGAATGGAATGATATGGGCATTGAAGGCTGCTATAGATTTTTAAGAAAATTCCGGGACTGGATTTGTAAAAAATCTGAAAATCCCCGGGAAAATTCAGGTTCAGGAATTTCAAGAAGTGTAAATATTCTTATCCGGCAGATAACTGAACGAATAGAGGAATTTAAAATGAATACCGCTGTCAGTGCTTTTATGGAATTTTTAAATGCCGCAGCGTCTTCCGATGAAGATATCTCAAAAAAAGATATTGAAAAAACCATAATCCTTCTTTCACCTTTTGCTCCCCATATTTGCAGAAGAATTATGGTCAAATTCAGGAAATAAAGAAAGCATTTTCAAGGAAAAATGGCCCGCCTATGATGAAAAACTTATTGTTTTTGACGTTGTTGAGCTCCCCGTCCAGGTAAATGGAAAAGTAAGAGAAATACTGAAAATCAAAAAAGGAGCCGAAGAAACGGCTGTCTTTGAAGAAGCCCTGAAATCAGATGGAATACAAAAATTTATTGAGGGGAAAAAAGTCGTAAAAAAGATTTATATTCCGGGTAGGACAGTTAATTTTGTAGTCCAATAAAAATGGCTGGTATCTACCAGCCATTTTTATTTTCACAATATAATTATATTATTTTATTTACTCTTTCTTTTCCTCTTCCTTCTTCTCTCCCTGCTGTTCTTTTGCTTTTTCTCTCTTTTCCTCACATCTGTCCTTGATGTCACTTATCCCTGCTGCAATTGCTATAGCCCCTATTATAAGCACTAAAAAGGGAATTGCAGCCTCTAATCCTTTAACAAATAAAGGAAACCAGTGAATAATACCCCATAATCCAAGTATTACACCTATAATACCACCAATTAACGCTCCCATTTGTCCTCCTATGTAAAAGATAATAATAGTATTATATTCTATTCAATTATTCCATATAAAAATTTTCTTGTCAAAAAAATTGTAGGAAATCAGGAGCGGGGATGAAATTTTTTATATGTTTCCTTCAGGTAGGATTTACCAAGATGTGTATAAATTGTTGTTGTATTTATGTTTTTGTGCCCGAGAAGTTCCTGTATTGTTCTCAAATCCAAACCCCTTTCAAGCAGGTGTGTTGCAAAAGAATGTCTTATGGTATGGGGTTTCAGGTTTTTTATAAGCATGGCGGTTTTGCCGTATGTTTTTACAATTTTCCATAAGCTCTGGCGGGAGAGTTTACCGCCTGATTTATTTGTAAAAAGATAGGGGCTTTCTTTATGCTTATTATCCTGCACATAACGTCTGATGGTTTCTTCCGTTGTCTCAGAAAAAAAAACAATCCTTTCCTTGTTCCCCTTCCCTGTAACTTTTACCCATCTCTCCTCCCGGTTCATATCAGATTTCTTAAGGTTGGAGAGCTCAGAAACCCTGAGTCCCGTAGCATAAAAAAATTCAATAATTGCTTTATTCCTAACCTTTTGTTTTATATCAATATTTTTATTGAGAAGCCCGTTTATCTCATCCTGGGAAAGATATTCAGGAAGTTTTCTTTCTATCTTTGGACTTTCAAAGTAATTAAGAACGTCAGGGGAAATCTTATCCCTGAATATAAGAAATTTATAAAACCCTTTAATACTGGATATGTGTCTTGATATGGAAGAACCCTGTAAATTTTTCTTTTTTAAGAAAATGATAAAATCCGTCAGCCCTTTCCCGCTTATGCTTTTTAAGGTGATTTTTTTGTCAGTTAAAAATTTTCTGAACTTTTCCAGGTCATTTTTATAAGATGAGATTGTATTATTTGAAAGATTTTTTTCTGTTTTCAGATAAAGAAGAAAATTTTTGAGAAATTCTTCAAAATTTATAAGTTCCAAAGTTCTTAAGTTCATAATAGAGTTTCTCCGTCTCAAATTCTGTCCCAAGAAGAAAGGAACAGGATAAGTTATGGATTGCTCTTTATATCTTTATAAAGATAAATGCTTCAAATAAAGATTTAAAGACAATCCAAACTTACTTCAAACGTCGTTCACTGAGTATTTACCTCTTACTTTGTTCAGTGTCCATATTTCTTATGTCAGAATTTTTGCCATATTTTTTATTTTGAGAAATCCATGAGCTCTTCCCCTGTAATGATTTTAACGCCGAGCCTTTTTGCCTTATCAATCTTTGAACCGGGGTTTTCACCGGCAATAAGATAATCTGTTTTTTTTGATACGGTTTCTGATACCGTTGCATCCCTTTGTTTTAAAAACTCTTCTATTTCAGCCCTTGAAAAATTCTTTAGAGTGCCTGTAACAACAAACTTTTTCCCTGAAAACATAGTGGATTTAATTTTTTCCTCCTCTGTCCTTTCCATGTTTACGGCTGCATTTTTCATCTTTTCCAGTAATTTAACATTTTCAGGTTCATCAAAAAAATCTTTTATACTTTTTTCAATGACAGGACCTATTTCAGAAATATTCAGTCCATTTTGTACTTCTTTTTTAATTTCATCAATAGAAGAAAATCTGCTCGCGAGAATTTCACTTGCATGAACCCCTACATGTCTTATACCCAGAGCAAAAATCAGATTTTTCAAGGGTCTTTTTTTACTTTCTTCAATGGCGGAAAGCAGGTTGTTAACTGACTTTTCCCCCATTCTTTCAACGTCTTGAAGTTCCTTATCCCGCTCTTTCAGACTATAGAGGTCCCCATAATCAGAGATAAAACCTCTGTCAACAAGCATATCCACGATTTTATCCCCCAAACCCTCAATACTCATTGCATCCCTTAATGCAAAATGAATAATTCTTTCTTTTATCTGCGCAGGGCATCGGACATTTGGACACCTTAATGCAACTTCTCCAGTATCCCTGACGACAGAACTCCCGCATACCGGACATTCTGAAGGTGATAAAAATTCTATCTCATTTCCTTTTCTTGTATCTTTTATCACCCTTATAACTTTTGGAATTACCTCGCCGCTTTTTTCAACAAAAACCCTGTCCCCCTCTCTTACGTCCAATCGTTCTATTTCGTCAAAATTATGAAGTGTCGCCCTTGTAACGGTTGTTCCTGAAATAAAAACAGGTGATAAGCTCGCCACAGGAGTAAGAATACCAGTCCTGCCCACCTGTACGATTATTTTTTCAACCGTTGTAGATGCCTGTTCCGGCTGGTATTTATAAGCCACCATCCACCTTGCGCTTTTTGTCGTTACCCCGAGAGCATCCTGGTCATCAAGAGAATTAATCTTTATAACCAGCCCATCTATGCCATAAGGGAGTGATTTTCTTTTTTCCTCCCATTCATCACAAAAATCCATAACCCCGTTTATGTCCCCTGCCAATTTTCTAACCGGATTTACGGGAAATTCAAGTCTCTCAAGGTGATTTAAAAGCTCCCATTGCGTTTTTGGTCCGTCAGGTAAAAACCCTGCGTAAACAAAAAGTGTTAAACCTCTTTTAGCCACCGTTTTGGGGTCAAGAAGCTTTAATGAGCCTGCAGTAGCATTTCTTGGATTTGCAAAAAGGACTTCCCCTCTTGAATTTCTTTCTTTGTTCAGTCTTTCAAAATCATTCTTTTTCATGTATATCTCACCACGAACCTCAATTTTATCATTCATTGAAATTGACAAGGGAAGGGATTTAATCGTTTTCAGGTTTTCTGTAATATCATCCCCCTCAAACCCGTCCCCTCTTGTAACACCCCGGCAGAAAATCCCGTTTTCATATAAAAGAGATATCGCCACTCCATCTATTTTAAGTTCAACCACGTATCCGGATTTATGCCCCAACCATTTTTGTATTCTTTTATCAAATTCTTTGAGCTCTTCTTTACTATAGGTGTTATCAATGCTTAACATAGGCACTTTATGCCTTACTGTCTTAAATCCGTCCAGTGGCTCTCCGCCAACTCTCTGCGTCGGAGAATCCTGTCTTTTAAACTGTGGATGGTTTTTTTCAAGTTCAATAAGCTCTTTATATAAGATATCGTATTCATGGTCGCTGATTTCAGGGGAATTTTCCACATAATATTTATAATTGTGATAATTTAAAATTTCACATAGATGGTCCATCCTTTTTTTTATTCTTTCCATCCTTTTTCTCCTTTTAGCGGCACAAACTGACATCCACCAAAATTTTCTGTTATAATCCGCCCGTTCTTTTTAGTACCTCTTACAAGCTCCTGGGAAAAATAATCGCCTGCAGGAATTACAATCCTGCCGTCTTCCTCTAATTGCTCAATAAGAGGCTGGGGAATGGATGGTGAGGCAGCAGTAACAATAATCCTCTGGTATGGTGAAAATTCTTTTAAACCCAACGTTCCATCCCCAATATATATGGAAACGTTATAATGCAGTCTGTCAAGAATCTTTTTTGCTCTTTCAGCAAGTTCCGGAATTCTTTCTACTGAATAAACAGAACAGCCTGTTTCAGCTAAAATCGCAGACTGGTACCCTGAGCCGGTACCTATTTCAAGAATCTTCATTCCTTTCCGGACGTCAAGAATTTCTGTCATCAGGGCTACCATGTATGGCTGGCTTATTGTCTGGCCGGAGCCAATAGGAACGGGCTGGTCTTCATAAGCATAGAGTTGATATTCTTCCGGCATGAAAAGATGTCGTGGAACCTTCAAAAAAGATTTAAGAATGATTTTTTCTTTTATACCCCTTGCCTCAATCTGTTCTTTTACCATTAAACGGCGAAGTTTTTCAGGATTCAGGTTTTCTTCCATAAGTCAAAAATAACAAAAAAAAGCATTTTAAAAAATCTGATAGTATCTTTTATCGGGTTTATCTTACTTCTTTGTTTTTCATAGACTGTCTCAATAAGTACAGAACCTATTCCTGCACCTTTAAGAGAGGATTTTATAAGCAGCTCCGACTCCATCTCAAAATAAGAACTTCTGAATTTCTGGTTTTTCAGTATACAGGATTTTATAAGCCTGAAACCCGATTGCGTGTCGGGTATATACTGCAGGGATAAAAGAGAAATCAGCAAAGACATTGAAATATTTGTTAATCGTCTTATAAAGGGCATCAGGCTTTTTTTTATTTTTCTTTTACCAATCCATATGTCAACGTCGGGTCTTCTTTTATATGCTGAAAGAAAATTTTTTATGTCGCTGACCTTATGCTGGTCATCCGCATCCATCGTAAGAATGGCTTTTACGTTTTTTCCCGTTAAAAAGGAAAACCCTGTCTGGAGAGCCCTGCCCTTCCCGCTCCTTTTTACATGTTTTAAAACTATTGCACCGTTTTCTCCTGCCAATGAAGACGTTTTATCAGTAGAACCGTCATCAACAACCACTACCATAGAAAACGTTTCTTTTAGTTTTTTTACAATGCCACCTATTGTTTTCTCTTCGTTATATGCAGGAATAAGTATTCCGAGATCTTCGTTCATTTTATTCATCCTTCTTATTGTGTTTGTTCCAAATAGGTTCTTAATTTTTCATAACCAGGCTCAAGGTATATATTATTGTCTATGAGTCTCCCTGCCAGGTCTCTTGTTTGCTGAAGAATTTCAACGTCCTTGACAATATCCCCTATTTTAAAGGGTATTACCCCATGCTGTCTCACTCCAAGAAGGTCCCCGGGGCCCCTTAAGGAAAGGTCTATCTCAGCAATTTTCAATCCATCATCAATAGCCAAAAAAGATTCAAGCCTCTCTATAATGTCTTTCTCATCTGAATGGGATATCAGCAGGCAATAAGATATTTGCCCAGCCCTGCCAATTCTCCCTCTTAATTGATGCAACTGGGACAAGCCGAATTTTTCAGCCTGGTCTATAACGATAAAATTAGCCGATGGAATATCTATGCCAACTTCTATAATGGATGTGGAAACTATAAGATGTATTTCATTTTTTTTAAATCTTTCCACGACAGAATTTTTCTCTTCATATGAAATCTTACCATGAAGAAGCCCTATAGAGAAATCATTAAAAAACTCATTAAGCATGGCATATTCTCTTTTTACTGACGAAAAACCATCTTTTTCCTCTATTGAAGGCGCTACAAAATATCCCTGTTTACCGGATTGAAGCTGTTCTTTTATAAATGTATATACCTTTTCTTTTTCATCCTGTCTGAAAAGAAACGTTATAACCTTTCTTTCCCCTTTTGGAATCTCACTTAAAATTGAAATATCCGTATTTCCAAAAAACGTCAGGGCAACACTCCTTGGAATGGGTGTGGCGCTCATCATGATAAAATGTATGTTTTTTTCTTTTTGTCTGAAGGTTTCTCTCTGTTCAACGCCAAATTTATGCTGTTCATCTATAACAACTGTTTTAAGAAAAGGATATGAAATTTTTTCACTGAAAAGCGCATGTGTTCCAAATATTACAAGGGATTTTTCATTTTCAATTTCCTCAATAATCTGTTTTTTGGATTTTGAAGGCAGGGAGCCAACTAAAAGAACACTTTTTATGTTATTACGAATAAAGAAGGGCTGCCAGTTCAAATAATGCTGTTCTGCAAGTATTTCTGTCGGTGCAAGAAAAACAGACTGGAAATTTCTTTTTGCCCAGAAATAAAGCAGAAAAATGGCAATAACAGTTTTACCCGAACCCACGTCCCCCTGTATAAGTCTGTTTATTATTTTATCTTTTTTCAGATCATCTATAATTTCGCTTAAAACCTTTTTCTGGGTACGTGTCAATAAAAAAGGAAGTTTTTTTTCAAAATCATCAATTAACGTTTTATCTAATTTTTCAGTAAAGGAAAAATCCTGCTCCGGCTGCTGAAGTATTTTTTTTTGATAAAGAAGTTTTACCTGCAGCTTAAAAAATTCATCAAAAATAAGATGCCTGCGCGCCCTGTCAATGTCCATGTCGTTTTTTGGAAAATGGATGTTTTTTATTGCAAACTTCATGTTTGAAAGATTCAGCCTCATTCTTTCCTGTAATGGAAGTATATCAGGGGGAAATTCAGACAGGCGTAAAAAAACATGGGAAATAGCCTTCCTTATATTATTCTGGGTAATTCCTGATACAAGAGAATATACAGGAAGAATGTAGTCTAATTTTTTTTTATTATCCATCACCTGGTATAATGGATTTTGAATTTGAAGATTTCTTTTAAATTCTCTTATTTTGCCGTAAACAAAGACTTTTGTGCCAATGGCAAGGATTTGTTTTAAATATTCCTGGTTAAAAAACGTAAGATATAAGGTTCCTGTTCCATCGGAAAAAGCAAAATTTATTATTTTCAGTCTTTTTATTCTTTGCTCTCCACAGGCAACTATCTCCCCTTTTAATGAAACAGTCCTGTCTATCTCCACTTCACTTATTTTTTTAACATCTCTTCTGTCAAGATATTTTCTTGGAAAATAAAAAAGAAGGGAACGTATATTAAAACATCCTATTTTTTCAAAATATTGTTTCTTTTTAGGACCTACGCCCGGGACATCAGAAATAGAGGTATTAAGAGTCAGCATTTGTGAATTTCAATTCATCTAATGGATAAAAAAGCCAAGAAAATAAAACCCTTTTAAAAATACGGCTATAATCGCACCTAAGCTAAGATATGGTCCGAATGGAACATAATCATCCCACTTCTTTTTTTTGATGAGTATTAAAACCATGCTGATGAGCGTGCCGAGAATGGATCCAAAAAATATACTCAAAAAAATAGACCTCCACCCAAGAAATGCACCGAGCATTGCAATGAGCTTGATGTCTCCCCCACCCATTGCGTCTTTTTTCCATATAAGCTTTCCTGCAATAGCAAAAAACCCTATAACAGCCACCCCGAGAACCGCACCACCAAAACTATAAAAAAATCTTGTTATAATGGAAGAATTACCTATAAACATTCCCGGAATAAAAGTCATGGCAAGAATACCGGCAGGTATCCCCGGTATGTCAATACTATCAGGTATAGTGTACGTATCCCAATCAATAAAACTGACAATGACAAGGGCTAAAACAAAAATAAAATAAATCAAAAATGGAGCGGAAATTGAAAATTTTTCATAGAGCAGGAAAGCAAGTAATCCCATTATAAATTCCACTATGGGATACCGGCTGGATATCTTTTTTCCACAATTCCTGCATTTTCCGCGAAGAATAAAAAAACTTAAAACAGGGATATTATCATGCCATTTAATCGGTTTTTTGCATTTTGGACAGGAAGAAGGAGGAAAAACAATGGATTTACCTCTTGGTATGCGATAAATACAAACGTTTGCAAAACTGCCAAGACATGCTCCAATAATAAAAATTATAAAGCCAATCATGGAATGATAATCTTCTGACCGGGGAAAATTGTAGAATTGGAAGTGAATTTATTTAATTTCATCAATTTTCCCAGTGAGACGTTAAATTTATTGGCAATTCCAAGAAGAGTATCTCCCTGTTTTACAGTATAGACAGTATATATTCTTGATTTACCCCCCGGGGCTGACACTTTTTTTTCAGAAGGTTTTACAGCAGATATATTATTTAATTTATCTTCCAGAAACACAATCTGGCTTTCCTGGTTTGTAAGCTGGCTTAACATCACCTGTAATTTATCATTAAATTCTCCTTTTATTCCTTTTACTTCATTGGATAAATCAGCCTGTTGTGTATTTAATACGTTCATGTTCTGTGTAATCTGCTGAACGGAATCTTTCAGGGACATCAGATTATTTTGATACATCAGCATTGTGGAGTTAAAAGAGTTTAAAGTGGCCAAAGTATCATTATAAGATTTGCCAAACGTATCCAATTTCTGATTATACTTAACATCATTGTTATACTGGGTTTTTGATAAGCTGCCAATCTTGTTATTTAGGCCATTCAGACTCTGGCTAAAACCGGACTTTGTATCATTAATCTCCCCTTCAATTTTGCCGGATACAGCCATAAGGTCTGACTGGTTGGTTACCTGATAGTTTTTCTGGTTTTTTTCCACCTGCAAGATTTTCTTGTTCATTTTATCTGTTTTTACAGATAAGGCAGTAATCTGGTCCTGGAGCTGTTGAAACCCTGCAGGTTTTATATCCAGGGAACATCCGCTAAGCAAAAGAAACAAAGAAAAAGAAAAAACATAAAGTATAGTATATTTCATTTATTTTGAAATTTTAAATTCCACTCTTCTGTTTTCTGCCCAGGCTATTTCATTGTGTGCCGGGTTAATAGGGTCCTCTTTACCATAACTTATGGTAAAAAGTCTTTTGGGAGATACACCCAGCCCGATTAAAAAGGTTCTTGCACTTAATGCTCTTTGTTCACCAAGAACAAGGTTGTATTGCTGGGTTCCTCTTTCATCACAGTATCCCTGAAGCAAAACCATAATACCAGGGTGATTAAGAAGATATTGACCAATTCCTGTAAGTATTTTCCTGTCTGGTTGTGTTAAATTATACTTATCAAATGCAAAATGAATCATTTCAAATGTAACCGCTGCTTTTCCTGAAGGAGTTACGAATTTTGTTCTCTTTGGTGGTAAAGACTGCGGTATAGGCTTATTTGTTACTGCCAATGCCACTTCTGATGGTGTAGCCTTTGCCGGAACTTTTGATGAGGCGGAAGAAGGCTTTGATGCGACCGGAGATACGACTGGAACCGTTTTTGAAACCGGTTTCTTTACTGCCCTGGTGCAACCTGTAAGAACAATACCAAGAAATCCAAAAAATGCTATCCAGAAACATATTTGCTTTTTCATGATTTTCTCCTTTTTGTAATTTTCCTCTTATGAACCTAATGGTAAATTTTTAAATTAATGAAATTGTAATATTATTTAATATTATCTGTCAAATTTTTTCAAACAAAGCCTCAAAGACAATCCAAACTTATCATAATATCAGAATTTCAGTATTCTTTAGGATATGAGCCGAGAATTTTTATAAAGATAGCCTTTTCCTCGAGTTCTTTCAGTGCATTCTGGACGTCCGGTTGTGTGAAATATCCTTCAAAGTCAACAAAAAATATGTACTCCCACGGTTTTTTCTTTGTGGGTCTGGATTCAATTTTTGTCAGATTTATACCATAAGTTTTGAATGGCACAAGCATATCATGAAGCGCACCGGGTCTGTCTTTAATGGTAAAAAGAATAGAGGTTTTGTCGTTCCCTGTTTCTTTTCCAAATTCCCTGCTGATAACCAAAAATCTTGTAAAATTCTGTGGATTGTCCTCTATCTTTTCATCCAATATATTCAAGCCATACAAATCTGCTGCTGCCTTTGAAGCAATTGCAGCAGAACCTTTAATCTGTTTTATTTTTTTTGCAGCAGCGCCTGTGCTTTCTGTTTCCACTATTTCAACGTCAGGAAATTTTTCCCGGATATAGAGCCTGCATTGTGCCAGCGGCTGGGAAAGTGAAAAAATCTTTTTTATCTTTTTGACATTTTTTTCTTCTGAAAGCAGGTATAGATGAACCCTCAAAAGATTTTCTGCAATAATTTTTAATTCACTGTCAATAAACATGTCAATCGTATGGGTAACAATTCCCTCTATTGAGTTTTCAATGGGAACAATTCCATAATCAACAATTTCCTTTTCCACAAGATTAAAAACCTCCTGGATATTCCGGGCAGATAAAGTCTCTGACTGTTTGCCAAACGTTTCAATGGCTGCAAGATGTGAAAACGTGGCTTCAGGACCTAAATAAGCAGCTCTTAAAGGCCGGACAAGATTTCTGCATATTTTGATTATGGTGGAAACGGCTTCTTCAACGTCATTGTCTTTCAGGGGCCCGGTGTTTATTTTTTTAAGATTTTCTATGATGATTTTTTCTCTGGCAGGGTCATAAAATGAGAGCCTTGAATTCTTTTTTATATGGGTGATCTGCTCTGTAAGAGATGCCCTTTCATTCAGTATTCTTAAAATTTCACCGTCTATTCTGTCTATCTTCCCCCTGATATGATTAATCTCTTTATTCATAATTGGCTCCTCTACCCATTTATTTCATTTACACATAAGTTATTATGATATTTTTGTTCCAGGCAAAACCTGTCTGTCAAGAGTTAAAATTCCAAAAATACCTTCTGATAAAGCCGCTAAAATCATACCATGGCTTTCAACACCTCTTATGTTTTTGGATTCAAGATTAACGAGAACCACACAAGACTTGCCGAGTAGTTCCTCCTTTTGATAGTACGGCCTTATGCCTGCAACAAATTTTCTCTTTTCATCACCTATGTCTACGGTTATCAAATAAAGTCTGTCAGCATCAGGATGGTCTTCAACCTCTAAAATTTTTCCTGCCCTTAAATCCATCTTTTTGAATTCCTCATATTTTACGTCTTCCATCTTTTCTCCTTTTGACCATATCTTTCCGAATGGTATCTGTCAAACCACTTTTTAATTTCCGAAATTTCAATCGGCGGAATTTCCTTATCAAGGATCTTTCCTGAAACCATTGCATAAAAAGAGGTTTCAGCACAGTATTCTGCCATTACTGCATAAAAAGCCGATTCTTCAGGATTTTCACCGATAGAAAAAAGTCCATGATTGCCAAGTATTATTGACGGACATTTTGTTTTTTTATATTTCCCGATAAAAATCTTTCCTATATTATCTCCTGTATTATCCACGTATTCTGTAACAGGGATCTCTTTTCCAAAAACATCTGCATGGGCAGTAGTCAAAACAGGGATATTTATTTTAAGGACAGAAAAAACAGTCAGGAATTTTGAATGCGTATGGCATACTCCTCCAATATAAGGTATGTTTTTATAAAGGAACAGGTGATGTATCATATCAACAGAAGGCTTCAATTTCCCTTTTGTTACTTTACCTTCCAAATCAACAGAAATAATATCTTCTTTTTTTAGATTTCCATAATTAACGCCACTGGGTTTGATAAATACAAATTTTTTCTTCCTGTCAATGCCGCTAACGTTTCCCTGTGTCCCATAAACAAGTTTATTCTCCCATAATGATAAATTTGCCTTCCAGACGGATTCCCTTAAATTATGCATGTTCTTCTTTTATTTTCAGCAGTTCTTTCATTACGTTATAAATACTTTTATCATATGTGCCCGTTCCAAAAGCATCGTGAATCTCCTTGTATAACAAATAAATTCTATCATAAATCTTTTTATTTTTTTGCACAGGTCTATATACTATGTTTTTAAACCTGCATATTTTTTCCTGTATCTTCTCCACTTTTGAAATACCACTTTTTTCTTTGTCTGCAACTGCTCCAAAAATTGCCGCACCTACTGCACATGTCTGGCCGGATGCTGCTGTTTTTAACTCTCTCCCGGTAATGTCTGCATAAACCTGCATTAAAAAAGGACTTTTTTCAGGCAGTCCGCCACTGGCAATGATATCTTTTACTTTTATACCATATTCTTCAAATCTTTCAATAATGGTTCTCGCGCCAAATCCCGTTGCTTCAACAAGAGCCCTGTAAACGTCCCGGGGTTTTGTATTTAATGTCAATCCAACAATAAGCCCGGTAAGCTTCTGGTCCATAAGAACTGTTCTATTGCCATTCTGCCAGTCAAGAGCAAGAAGTCCGGAACCACCCGGAGAAATTTTTTCTGCAATCTTTGAGTAATATTCATAAGGGTCTTCTAAAGATTTGGATTGTGGAAGAAATGTTTTTACAAACCAGTAGAATATATCCCCGACTGCGGACTGTCCCGCCTCCATACCAAAATAACCGGGAACTATTGAATCAGGTACAATACCGCAAAGACCCGGTATATCAGAAATATCTTTGTTATAAGAAGAAATCATCATATCACACGTTGAAGTTCCCATTATTTTTACAAGCGTATTTTCTTTTATCCCCGCCCCTACTGCTCCCATGTGAGCATCAAAACCACCCACACTTATTGGAAGCCCTTCGGGTAAAAGAGACTTTTTTGCCCATTCCTTACAAAGTAAGCCTCCACAAACACCAGCAGGGTATGCCTTTAAATATAGTTTTTCCCTGAGTCCTTTAAATGCCGGACTTAGAGACGTCAAAAATTTATCATCAGGAAGTCCTCCCCACCCTTTATTATACATTGCCTTGTGTCCCGCGGCACAGGTTGACCTTAAGATTTCACCCGGGTTTTTTTTCCCTGTCAGGATTGCCGGGATATAATCACAAAGTTCAACAAAACTTGCGCTGGCATCAAAAACCCTTTTATCAACCCGGGAAAGATGAAGAATTTTTGAAAAAAACCATTCGGATGAATAAACGCCTCCAATTTTTAAAAGATATTCAGGTCTTTTTTTCTTTGCAAATAAGGTGATTTCTTCAGCCTCATCTTTTGAAGTATGGTCCTTCCATAACCATGCCATTGCATTCTTATTATTTCTGAAAGCCTTATGAAAAGAAAGCGGGATAATGTTCCTGTCAACAGGAATAGGAGTACTTCCCGTAGTATCTATTCCAATGCCAATTATATTCTCATCTTTTATCTTTTTTTTCTTTATGGAAAGAGAGAGACCCCTTAAAACTTTTTCAAGGCTGATATGATAATCAAGCGGATTCTGTCTTGCAAGATAAGGGTCTTTTTCATCAGTAATAACCCCTTCAATACCTGAAGGATAATTTTCCACCCCGGTCACCACTTCCTCACCTGTTTCAATATCCACCAGCACAGCTCTTACAGAAGCAGTTCCAAAATCAATCCCCAACGAATATCTCAATTTTTTCTCCGTTAATTTTAAATTTTCCCGGATACTATCTATGTAACATTTTACTATTTATTTAATATTTAATAAAATATAATAATGCTAAACATAAAATCTTTTAAAGGATATTTTTACAACAGGGATAAAGCCGGACAACTGAATAACCTTGTTGCCCCACCTTATGACGTGATTGAGCCGGATTATAGAGAAAAACTCGCAACATCCTCTGAATTTAATATCGCGAACCTTTTGCTTCCAGAGCAGGGAGAAACTGCGGATTATTACCAGAGAGTAAAAAATTCTTTCAGTAACTGGATTAAACAAAACATTATTGTACAGGATACCTCTCCTGATTTCTATTTTCTAAAACAAACCTTTTCCCATAAAAACAGGAAAAATGAAAGGATTGGCTTCCTTGGACTAATGGATTTAAAAGACGTAAAAAACGTCATCAGGCATGAACACATAATTAAAAAATATTCTGAGGACAGAAAAAGACTCATTGAAATCACAAAAACAAATCTTGAACCTGTTTTTTTTCTTTATGAAGATGATGAATTTTTGCTTAATAAGGCAGTAGAAAATGCAGACACGTTCCAGGATGTGGAATTTGAGAATGTAAAAAATTCTTTTGGAAAAATAAAAAACACGGATTTCTTTTCACGCCTGGTTGAAAAAATCAAAAATGGATTTGTTTATATCGCTGACGGACATCACAGGTTCTCCGCCTCTCTGAAGTCTTACATGGAAAACCCTGGTAATGCACCTCAAAACGTTCTTGTTTATTTTACCAATCTTCTTTCAGAAAATCTTATTATACTTCCAACCCATCGCCTGGTTTATAATGACAATATTACGTGGAGCAAACTGCTTGCGGCGATTACCCCATATTTTTCAATAGAAAGATTTATAGACTTTTCTTCTCTTAAAGAGGCACTTTCCACGTCAGGGCCCAATTCTTTTGGTGTATATGGAACCGGAAGATTCTATTTATGGAAGCTTATCAACATAAAAAACATTGAAAAATTTCTTCCATATAGTGAAATAGAGGAATGGAAAAGATTAGATGCCGTAATATTACATCATTTTATTCTGAAAGAAATCTTAAAATTATCCCCGGAAGAAAAAATTTTTTATGAGAAGGATGAAAACCTTGTTTTTGAAAAAGCAAAAAGCGGACCCCGGGGTTTTGCTTTTTTTCTTAATCCGACGGATATTAATGACATAAAGATAATTTCGCAAAAAGGAGGAGTCCTCCCGGCAAAAACCACGTACTTTTATCCCAAAATCCCCTCGGGATTAATTTTCTATAAATCAGATTAATATGGAATACGACATTATAGTTACAGGTGCAGGTCATGCGGGTATTGAAGCCTCTCTTTCATCCAGCAGAATGGGAATGAAAACACTTCTGATTACGGGAAATCTTGATACAATATGTCATATGAGCTGTAATCCATCCATAGGAGGAACCGGAAAGGGCCAGCTCGTAAAAGAGATTGATGCACTTGGCGGTGTAATGGGACTTGCCATAGATGCCACAGGAATTCATTTTAAAATGCTTAATACAGGTAAAGGAAAAGCCGTATGGAGCCCAAGGGCACAGGCTGATAAAAAGCACTATTCAGGATATATGAAACTTCTTGTAGAATCACAGATAAATCTTGACATCCTGCAGGGATGGGTTGAAAAAATTATCATTGAAAACAATAAAATAAAAGGAATAAAAACGGACCTGGGCATTGAATTTAAAACAAAAACACTGATTATTTGTACAGGGACGTTTCTTAACGGGATTATACACATAGGAGAGAAAAAATTTAATGCAGGAAGATTAGGGGAACTTCCTTCAGTTAAACTTTCTGACGAAATAAAAAATCTCGGGATTCAGACCGGAAGGCTCAAGACAGGTACCCCTCCAAGGATAAATAAAAATTCTATTGACTTTTCAAAAATAAAAGTGCAGAAATCCGATGAAAAACCCGTTCCTTTTTCTTTCAGGACAGAACGTATTAACCGGCCCATTACTGATTGTTACATAACATGGACAGGCAGGGAAACACACAGAATCATTGAAGAAAATCTTTACAGGTCCCCATTATATACGGGTCAGATAAAAAGCACGGGGCCCAGATACTGTCCTTCCATAGAAGTGAAAATTATCAGATTCCCCGGCAAGGATTCCCACCAGATTTTTCTTGAACCGGAAGGTTTGGATACTGATGAGATGTACGTAAATGGATTTTCAACAAGCATACCCGTGGATGTCCAGGAAAAAGCAATGAGAACAATACCAGGGCTTGAAAACGTAAAAATCATGAGATATGGATATGCCATTGAATATGATTTTATTTATCCATGGCAGTTAACTCCATCTCTTGAATACAAACATCTCCAGGGGCTTTTTTTTGCGGGCCAGATAAATGGAACAAGCGGATATGAAGAAGCCGCCAGCCAGGGAATTATTGCAGGCATAAATGCATCACTTAAAATAAAAGGTGAAGAGCCCTTTATTCTTTCAAGGGGACAGGCTTACGTTGGCGTTCTTATTGATGACCTTATCACAAAGGAGTTAACCGAGCCTTACAGAATTTTTACAAGCAGGGTTGAATACAGACTTCTCCTGAGACAGGATAATGCAGACTTTAGATTAATGGAGTCGGGCAAAAAATTTGGACTTATTGATGAAAAAACATATAATAAAATGGAACATGAAAAACAAACCGTAAAAAAAATCTGCAGTGAGCTTAATAACAGTTATCGGCCTGATAAGGAAAAATTATCTTATGCAGATTATTTAAAAAGACCTGAGATGAAATTTACAGACATAGAAAAATTACAGCCGGCTTATTCCTGTCTTCCTGAAAAAATAAAAGAAGAGGTTGAAATAGAAATAAAGTATGAAGGGTACATAAAAAGAGAACTGTCAATGATTAAAAAATTTTCTTCTTTGGAAAACGTCAGGCTTCCCGGTAAGATTGATTATTCCATGATAAAAACTCTTTCAACAGAAGCAAGAGAAAAACTTCAGAAGCATAAACCTGTTTCAGTGGGACAGGCAAAAAGAATGGATGGAATTTCACCATCAGACATCACGGCAATTTTAATTTATCTTAAGGTTTTATAGAGATGAAACTGAATTTCCAATACCAGGGATTACCTGGAATAAAAAAATTAAATTTGACAAATATATGATTATTTGTTTTAATCTAAGATAATATTTTCAGAAAGAGATTGGAATTATTTGATATATTTAAATTTTTGTGGTTTAATTTACAAACAATTTCCTTTTTATTGAAAGGGGGTGAATTATGGCTGATCAAAAGAAAAGTAATCCAGCAGCAATAGTGATTTTGATAATTATTATATTGGTGGCGCTTTTCTTCATTATTAAACAGGCAATGCCGAAGAGAGCAGCAGTACCACCGGGAGTGCCAGGAATGCCTCCAGCAGGAGTTGGAGTTCCAACAGGAGTAGTACCTCCGGGTATGCCTCCAATGCCTCCGGCACCACCAAAAGGCAAAACAATGAAGAAACCTGTAAAGAAATAAATAATATCTATTGTTGAACAATCAATAGATAAAATAATACAGAATTAAGAGAACATTAGATCTTTGAAAATTTTGGAGATTACTAAGGAACTATCAACTTTTAAAAAAACAATTTTTTGAGGGTTTGATCTTAGCTCAGGATTAACGCTGGCGGTGTGCCTAACACATGCAAGTCGAGCGACGAACCGGGGAAATTTTACTTTACCGTAGAATTTTCCGGGGGAAAGCGGCGAATGGGTGAGTAACACCTGGGTAATCTACCTTTTGAACCAGTATAATTCGTCGAAAGACGGACTAATACCGGATATACTCGGAAAAATAATTTTTTTCTGAGAAAAGGTGTATTTTCAAAAAATATATCGTCAAAAGATGAGCCTGGGTCCTATTAGCTAGTTGGTAAGGTAATGGCTTACCAAGGCTATGATAGGTAGCTGGTCTGAGAGGACGGTCAGCCACATGGGGATTGAGAAACAGCCCCAACTCCTACGGGAGGCAGCAGTGAGGAATCTTGGACAATGCCCGAAAGGGTGATCCAGCGACACCGCGTGGGTGATGAAAGCTTTCGAGTTTTAAAACCCTGTCAAGTGGGAAGAATGTCTGATTTATCAGACGTGACGGTACCACTGAAGGAAGCTCCGGCTAATCCCGTGCCAGCAGCCGCGGTAAGACGGGAGGGGCAAGCGTTATCCGGATTTATTGGGTGTAAAGGGTTCGTAAGTGGTCAGGTAAGTCAAATCTTAAATATTTCAGCTTAACTGAAAAACCGGTTTGAAACTACCTGACTAGAGTGCGAAGGAGGGAAGTGGAACTGCCGGTGTAGCGGTGAAATGCGTAGATATCGGCAGGAACACCAATTGCAAAGGCAACTTTCTATTTCGATACTGACACTGAGGAACGAAAGCATGGGGAGCAATCGGGATTAGATACCCCGGTAGTCCATGCCGTAAACGATGGGTGCTAGGTGTGGGTCCGGTTTTCGGATCCGTGCCGAAGCTAACGCGTTAAGCACCTCACCTGGGAACTACGACCGCAAGGTTGAAACCCAAAAGAATTGACGGGGGCCCGCACAACCAGTGGAGCATGTGGTTCAATTCGATGGTACGCGAGGAACCTTACCTGGGCTTGACATGTTGGTAGTACTAACCCGAAAGGGAAGGGAATCTGATTTTATCAGATAGCCAATACAGGTGGTGCATGGCTGTCGTCAGCTCGTGTCGTGAGATGTTGGGTTAAGTCCCGTAACGAGCGCAACCCTTGCCTGCAGTTACTCGTGCAAACAGCACTCTGCAGGGACTGCCGTGGTTAACACGGAGGAAGGTGGGGATGATGTCAAGTCATCACGCCCCTTATGTCCAGGGCTACACACGTGCTACAATGGTTGGTACAAAGGGAAGCTAAACCGCAAGGTGGCGCAAACCTCAAAAAACCAACCCCAGTTCGGACTGCAGGCTGCAATTCGCCTGCATGAAGTTGGAATTGGTAGTAATCGCGGATCAGCGATGCCGCGGTGAATACGTTCTCGGGCCTTGTACACACCGCCCGTCACGCCAGCTGAATCGAGAGTGCCTGAAGTCCCCATTTATTTGGAGCCCAGGGCAAATTCGGTAAGGAGGGCGAAGTCGTAACAAGGCAGCCGTACCGGAAGGTGCGGCTGGATCACCTCCTTTCAAAGAGAAAAAAATATTACAACCCTTAGTAATCTTTCAAGAAAAAGGGTAAGGCGTATGCCTTACCCTTTTTTATTTTACAAATAGTGTGGGAATAAGATAAAATATATATGTTTTATGGGGCGCATAGCTCAAGGGTAGAGCACTGTGCTGATAACGCAGGGGTTCGTGGTTCGAATCCACGTGCGCCCACTTCTTTGAGAGAAACACGGTAAATACTCAGTGAACGACGTTTGAAGTAAGTTTGGATTGTCTTTAAATCTTTATTTGAAGCATTTATCTTTATAAAGATATAAAGAGCAATCCATAACTTATCTCTGAACATTGAGACGGGGTTTACTGAATACTTACGAAAATTAAGGAAAAATAAGAGTTTTTGCACTTTTCAGAAAATATTGCAGATTTTCTTTTAGTACCGGCTGGGTAAAATCATCAATAAAAGGTTGCCCGGCTTTGTTCATTTCTGTTCCCGCAACAACAGGAATTTTTTTATTTTTACATGCATCAATAAATTTTTTTAAATTTTCCATTTTGATTTTTTTCTCATCCTGATTTTTTACGTTCCAATTTCTTTCCGGGATTATAGTAATGGCTTTTATTCCTTTTTCAATCAAAAACTCAATATGCTCATAAGGATTACCCTCTCCTTCGTTTGTTCCATCAAGCCAGGTTCCTACAGGAATTCCACCTTCATCACGGGTATTTTTAATAACATCTTCTATTAATGGAAACGAACCCTTTTCAGGGAAAACGTATCCAGGTCCTCCTGATTTTATGAGCTTAATTCTTATTTTTTCACGGATATCCTCTTCTTTCATTTTCAGAATTAAACCAGATGGCAAATCAAGAGTTTTTGACCAGAAATCCATGTTTTTTTCTTTGAACGTTTCTTCGGATTTTTTATAAAAGGCAAGGACAATGTGTCTCTCTGTAGGATTTCCAGACGGTGTTAAAGGAATAACATCTTTTTCGTAATCAATGGTAATGTCAGGGAAAAAACCGTTAAGATTATCAATCACTTTTCTGTTTCTCTTTTTTGATACCTTATTAAGCTCTAAAAAGAATCTGCTTTTTGAGTTTTTTTTAAAACCGATGCCACAGAAATAGTATATGCCTGGTTCGCCTGGGGAATTAATTACTTTATCCTCCCATTCTTTTATAAATACCCGCGTTTCAAATCCATTGATTGAATCAACTCCACATTGGTCAGAGGCAAATCCTGTTTCTTCAACAGCCTCAATTGTATCAAAATCAACTATTCCAACATACTTAACCTTTCTTAGAAAACCCTCAAGAATAATTCTTGAAGGTGACCAGTTCAGATAGTTAAAAGAATGAAAAGAGTGGATATGAAGATTTAATAACTTTTCCATGGAATTCTGTTCCTTGAGCTCGTCTTTTTTTATTTTTTCCAGGATTCTTTTTAGGGAATTTTTTCTTTTTTCAATGTCAAAATCCAAAAGATTATTAATATCGTCTTTATAGTCTGTTTTCATAAAAAATTCCTTGTGTTATAATTATAATGATAAATAAAAAATTATTTTAATCTTAACATAACAAGAGGAAACTATGAAAATTTTATATTATTTATTTTTTATTGGTATGCTTCTTACAGGATGTGCAATTCAAACACAACATTCACGGTATACCTCATCTCCACTGGAAGCATACTACAAAAATCAAAATAAAAGAGCTTCTTTTGTTGCAAGTCATCCCGGACTTTCACCGGCAATAAAACAGGCAATTACAGCAGGTAAAATAATAAAAGGGATGGATAAGGCAACCATAGAAGACTTGTTTGGACCTCCTGAAAAAAAACATATATTAGAAAACGGACTTATGGAAATCTGGTTTTATGATAACAGCCATTTTGCTTTTGTATTTGATAAAAACAATAAGATTATCAGATTTTTTCCACCTGAAAGTCTTAATCTAAAATAAATCCCAGGTTTTTTATTTCCTCCATTACGCGGGATGAAATCCTGTCGTATGAATCCTTATTAAATAACACAGGTTTCCCGATAATCATAGAAACTGTTTTTGGTCCTGAAAATAGTGTTTCTTTTTCCCTTAAACCATGCAAACCTTTTATAAATACAGGAACCACAGGAGCGCCTGAATGATAAATAATAAATCCCGTTCCTGATTTTGCCGGAAGTAGTTTGTTGTCAATACTTCGTGTCCCCTCAGGAAAAAATAAAATTGCGCCCCCTGATTTTATTATATTAATTATTTTGATTAAACCGGAGCCTCCTCCATTTTTAGTCCTGGAAACCGGGACCGCTCCACACTGTCTTATGATAAAAGAAAACAGCTTATTCCGGAAAAGTTCTTCTTTTCCTATATAATACAATGGTATCGGGGAAACATACCCAATAAGTACCGAGTCCAAAAAACTTGTATGATTTGATACAATGATAAAAGGACCTTTATCCGGTAAATTATGTTTGTTTTTAATATGCATCCTGTAATAAAGAATGAACTTAAAAATAAAAAATATGAAAATCCTGGCAATAAAAATAAAAGTTCTATTGGGTTTTTTTATCTTAGTCATTTATGAATGATTATCCATGCCAAAATATCTGAAGTAATACTTAAAAAGATAAAAACAATAAAAAGAATAAAATATTTTTTCCCGCTAAATGTTTTTTTTTGAAAAAGCCATCCTGTAAAAGACCATACCATCAATCCATTAAACATACCGGCAATTATTGATATAAAATATTTCATAGAAAGAGTATAATCCTTTCTTTTTTTTTTGACAAATTCCACCTGCTATTTTACACTAAATAAACTATCTAAAATATGTTTCACCCTCATCTTAATCTTCTCCCATCACCTGTCCGCCTTTGGCGGAAGGGGGAAGAAATAAATAAATGAAGAGATAAATATGGAATTTTATAAAATAGTCGGTTCGGGAAATGATTTTGTTATAGTAGATAACAGGGGAAATAGAATAATAAAGAAGAAACTTTTAGCAGGGAAAATCTGTCAATCCAAATATGGAATAGGCGCAGATGGGCTTATACTCCTTGAAAAAAGCAGGAAAGCGGATTTTAAAATGAGAATATTCAACCCTGACGGGTCTGAAGCAGAAATGTGCGGAAATGGATTAAGATGTTTAGTCAGATTTATTCAGGAAAAAAATCTGTCAAAAAATAAACATTTGAATATAGAAACAAGAGCAGGTATATATGAAACAATTATAAAAGGACGATATATTGCTGCAAAAATGTTTTTCCTGAGTAAACCGAAGCTGAATCTTTCTATAGATGTCAATAATGAAAATATTAATGTTCATTATGTCAATACCGGCGTTCCTCATACGGTTTTATTTACTGAAGATGTTGAAAACCTTCCCATTGAAACAATGGGGCACGCTATAAGGTACCATAAAACATTTCAACCTGCCGGAACAAATGTGGATTGGGTTAAAATTATGAATCCCCGCGAGATAAAAGTAAGAACATACGAAAGGGGTGTTGAGGGGGAAACCCTTGCCTGCGGAACAGGTGTAACTGCCAGTGTTATTTGTGCCTGTCTTTTAAAAAAAATCAAAAGCCCTGTTAACGTTATTGTAAGGTCGGGGGAAACGTTAAAAGCCTCCTTTTCTGATGATTTAAAAAATATTTTTCTTGAGGGGGATGCAAAGATTGTATTTCATGGGGATTTCAGGTTAAAATAACCCTGTTTCTACCTCCATTCTTCGCTTTATACAATGCCTCATCTGCTTTTTGCAGTATATCTTCAATATTACCCGTGTCTTGCGGATATGTTGCTATTCCGATACTAATCGTAAGGTTTCCATTGGGCTGGTATTCTTTAAATGGAAAAGCGGTTTTTTCAACAGATTTTCTTAATTTTTCACATATTTTTTGAGCATTTTCTTTTGTTGTATTCGGAAAAACAATAACAAACTCCTCCCCACCATATCTTGCTACAATATCAGACCCCTTGGTATGTTTTTTGAAAATGTAACTTATTTCTTTTAACACTTTATCCCCTGCAATATGGCCATTTTTATCATTATAATTTTTAAAATAATCAATATCAATCATGGCAAGGCTGACAGGGAAATTATCTTTCATTGCTTCTGTTCCTATTTCTTTAAAAGATTTCTGAAAATGCCGGCGATTATAAATCTGGGTAAGTGTATCCGTAAGAGAAAGAATTTTTGTTTTTTCAAGAAGTTCAGCATTTTCAATAACAAGGGAAACAGGCGATAGAAGCATTGACAAAAGTTCCAGGTGTCTCTGGGTATATTGTTTTTCAATGCCTGAAAAAATCCCAAAGAGGCCTATAGGTTCCTTTTTTATGGATAAAGGGGCAATCATAAATGATTTTATTCCCTGCCCTGCTAAAAATTTGTATTTGGGAAATGAAGAAATATTATTTATAAGAAATGGCCCGCTTCCCATGATAATTTCATCAAAAAATTCAACCGGGATTTGCAGGGATAATCCCTTGGTAATGGATATGAAGTGGTCTCCAAATAATTGAAAGGATACAATGTCGTCCTTGAAAATTTTTTTCACTTCATCAGCAAGATTATTTATGGTTTCCTCCAAAGGTATGTCTTTTGTAAAAAACTCTGCCATTCTCATGGTAGAATGGAAAAGAGATGATTCAAGCTTAAGGTCTGTGATTAAAAAATTTAATTTATCTGTTTCTCTATAAAAGAAATTTAATTTTTTTTCTGTCCAATAATCCATAATAAAAACCGGGGTAAAAAATAAAAAGAACATTACATCCATAGCCGATAAATAAAACACAGGGGAATAAAATTGATTTTTTATCGCGGTTATGTTTATATAAAAAATAAATAAAAATATAACAAAATAAATTGTTATTCTTAAATTTTGCAAATTTTATTCACCTTTATATATGTGAAATAACCTCTCTAACAATCTGACTGAATTGCTGAGGATTACTGTAAGCAATATCTGCAAGCATTTTTCTGTTTAACTGGTTTTCCTGTTTTTTCAGATTAGCTATAAAGGAGCTGTAAGATATACCATTATTTTTACATGCAGCAGAAATTCGTGCTATCCACAAATCCCTGAAATCTCTTTTTTTTCTTTTTCTACCGCCAAAAGCATATGTAAGAGCCCTTTCTGAAAACTCCCTTGCTCTTTTCAATTGTTTTGATTTTCCCTGCCTAAAACCTTTTGCTCTTTGAAGAATTTTTTTCTTTCTTCTCCGTGAAGCAGGTTGATTGGTGACTCTGGTCATTTTTTCTCCTATGT
>JAMCZX010000051.1 GCA_023485205.1 Candidatus Omnitrophota bacterium | reverse complement strand
TGCTGAAGGGAGTCTAAATCCATATTCTACAAGTGTTTCTTTTCTGGAGCGGTCTCCAGAGTACATACCTTTAATCTGTGGTATTGTCATATGTGATTCGTCAATAAAAATAAGATAATCAGAAGGAAAATAATCAAGGAGAACTTCAGGCCTTTCTCCAGGGAGTCTTCCTGCAAGATGTCTGGAGTAATTTTCAATTCCATGGCAGAAACCAAATTCTTTTAACATTTCTATATCATTTTTTGTTCTTTGTTCTAATCTTTCATATTCAACCGACTTTCCTTTTGTTTTGAAGAATTCAAGCTGTTGTTTTAATTCTTCCTGTATTGTCTCTATTGCTCTTTCAATTTTAGGTCGTGGGGTAACAAAATGTTTTGCCGGATATATCTCTATTTCTTTTTCTTCTGTTAAAATTATTCCTTTGATAGGTTCAAACCTTTGAATTTTAATAATACGGTTGCCTAAAAGAGAAATTCTGACAGCTATTTCTTCATAAGATGGAATAAGTTCTATGTTGTTTCCTCTAACGCGAAATTTTCCTCTTTCCAATTGGAATTCATTTCTTTCATATTGTATTTCTATGAGTTTTCTTAAAATTGCTGTTCTTTCTATTTCCTGACCCTGTGAAAGATAAAGCATCATACTTTTATGGTCTTGCGGACTTCCGAGAGGATATATACATGAGACACTTGCTACAATAATAACATCTTTTGATGAAAGGATTGTACTTGTTGCGGCAAGTCTAAGTCTGTCAATATCTTCATTTATGGAGGCATCTTTTTCAATATATGTATCTGTTTGTGGTATATAGGCTTCCGGCTGATAATAGTCGTAATAACTTACAAAATATCTTACCTTGTTTTCAGGAAAAAACTGTCTGAATTCTCCATAAAGCTGGGCTGCAAGTGTTTTATTATGGGAAATAACAAGAGTGGGTTTTTGTATTCTTTCTATGATGTTTGCCATTGTAAAAGTTTTTCCACTTCCTGTTACACCAAGAAGAATTTGCCATTTCTTATTGTTTTCTATATTCCTGACAATTTTTTCTATTGCCTGAGGCTGGTCCCCGGAAGGTTTATAATCTGAATATATCTTAAATCTGTCATTCATATTTTTTCAGTTTTTTCTATGAATTTTTGCACTTCAGGATAACTGCGTGGATTTTCTCTTCTTTGCCATTCTTCAAGTATTTGTTTTTCCTCCCTTGATATTCCTCGTGGAATTTCAACTTTTATAACAGCATAAAGGTTTCCTTTTCCAAAACCATAAGTTTTTGGAAGTCCAAGCCCTTTTAGTCTGAGAACTGTTCCATTTTGAGTCCCGGGGGGAATTTTTAATTTTACTTTTCCTGATAGGGTAGGGACCTCTATTTCCGCTCCTAAAATAGCAGAAACAACTGAAATAGGGACTTCTATATAAATGTCACTGTTTTTTCTTTCAAAGAGTTCATGTCCTTCTACTAAAACAGTTACATACAAATCTCCATTGGTTATCCCATGGGGGTCTGCGTTTCCCTGTCCTTTTAATCTTAGTGTCATTCCACTTTCAATGCCTGCAGGGATTTTTACCACGATTTTGTGCATACCTCTTATCAATCCTATTCCCCGACAGTTTGTACATGGGTCTTTTATTATTTTTCCTGTTCCTCTACATTTGGGACATGTTTGAAGAAAGGTAAAAAACCCCTGTCTATATTGAATCTGACCTGAGCCATTACATTGTGGACAGGCAATGTTTCCGGATTTACTTCTGCTTCCTGTTCCATCGCATACATTGCAGGGTTCCATTCTTGAAATATTTATATATTTTTCAACACCGGTTGCTGCTTCGTTTAAATGAATAGAGATACTTGTTTCAATATCAGTGCCTCTTTGTTGAGTTTGTTTTGTTTGATATCCTCTGCCTGTGAACATATCTTCATCTGAAAACATTTGATTGATGAAATTTAGAACATCATCTCCAAAAATATCTGAAAAATCTGTTCTTACCCTGCCGAAATCCTGTCTCCAATCAAAACCTGTAGGACCAAAACCTGCATGTCCATACATATCATATGTTTTTCTTTTTTCAGGGTCACTTAAAACCTCGTATGCCTCAGTGATTTCCTTAAACTTTTCTTCTGCTTCTTTATTTCCCTGGTTTCTATCAGGATGGAATTTTAAAGCAAGGTCCCTGTATGCTTTTTTCAGTTCATCTGTAGAAGCATTTTTTGATACCCCTAAAATCTCATAGTAATCTTTTTTATTTTCCATATATTTATTCTTTTTTATTGATTTTTATATATTCTTCAGTTAAATCACAACCCCAGGCAGTAGCATTTTCTTTTCCTTTGCTGATATATATTTTTATAGATATTTCTTTTTCTGAAAGATATTGTTTTAATTCTGAGTCATTAAATTTGATGGGTTCTTTATTATATACTATATAAGGTCCTATCTCAAGTTTTATATTTGCCGGTTCTATTTTAGCTCTGGCAGAACCAATAGAAGACATAATTCTTCCCCAGTTTGACCAAGCTCCTGCGATAGCGGTTTTAACAAGAGATGAGCCGGCAACTTTTTTTGCAATTCTTTTTGCATCTTTTTTACTCCAGGCATCAAACACAGAAACCTCAATAAATTTTTTTGCTCCTTCTCCATCTTTTGCTATTTTTTTGGCAAGGCTTATACAAACATCTCTTAATGCTTTTGAAAAAATATAAAATTCTTCAGAGTTTTCTTTAATATTTTTATTGCCGGCCTGTCCATTCGCAAGACAAAAAACAGTATCATTTGTACTCTGGTCATTATCTATTGTAATCATGTTAAAACTGTCATTAACAGCTTTTTGAAGAGCAATCTGTAAAAGTTCTTTTGAAATAACTGCGTCTGTTGTAATAAAAGCAAGCATTGTTGCCATATTAGGATTTATCATACCCGCACCTTTTGCCATTGCTCCTAATTTTACAAAACCACCTTTTTTTATACCGGCAATAGATGTGGTTATTTCTTCTGTTTTTATCTGTTTATCAGTGGTAATAATAGATTCTGCCGCTTCTATACCATTTTTATATGATAGATTTTTTACAATCTTTTCCAGGGAATTAATTATTGTTTTTTCTGGGAGAGGATTACCTATCAAGCCTGTTGAAGCAAAAAGGATATTTTTAGAAGAAATATTCAAGATAAGAGATAAATGTTCCATAATTTTGGTTGTTATGTCCCATCCTTTTTTTCCACAGGCAGCATTTGCATTTCCGCTATTTGCCAATATCGCCTGTATTGGATTTTTAATGTTTTTTATAGACCAGATAACAGAATAAGATTTTACCTTATTGGTTGTAAATACTGCAGAAGAAATACACGGATATGTAGAAAAAACAAGAGCAAGGTCTTTTTTCTTTCCTTTTTTGATGCCGCAGCTGATTCCACTGGCTAAAAATCCTTCCGGGAAACATATAGATTTTTTCATATTATCCATAATAACTTTAAAGTATTTTGTTTATTATTTTAAATTCATCTTTTATAGTTATTTTTATATTCTCTGCATTCCCACTTATTACTTTTACTTTATATCCAAAATATTTAAATATTGAAGATTCATCCGGAAATATTTCAAAATTATTTTTTATCTTTTCCATTAAAGAAATTAATAAATCCTTATTAAAACCCTGTGGAGTTTGAGCAACAAATAATTTAGTATCTTTCAAGGTTTTTTCAAGGAAATTATTTTTAATTGTTTTTACTGAGCCAAATATTTCATAAACTGGAATGCATGCTCCATAAATTTTTGTATTATTTATTACTTTTTTTATAAGAGGTATATTTACCAATGGTCTTGCTCCATCATGAATGAGAACTATTTTATTTTGTTCTGAGCAATGAACCAGCCCATTATAAACAGATTCTTCTCTGAATTGTCCTCCTGGTACAATACATTTTAATTTGCAAAATTTCTTTTTCAGTGTTTTAAATCTTTTTGTATCAATATATTTAGAAGGAAGAACTAATATTATTTCATTAATATTATCTGCTTTTTGAAAGATTTCAAGACTGTATTCTATTATTTTTTTTCCATGTAAATTATAAAAAATTTTTGGTACTACACTTTTAAATCTTTTACTTTTACCAGCTCCAACAATTATAGAACTTATCATTTGACTTTCGCAAAAATAATTCTTCCTGTTGAAGTTTGGAGAGAAGTATCTATAATTATATCTATATTTTTACCTACAAACTTTGCTCCTTCTTCTATAACTATCATTGTTCCATCTTCAAGGTATCCAATACCCTGTCCATGTTCTTTTCCTTCTTTTACCACCTTTATATTCCAAACTTCTCCGGAAGCTAATTTAGGTTTCATTACCACTGCCAGTGTATTAAGATTCAAAACTTTTATATTCTGAACTTCTGCGACTTTTGCTAAATTAAAATCATTTGTAAGAACCTTGGCTTTAATATCAGCGGCCAATTTTACAAGTTTTGCATCTACAGATTCTATGTCCGGATATTCTTCCTCATAAAATTTTGTTGAAATTGAATTATCTTCCTGAATTTTTTTTAATGTTTCTAATCCTCTTCTGCCTCGTTGTCTTTTCATTTCACTGGAGGAGTCCGCAAGTTCCTGCAGCTCTTTAGTTATAAAAGAAGGAATAATGATAGTACTTTCAAGAAAATGACTTTTCATTAGTTCATATATTCTTCCATCTATAGCAACACTGCTATCTATCACAAATAGATCCTCTCCCTGGTTTTTTATTGTATGAAAATAAGGAAGAAGAAAACCAAGTTCTCCCACAGACCTTATTCCAAATATAATGCCAAGATAAGAAAAAACAGCATAAAGAATAAATCTTGTGGCGATTATTTCCTGGGTTGTTTGAAAAGGGGCAAGAAGCAAAAAATTAGCAACAAGTATTGCTGTAAGGAGTCCTATAAGAAGTCCTATTATACCCATTAATATTTTTTTAAAAGGTACCCTTTCAAAAAACTTTTCAATTCCTATAACAACCAAACCTCCTAAAAAACCTATTAATACGCCCTCTAATTTATTGCCTGGGAAATAAAAAAGGCCGGCAAACGATAGAAATAGAATAAAAAACCCTCGCACAATATAAAGTCCCATAATTTCTCCTTATAAAATATAAATAAATATTAAATAATATAAATTTTACCATTTTAATAAATTTTTATCAATTTTATGCATTGCGTCATCAAAAATCTATCAAGTGAATTTATTTTGAAAAACTTCTTTGAATATTTTCTATTACCCTGCCATTATACAATCCATCATAAAAGGATGGAATAGCCTTTTTATTTTCTTTGATACATTGAAGAAAATTGCCAAGACAATGGATGTGTCCTGATAACCAACCACCTGAGAATTTGGGCCCGGGGAAAGAAAGAGAAGGTTTTGGGTATCTGTTAACTGTAACAATTTTTTTAAATCCTGCCATTCCTCCAGACGGTTCATCAGGTTCATTCTGGTCATAAAATTCTAAAAAATTTGGTTCCATTGAGTTATGTCTTAATGCTCCTTTTGTTCCATAAATTTCAAATTTAAATTCATCCTGTGAACCTGTTGCTATCTTTGACACCTCAATAACTCCCAGTGAGTTGTTTTTCATTTTTGCGTTTATAATGGCATAATCCTCTGTCTCAACCCTTACCTTTTTCCCTGTTCTGTCTATTCTTTCCGGGTACAGGATTTTACTTACTCCTGAAACTTCTTCAAATTTCCCAAAAATGAAATATGCAAAATCAATTGCATGGCTTCCAAGGTCTAAAAGTACCCCCCCACCCATTTTCTTTTCCTGTTTCCATCCTATAGGTTTGTTCGGTTCTATACTCCCGGAATGATAGTATGCAATTCTAAAAGATATAATTTCACCTAATAATCCTTCATCAATTATTTCTTTTGTTTTGATTATTGCGGGATAGAAGCGGATATGAAATGTAACCTGGTGAATTTTAGAGTATTTTTTTAATGCTTTTTCTATTTCATCTGCTTCTTGATTATTACATACCAGAGGTTTCTCACAATATATGTGTTTGTCTGCTTTTATTGCTTCCAGGAGCTGGTTTTTATGGAATATATTAGGCGAACAGATATTTACGATGTCAATATCCTGATGATTAATCAGTTCTTTGTAATCCATCGTAGCAAATGTAAATCCATATTCTTTTGCTTTTTCTGCTGTCTCCTTTTTTGACGTACATACCCCGAGTAATTTTATTTTTATAAAAGCATTTGGTTCAAAATAATATTTAAGACTTTCATAGCAATACGCATGAACTTTCCCGATAAATCCAAAACCGATTACCCCCACATTATATGTTTTTTCCATATTATATTTTACCAATTTTTTCATCGGCAAAAATACTATCACCCGGTTCACATGGTTTTGATACTTCTAAAATTAATGCAGTCCCATCAACAGATGAAAATTTATGTTCAACTCCCTGTTTCACCACAAAACAATCCCCTTGTTTCATTGTAAATTTTCTTTTGTCCGCATGCATTAAAACCTTTCCCTTGACTATGAAAAACGTTTCATGTTTTTTATCGTGATGATGAAGTGGACAGGTCTGGTTTTTAAAAAGAAAAAGAAACTTTCCGCAATAACCTTCTTTTAGTTCATTGGCAACCATAAATTCAACATCTCCTATATTTTCATAATCATCAAGTCCAAAATCAATGGCAAACTGATCTTTGTTTTCAGGCATTTTCAAGCCCCAGTCTTCAATAATTTTTTTTGCATCCTTTAACCTTCTTTTTTTATCTTTTACCTCCACTTTTTTTACCCAATCTATCTTCATTTCATCTCCATTTTTATTGTTATTATTTGATAGGGTTGTATGTTTAACAAAATTTCTTTGTTGTTCAAATGTATTTTTTGTTTTATTTCTTCTTCCAAAAAATTAACTAAATAAGCTTTTTTAATTGGAAATGGCAGTTTGATTTTTACTTCTGTTGGTTTTCCTTCTATCTCATACATTCGTAAAAATATGTTTTCTTCCTCTTTATAAAATGCAGTACAAATAATATTCTCTGGTTCAATACTGAAAAAACTGAAAATATCTGAAAGATCACCTGAAAATACAGGAAACCTTTGAACTGGAACAGGAGTTGTTATTAAAGACCTTGCGATGTTGTAGATTTTACTTTTTTCCCAGTTATTAGAATGAAAGTATAATATACATTTAAATTTATGGGTACCCCTCCCTTCAATTTTTTCAGTTATGTCTTTTTCCCATGTATTAACAGGTATTTTAAAGGTTCTTAGCAAAATGTGAGAAAGAACTTTTTCCTTTTTATTCCATATAAAATATTTGCCTGCATTATAAGATATTAAAGAAATACCCTGTTTTCCATCTGTATAATCAACAAAACTTTTTGCGAAAAACATCCCGTCAATACACCGTTCAATATTATCCCATGACAATCCAGGTAATCTTCCATAAGGTTCTTTTTCTATATTTTTTTCTTCAATTCCAAAAGGTATATCTGCATAAATCTTTCCATCAAAAAATCCAACTGGTAAAGAAAAAACAACAAAAGCATTTTCTTCACCAAGATAGTTTATCTCAATATTAAAATCAATTCTTTCCTCTTTATTATAAATCATTGTATCCATTTTTACATTATGTTTCCCAATTTTCCCTTCGCAGCAAAATATTTTTCTCAAATTTCCATCTTCACTTTTCCACCATTTGTTCCATATAACAGTTTCTTCTTTAATAAATCTTCCTATATGAAGAATCCCATTTGGATCAAAGGAATCCATATGATAAATTTTTAAATTACCAAATGGATTTTTTATATCTGTTTTATATTTCTTGTTTTCAAAACTGATTTCTGTTAAATATCCCTTGTCAAAATTCAAACATGCAGTTTCATTCTCTAATTTTTTAAGGTCATTGGAATTAAATGCTTCCATTTTTAATAAGCCTTCTGATATTGTTGACTCGTGT
>JAMCZX010000036.1 GCA_023485205.1 Candidatus Omnitrophota bacterium | reverse complement strand
TATGCAAAAAGTTATTACGATACAGGTAGTTTTGTTATTTCTGCCGGGCTTGCGTTATCCAAATTATCTAAATGTTTGAATATAATATGTGATGAGCTAAAGAAAGTGTTAAATGAAAAAATAAAAGAGGAAGAAATTAACCGGGCCAAGGAATTTCTTATTTCTCACATGCTTATGGGGCTGGAAGATAATTTAGAGTATGCTATGTGGCTCGGAGAACAGAAAGCAACAAGAAAAAAATTATTAACAATTAAAGAAATAGAAGAAAAAATTAGAAATGTTTCCTCTGAAGATATATTAAAAATTTCTTCTGACTTTTTGAATAAAAGAAATCTTTATTTTGCAATGATAAGTTCTGAAAATAAAAAAGAAGAAGTTTTAAATATTCTTGAAAGGTTTTAATATAATGATAAAAAAAGATTTTATAGCAAAAATTTCTTATCAGACAGGTTTAAATGACGGATTAGTCCGACTTATTATTGAAAGATTTTTAAAAGAAATAAGGGAATCTTTATTGAGACGGGAAAAAATTGAAATAAGAAGTTTTGGGGTGTTTTATATAAAAAAATTTAAAGCAAAAAAGGGAAGAAATATGAAGACCGGTGAAATAGTTAATATTCCAGAAAGACAAAAAATTGTATTTAAACCATCAAAAATATTTAACAAGGAGAAATAAAAACATGAAAAAAACTTTATTTATAATACTGTTATTTATTGTTTTTATCACTTTAACAACACTTCTTACTGCATGTTCATTTTCCTATTCTTTGCAAAATCCATTTCATTAATATTTTATTTGGATTTTGGCATCGTTTTTGAAATCCCTTTTTGTGTAGCAGATGGAATTTGAGGAAGAATGGGTTCCATCATTGCAGGTGTATGTTTATAAACATGCATATAATAATTCATTTTGTTTATATTATTTTTAAATGGCATTGTCTGGCATAAACCTGTTACCCAATAATAATAAACACCAAGAGCAAAAAGAATTACAGAAAGTATAAATGTTGTAATTCCTTTTCCTCTATTTACCTCTGATAGCATTAACCCAAGTATAAAACAAAGAAAACTTAATCCAATTATTATTACTGCCAGCATATATCCATCTTGAAATCCAATATTCATTTTAATCCTCCTTTTTTTAAATAGTTAATATATTTTTATTTTATTCTCCAATTTGAAATCTTGCAAATCTTGATACTTTTATATTTTCTCCTAATTTTGCAATTTTTTCCTTTATATAGGCTTCCACTGAAATACTATTATCTCTTACAAATGGTTGGTTAAAAAGGACTTTTTCTTTAAAAAATTCTTCTAACTTTGTTTCTGCCTGTTGACCAAAATTTTTTTCTTTTTCTTTGATAATTTCTATTGGAACAGATTCTTTTGTAATCCATGTTGGAGATAATGCCGCAATATGAAGAGAAAGATTTTTTACCAATTCCTTAAAATCTTCTGTCCTTGCTACAAAATCACTTTCACAGGCAACTTCAATTAGAACTCCAATTTTACCATTGGTATGAACATAACTTCCAATAAGCCCTTCTTTTGTTTCTCTGGATTCTTTTTTTTCTGCAAGTTGTATACCTTTTTGTTTAAGAAATTCAAGAGCTTTTTCAATACTGTTTCCTGATTCTTCCAATGCTTTTTTACATTCAATTACACCAAGACCTGTTTTTTCTCTTAATGTTTTAATTTGTTCTATTTGGCTGGACATTTTCCTCCTCTATATTTTTTGCTTTTTCTATAATTTCTTTTTCATTTTTTGCTTCCATAATAGATTCTGAAAGTTTGGAAAGTACCAGTTGAATGGATTTATATCCATCATCATTTGCAGGAATAGGATAATCAATAATATCAGGATTTCCATTGGTATCTACAATACCGACTATTGGTATTCCTTTTTTTCTTGCCTCATTTACTGCATTTGTTTCTTTTCTGGTATCAACAATAATAATAGATGAAGGAAGTCTATGCATATATCTTATTCCCCCAAATTTTTTTAAAAGATTATTTTTTTCCTTTAGAATAAGACTTATTTCCTTTTTAGTGTAATAATTAATTTCTCCTGATTGTTCTAATTTTTCTATTTCATCAAGACGGGATATTCTTTTTTTTAATATATCAAAATTTGTTAATGTTCCACCAATCCATCTATAGTTTACATAAGGTTGTCCGGTTTTTTCCCCTAATTCTTTTACAATATTCTGAGATTGCTTTTTTGTCCCCACAAAAAGAATTTCTTTGTTTTGCATAATAATTATTTTTATAAATTCTGATGCCCTATAAATTTTATCTACAGTTTTTTCTATATCAATAATATATATACCCTGTCTTTTGCCAAAAATATATGGTTTTATTCTTGAATCAAATTGTCTTGAAGGATGCCCAAAGTATGCCCCAACTTCCAATAATTCTTTTATATTAACTTCCATTCTTTCTCCTATTCTATGTAAAATTTAAATATTCAGTAAAAAGTGTTAAACAAATTCATTTACAAATTAAATATTTTACGTTTTTATATAAATCTGTCAAATTTTTTGTTTTTATTTATTTTTATGTTAATATTATCATTTATGAAAATAGTTGTTAATAAAACAGAATTTTTGAGAGGTAATGTCTTAATTCCCTCATCAAAATCGCATACAATCAGAGCTATAATTATTTCTTCACTGGCAAATGGAGTATCAAAAATTGAAAATGCTCTTATTTCTGCAGATACAAATGCTGCAATTGAAGCCTGCAAAAATCTTGGTGCAAAAATTATAATTTCCGGGAATAATTTAGAGGTAAAAGGATTTAATAAAACACCTGAAAATTCCAATAAATCTCTTAATATGGCTAATTCCGGAACATCTTTGAATCTTATTCTTGGGGTTGTTAGTCTTGGGGAATTTGAAATTATTATTGATGGAGATGATTCTTTAAGAACAAGACCTGTAGCACCTCTTTTGGATGCTTTGAATCAGCTTGGAGCAAAAGGAAAATCTATATTAGATAATGGAAGACCACCTGTAAAAATAATGGGTAAAATAAAAGGAGGAAAAACAAAAGTAGATGGAATAAGTTCCCAGTTTGTTTCTTCTTTACTCATCTCCACTCCTTTATGTGAAAATGATACAGAAATAGAAGTTTTTAATATAAATGAAAAACCATATATTGAAATAACTGTCAGGTGGTTAAAAGAACAAAATATAAAATTTCAATATAAAAAAGATTTTTCATGGTTTAAAGTATATGGAAGACAGACATATAAATCTTTTGATAAAAAAATTCCTGCTGATTGGAGTTCTGCAGCATTTCCTATTATTGCCGGCGTAATTACCAATTCAGATATATTTATTGAAGGGCTTGATATTAATGATGTGCAGGGAGATAAAGCAATAGTAAAACATTTAGAAAAAATGGGTGCTCACATAACAATAGAAAAAAATGGAATCAGAATAAAAGGAGGTTTACTTAAAGGCGCTCAGATAGATTTAAATGCCACACCAGATGCTTTACCAGCAATGGCTATTGCAGGTTGTTTTGCAGAAGGTGAAACAAAATTATATAATGTCGCCCATGCTCGTATAAAAGAAACTGATAGAATAAAAGTTATGACAGAAGAATTGAAAAAAATGGGGGCAGATATTGAAGAATTAGAAGACGGACTTATAATCAAAAAAAGTTTATTAAAAGGAACAAAAGTTAATGGGCATTATGACCATAGAGTAGTTATGGCTTTATCTCTTGCAGGACTTATTGCAGAAGGTGAAACAGAAATAGATACATCTGAATCTATAAATGTAACTTTTCCCGGTTATATAGAAATGATGCAAAAAATCGGAGCAAAAATAAATATTATCTAAAAAATTATAGTAGGGACATAATATGAGTATATATATTAAAGGAACTACAAAAATCACAGGGGTATTTGGTAATCCTATAGAGCATTCTCTTTCGCCTGTTTTTCAGAATGCCGCTTTTCAGGCATCAGGCCTTGATTATGTATATATACCTTTTTTTGTAAAACCGCCTGATTTAAAAAATGCTGTAGAAGCAATAAAAGCATTGAATATAAAAGGAATAAATATAACAATTCCACATAAATCAAATATTGTTCAATTTCTTGATGAGATGGACCAGGAAGCAAAAATTCTTGGTGTTGTAAATACTATATTAAATGACAAAGGAGCACTTAAAGGATTTAATACTGATGGAAAAGGTTTTATACGCTCCCTTAAAGAGGATGGAAACTTTCTCCCAGAAGGAAAAAAAGTTTTAATTCTTGGAGCAGGAGGAGTCTCTTATGCAATAGCAGGACAGCTTATAAAGGAAAGGATTTCACAGATTATTATTTGTAATAGAACAAAAGAAAAATCTATGCTGTTAAAAACGCATCTGGAAAAAATATTTCCGTCATTTCCTATTAAAATAATTGATTTTGAAGAAAGAAAAAATAAAGGAATTTTTAATGAAATAGATTTGTTTATTAATACAACTTCTTTAGGAATGCAGGAAAGAGATGAACAGATAGTTCCTGAAGAAGTTTTACATAAAAATTTATTTGTTTATGATGTTGTTTATAATAGAAAAACTGAACTTATAAGTATGGTGCAAGAAAATGGCTTAAAATGTTTGGATGGTTTATCAATGCTGATATACCAGGGTGCTATATCATTTGAAATCTGGACAGGAACAAAGGCTCCTATAGAAGTAATGAAAGATTCTATTTATCATATCCCCCCTTGAAAAATTATATAAATCAAGTAAAATAATATCTAAAATAAAAGGAGAAATAGGATGACTATATTGGAAAAATGGGTAGAGCAACAGGCAGAACTTACAAAACCAGATAAAATTCATTGGTGTGATGGCTCTGAAGAGGAAATGCGTCATTTAATTGAAATTGGACAAAAAAAAGAAAAAATCAATGGTGGTCCTGTATTCTTTGAATTAAATCATAAATTATGGCCTAATTGTTATCTTCATAGAAGTCATCCTTCAGATGTAGCAAGAACAGAACATCTTACCTATGTATGTTCTCCGGAAAAAGAAGATGCAGGTCCAAATAATAACTGGATGGACCCTGATCAAGCAAAAGAAAAACTAAGAAAATTATTTAATGGTTGTATGAAAGGCAGGACAATGTATGTTTTACCTTTTATAATGGGACATCCTGATTCTCCTTATGCAAAAGCTTGTGTGGAATTAACAGATATTACTTATGTTGCTGTAAGTATGGGTATAATGACTCGAATGGGTAAAAAAGCTCTTGAGAAAATAGGTAATAGTTCGGATTTTGGAAAAGGGTTGCATTCCATAGGAGATTTAGACCCCAATAACAGATTTATCATGCATTTTCCTCAGGAAAATTTAATATGGAGTATTGGTTCTGGTTATGGAGGTAATGCGCTTCTTGGGAAAAAATGCTTTTCTTTAAGAATTGCCTCCTATTTGGGTTTACAACAGGGTTGGCTTGCAGAACATATGCTTATTATTGGAATTGAAACACCTCAAGGAAAAATTCATTATATTTTGGCTGCATTGCCTTCTGCTTGTGGAAAAACAAATCTTGCTATGCTTAAGTCAACACTTCCAGGATATAAAGTCTGGACACTTGGAGATGATATTTCATGGATTAACATCGGAAAGGATGGACGACTTTATGCCATTAATCCGGAATTTGGATTTTTTGGTGTTGCTCCAGGAACATCCATGAAAACAAATCCTATTATGATAGAAACATTAAAAGCTGGTACATATTATCCAACATTATTTACAAATGTTGCTTTAAATAAGGATACAAATGAACCCTGGTGGGAAGGTATAAATGAAGATATTCCTAAAAATCTTATTGACTGGCAGGGACGAAAATTTGTTCCTGAACAAGGAAATGCTGCAGCACATCCGAATTCACGATTTACTGTATCTATTAAACAATGTCCAGTCCTTTCATCTGAATTTGATAATCCTGCCGGGGTTCCAATTTCTGCCATTATATTTGGAGGAAGAAGAACACAAACAGTACCACTTATTTCTGAAAGTTTTGATTGGATAAATGGGGGTTTTTCAGGAGCCCGTATGGGTTCTGAAACAACTGCTGCGGCTACAAGTAAAGTAGGGGTATTAAGAAGAGACCCAATGGCAATGCTTCCTTTTTGTGGGTATAATATGGCTGATTATTTTAAACATTGGATTGAATTTGGAAAAAGAATAAATAATCCACCAAAGATTTTTTCTGTTAATTGGTTTAGAAAAGATAATGGAGATTTTTTATGGCCAGGATTTGGAGAAAATATAAGGGTTTTAAAATGGATTATTGATAGAATTGAAAATAATATTGGAGCAAAAGAAACTCCTATTGGTTTTGTTCCTCATATAAAAGATATAGATACAACTGGTTTAGATATACCAGCAGAAAATCTTGAAAAATTATTTGAAGTAAAAAAAGATGAATGGATTGAAGAAATAAATGATATTGAAAAATTCTTTGCTCAATTTGGCAAAAGAATGCCGCAGGAAATATGGAATGAATTGGAAAAACTTAAAAAGTCCATATAATAATCCTAAGTATTAACTACCATTGATTCCAATGAAGGACTTCAGATAAATTTCTTTTTTTAGGACTGGGAATTTCTTCAGGATATCCAATAGGTATTAAAGAGACAAGTTTATATCCTTCAGGGACATTTAAGGTTTTTCTTATTTTTTCTGTATAATCTTTTTTATCTCCTGCCACCCAACAACTTCCAATTCCTAATGCCTTTGCAGAAAGAAGTATATTTTCTGTTGCTGCAGCCCCATCTTCAATATAATATTTTGTATCTTTACAAAATACAGCAATACAGCAAGGAGCGTCAGCAATAAACTTTCCATGGTCAGTTGCATCAGCAACTTCCTTTTTTTTCTCTGGAGAAGTAATAGCAATGAATTCCCATGGCTGAATATTTATTGCTGTAGGAGCAAGTCTTGCACAGTCAATAATTTTTTCAATTACTTCTTTTGATATAGGGTCCTTTTTAAATTTTCTTATGCATCTTCTGGTCTTAAATATTTCCAGGATATCATTTTCCATAGTTTTTCCTCCTCTTCATTTTAAGAATCTATTTGTACTGGTTTTTTTGTTTCAGCAGATTTATATAATGCTTCAATAATTTTTGCTACTGTGATTATTTCTTTTGGTTTTGTTATGGGTTCTTTATTTTTTCTTATACATTCAACAAAATGTTTTACTTCTTCCAGATAAGAATCAACATTTGTTAAAATAGGAGAAATATCTGTAAGAATGCCATTTTGTTCTGAAAATATTTTTACCTGTTGTTTCTCTTCGCTTGAATACTGGGCTCCGGATTTTGTTCCAAATAAAGATACTTTTAGTCCTGTTTCTGAATTGCCAGCCCAGCTTGCCTCTATAAAAAGAGAATTTCCATTTTTAAATTGTACAAAACCTGAAGCAAGGTCTTCAACATCAAAAGTTTTTCCTATCTTATCACCTATTCTTGATTCTGAAGGCGGCCATCCTCCATCAGTTGCAGAATTTTTAAATTTATTAAAAGTTGTTCCAATAACAGTTTTTGGTTCCGGACAACCCATAAGATAAATAACAAGGTCCAAGATATGAACACCAACATCAAGCATAGGTCCACCGCCTGAAAGTCTTTTTGTTGTAAACCAGCCTCCAAGCCCTGGAATTCCTCTTCTTCTTAAATAGCTTGCTTTTGCATAATATATATCACCAAATTCTCCGTTTTCAATCATATTTTTCATAACATAAGTATGACTGGCAAATCTTTGAGGAAATGCCCCCATGAAAATTTTTCCTGTTTTTTCTGCTGTTTTAATTATTTCTTCTGCTTCTTTTCCTGTTAATGCAATAGGTTTTTCACAGAGCACATGTTTACCATTTTTCATAGATAAAACAGCCTGTTCTTTATGAAAAACATTTGGAGAAGCTATTACTATAATATCTAAATTTTCTTCTATAAGATTTTCCCATTTTGTAAATTTTTGTGGGATTTTAAATTTATCCGAAACAAAATTGAGTTTTTCTTCATTTATATCACATAAACCTGCCACTTCTACTCCTTCCACCTTCTGAAAATTTGGAATATGAGCCGCTTGTGAAATTCCGCCTGCACCTATTATACCAACTTTTAATTTTTCCATTTCCTCTCCTTGTATAATGCTCATAAAAGAGCATATTGATTTTTAAAAATGAAATAACCTGGTAAATATTCTATAAATTTAAAATTTAGTATATTTTAAATCTTTTTCTTTATTTGACAATA
>JAMCZX010000050.1 GCA_023485205.1 Candidatus Omnitrophota bacterium | reverse complement strand
GTATCCTGTGAAATACAATGAACATCAGTTAAAACAGGTATATCAAACTTTTTTTTTAATTTAGAAAAAATCTCCATACCCTTTTTTAGTCCAACACCACGGAACGAATCTATAGAAGACCTGTTTGCTTTATCATAAGAGGCTTTAAAAATAAAAGGAATCTGAATCTTTTCTGTTATATTTTTAAGAAATTCCGCAGTTTTAAAAATTATATCCTCATTTTCTATTACACAGGGACCACCAATAAAACAAAATTTATTATTGCCAATAGAAATATTTTTTCCAACTTTAATTGTTTTCATTTCTAAAATTTTATTTTAGCCCGGGGGCCATTTCATCGGCCTTCCACCCAGCATATGAACATGTAAATGCCCTACAGTCTGACCGGCATCCCTGTTAGTATTTATAACAATCCTATAGCCTGTTTTATCAATTGATAATTCTTTCGCCACATTTGATGCTGCAATTAACATTCTACCAGGCAATTCCACATCTGCAGGTTCTACCAAAAGAAGATTCTCAATATGTTTTTTGGGTATAACAAGAATATGAATAGGAGCCTGAGGATTAATATCATTAATAACAATCATATCCTTATCCTCATACAATTTTTTTATTTCAATTTCTCCATTTGCAATCATACAAAAAGTACAACTCATTTTTTGTCTCATGGAATGGTGGATATATAAGACTGAATGATATCTCCTTCTTTTAAATCATTAAAATTTTCTATGGAAATACCGCATTCTGTATTTATTCCCACTTCTTTTACATTATCTTTAAATCTCTTTAGATTGGAAATTTGGCCTTCAAAAATAATTTTTCCTTCACGAATTATTTTGGCCTTGGAATTTCTTATAATTTTCCCTTCTACAACAAGGCATCCGGCAACAGCCTGATTCTTTCCAACTTTAAATATTTTTTTTATTGATGCCTGACCAGCAAGAGACAAAACTTCTACAGGTTTAACCTTTCCTTCCATCGTAGCCTTTATATCCTCAATAAGATCATATATAATTTTATATGTTTTTATCTCTATTCCATATTGTTTGGACATCTTTTCAATATTATTGTCCACTGATATATTAAATCCAAAAATAATCGCATCACTTGAAACAGCAAGAAGAATATCAGATTCATTTGTGGTCCCCAGTCCAGAATGAACAATAACAAGTTTTGCTTTTATCTGGTTTTGTATCTGGGCAGAAAGTTTTTCAAGGGCTCCTATTATTGCTTCTTTAGAGCCGTTTGAGTCTGTTTTAAGTATTATTTTTACTTCATTAACCTGACCTTCAACAATCTGTTTCTGTAATTCTTCAAGTGTTAATTTTTTCCCGGATAAAGGGTTTAATGATTTTTCTGTTTTTAATGAATTGGCTTTTTCTTTTGCCTCAGATTCTGAAAGAACGACAAAAAATCTTTCTCCAGGCTGACATGGATGATGTGCTCCAAGGGCCTCCACTGGAATTGTTGCACAAACTTTATCTATCCTCTTTCCAAATTCATCAATCATCGCTCTAACCTTGCCATAACTATCACCAGATACAAAATAATCCCCTACATTAAGGGTGCCATTTTGAACAATAAGGTCAATAACAGATCCTTTCTGTTTATGCAGATATGATTCAAGAACTGTTCCTTCTGCGGGTCTATTGGGATTTGTTTTCAGGTCCATCATCTCACCCATAATAAGAATTATCTCCAGAAGTTCTTTTATATTCTGTCCTGTAAGTCCGGATACATTAATAAAAACATTCTGTCCACCCCATTCTTCAGGAATAATCCCATATTCACTAAGCTGTTTTTTTACTATTTCAGGATTGACATTTGGTTTATCAATTTTATTTATTGCAACAATAATAGGAACATTGGCAGCCTTGCAATGGTCAATAGCTTCAATGGTCTGCATTTTTACCCCATCATCAGCAGCAACAACCAAAACCACTATGTCCGTAACACTTGCTCCCCTTGCCCTCATAGCTGAAAAAGCCTCATGACCCGGGGTATCAATAAAAATAATGGAGCCGGAATCAACCTGCACCTTATAAGCTCCGATTTTCTGGGTTATCTGTCCATATTCTTTTTGGGCAATATTTGTTTTTCTTATTGTATCAAGTATGGTTGTCTTCCCATGGTCAACATGCCCCATGATTGTAACAATAGGAGCTCTTCTTTGAAGGTCTGAAGAAGAATCTATATATTTACCAGAAGAATATGTTTCTTTTGTTTTTTGTATTGTATATGGAAATTCCAAGGATTCACAAAGTATCTGGATATTATCTAATCCTACCTTTTCATTTATTCCAGCAGAAATATTCAGGTCTTTAAGAGATTTTATTATCTCAGAAGCGTGCAAAGCCATTTTTGAAGCAATGTCACCCACTGTTTCTGCTCCAGTAATAATAATTTTTTCTTTTGCTCTTTGAATTTTTTTTATGTTATTTTCAATATTTTGTATTTCTTCCTGAGTTAATCCGCTAACAGAAGTTTTTCCTTTAATCCCAATCTGATTGCAAATGTCAATAAGATTTTTAGGACTAACATTTAGTTTTTTGGCTTCCTGATATATTCTCATAATTCAGACTTATCCCCCCCACTATAATTTTTAGATTTTTCAACAATCTGCATTACTATATCTTCAGAAAGACCTGTTTTATTTTTTATATCCTCAATACCTGCATCTAAAATTGATTTAATTGTTTCAAATCCGTTTTCAGTTAAAATTTTAGCGACTTCCTGGCTGATACCAATATTTAAAAATACAGATTTTTCCGGTTCTTCCAAACGGTTTATAATAATATTCCATCCTGTTAATTTACATGCAAGCCTGACATTCTGCCCTTTTTTGCCTATAGCAAGATAAATTTGTTTTTTTGATACCCAACAGGTTGCTTCATTTTTCTTTTCATTAAAAATTATTTTCTCACATTTTGCAGGAGAAATAGCATTGGCAGTAAATTCTACAGGGTCTGGAGACCATTTAACAACCTCTATCTTTTCCCCACCAAGTTCTTTAACGATATTTTTAATTCTGCTTGCTTTTTCACCTATACATGTACCAACAGGGTCTATATCAGAATTCTTTGAATAAACAGCTATTTTGGAAACATCTCCTGGAAATCTTGCTAAAGATTTTATTTCTATAATCCCTTCTTTTATTTCCGGAATTTCCTCAGCCAATAATTTTTTTAGAAAACCTGCCACAGTGCGCGATAAAATAATAGGATAAAGCCCATGCGACGGTTTTTTGACTTCAATAATATATACCTTTACAGGACTGCCCACATGAAAATGGTCATTAGGAAGCATATGCTTTTGAGGCAAAATCCCCATCGCTTTACCAATTGACACAATCGCATTATCTTTTTCAAAAAACTCTATTCTTCCGGAAACAATTTCATTCTCAAGATTTTTAAATTCATAATATATAGCATTGTTTTCTGCCTCTTTTATCTTCTGTATAAAAATCTGTTTTACATTCTGGGCCGCTATTCTTTCCCATAGAAAAGAAGGAGGTGTAATTTTATTGCCATTCTCATCAAGGAAATAAAATTCCGCAGTTTCCGGATCTATTTTAACCTGAGTATTGGGGTCTAAGTGTTCTCTTTTTCTATATACAGACTGCAACCCCTTTTCTAAGGAGGAAATAAGAAACTTTCTATCCACCCCTTTTTCCTTTTCCCAGTAATCAAGTAAAACAAGTAAATCATTCTTCATAATTTTTATCTACTCCTTTGTGCCTTCTTATTATTACAAACTTCATTGAATATTTATCTTTTTTATTATATATCAATTATTATAGCAATGTCAATTTACTGAAAACCCCAAAAAGATTTACGAAATTTTGACAATTTTGTTTACTTTGTTTAAAATATATTAAACAATAAAAATGAAACAAATAAATAAAAAAATCCAGGAAGAAAAAATTATAAATACAATGATAGAAAATTTTGGGAACATAGGAGAAAGTCTTGGACTTAATAGAACTGTGTGCCAGATATATGCCCTGCTATATTTTTCTTCAAATACCTTTACACTTACAGAAATAAGCAAAGCACTTGGAATTAGCAAAGCCAATGCCAGCATAAATATAAGAAAACTTGAAGAATGGGATGCATTGAAAAAAGTGTGGAAAAAAGGATATACAAGAAGTCTTTATAAGGCAAATGAAAATATTGAAGACATAATATTTAACAGAATAAAATTGGGGGCAGAAAAAAGACTAAAAAGCATCAAACAGGCAACTTCAGGTTTTAAACAGTCTTCAAATTCCATAAAAATAAAAAAGCTCAAAGATTTTATAAAAAAAATCGAATTTATACTAAAAAATTTTGACTCTATAAAATCTTTTCTCAGATAAAATGGAAAGAGTAACAATCATAAAACCATCAAAAAGCTGGCAGATTTTAAAAATCAACGAAATCAGAGAATATAAAGAGCTTCTTTATTTTTTAGTCTGGAGAAATCTCAAGGTCCGATATAAACAAACAGCCATTGGAGCTTTATGGGCAATCATCCAACCATTTTTAACAATGGTCGTATTTACCCTTTTCTTTGGTAAATTAGCCAAAATTCCTTCAGGTGGAATTCCATATCCTATATTCTATTTTTCTGCGTTAATTATCTGGACATATTTCGCCAATAGTTTAACATTTGCCACAAACAGTATAGTATCCTATCAGCATATAATAACAAAAATCTATTTCCCACGGATTTTTTTACCTCTTGCTTCAGTTATAGAACAACTTATTGATTTTTTTATTGCTTTTATCATTCTTATTGGCATGATGTTTTTTTATCATATTATTCCAACATCCCGTATATTTTTTATGCCATTATTTGTTTTTCTTGCAATTATTGCTGCTTTTGGGGTGGGTTTATGGTTTTCTGCTTTAAATGTTCAATACAGGGATGTTAAGTATGCAATAAATTTTATACTGCAGATATGGCTTTTTGCATCTCCTATAGCATATTCCTCCACTCTTGTTCCTGCAAAATGGAGAAATATTTATGGATTAAACCCAATGGTTGGAATTATAGAGGGATTTAAATGGACAATTTTAGGAAAACCCGCTCCAGATATAAAAGAAATTTTAATATCAACTCTTATTGTTTTTGTAATTCTTATCACAGGACTTTTTTATTTTAAAAATATGGAAAGAACATTTGCTGATGTAGTATAAAAAATATGTCTGATATAGCTATAAAAGTGGAAAATTTAGGAAAAAAATATCTTATAAAGCAGAGAATGCCTTATAAGGCATTAAGGGATGAAATTGTCAAACTATTTAAATTTTCCTCTTATACCCATTCTTCAGATTATATCTGGGCACTAAAAAATTTATCCTTTGAAGTAAAAGAAGGAGAGGTAGTAGGTATTATTGGCAGAAATGGAGCAGGAAAAAGTACACTGTTAAAAATACTTTCCAGAATAACAGAACCAACAGAAGGTTATGCAGAAATTACAGGAAAAATAGGAAGCCTTCTTGAAGTAGGAACAGGCTTTCATCCGGAACTGACAGGAAGAGAAAATATTTACCTCAATGGTGCTTTATTAGGAATGAAAAAAAAAGAAATAGATAAAAAATTTGATGAGATAGTAGGCTTTGCTGAAATTGAAAAATTTCTTGATACTCCTGTAAAACATTATAGCTCCGGCATGTATATCAGATTAGGATTTTCAGTCGCAGCACATTTTGAACCGGAAATTCTGCTTGTGGATGAAGTCCTTGCTGTAGGGGACACTGCCTTTCAAAAAAAATGCATTGGTAAAATGGATGATGTGGCAAAACAGGGCAGAACAGTCTTATTTATCAGTCATAATATGAATGCAATAAAACAGCTTTGTTATAAAACAATCTGGATAGAAAATGGCAAGGTTCTAAAATATCAGCAAACAGAACAGGTAATAAATGATTACTTAAAAGATACACTAAACCCAACTTAAAGAGAGGGAAATAATGGAAGGAAATAATAATGTATTCTGGGAAGAATTAATAATAACCTCTACAGAAAGAGCGAAACAAAAAAATCAAAAACCTTTTGTTGCATGGTTTACAGGACTTAGTTGTTCAGGCAAATCAACACTTGCAAAAAACCTTGATAAAAAATTATATAGTATGGGATATCATACATATATTCTTGATGGGGATAATTTAAGACATGGACTAACAAAAGATTGTGATTTTTCTATTTCAGGCAGGCATGAAAATCTTAGACGAACAGGTGAAGTCGCTAAACTTATGATGGATGCAGGACTCATAGTTTTATGTGCCTTTGTTTCCCCTTATATAAAGGACAGAGAAATGTTAACACAGATTATAGGTCCGGAAAATTTTGTTGAAGTTTATGTATCAGCTCCCATTGAGGTATGCGCCTCCAGGGATAAAAAAGGATTATACACAAAAGCATTTCAGGATAAAAATTTTCTATTAACAGGAGTTAATCACCCCTATGAAACCCCTGAAAATCCTGACATTATTGTTCAGACAGATAAATTGTCTATCAATGAAAGCATAGAAACCATATATCAATGGCTGATAAAAAACAAATTTCTAAAAACATGAAAACCTGTATCTTTATTCTTGGCATGCACCGTAGCGGCACTTCTGCCTTAGCCGGAACATTAAACTGGCTTGGTGTTTCAATGGGCAAATCTATAGCAGGTGGAGACCGCCATAATATAAAAGGATACTGGGAAGATAAAAAAATAGAAACTTTCAATGACTATTCTCTTTTCACATTATTAAATCTATTAGATTTTGATTTTAGGCCTATGCCTAAAAAATGGGAATCTGACAAAAAAATTATTAGTCTCATCCCTGAAGCAAAAAAAATTATTCAAGAGGAATATTCCAGTTCAAATATTTTTGGTATTAAAGACCCTGCTATATGTCTATTATATCCTTTCTGGAAAAATATCATGGATGAACTTAAAATTTTTAGTAAGGTTATATTACTTTTTCGTAATCCACTTGAAGTGGCAAATTCTCTTAAAAAAAGAGATGGTTTCACCTTTGAAAGAAGCCTGTTATTATGTGCCAAACTTTTACTATATGGAGAATATTATACCCGAAACACTCCAAGAATATTTGTTAATTATGACAATGTATTAAATAATACACACCAAACAATTCAAAAAATCGAATCAGATTTAAACATAAAATTGCCTGAAAAATTTTCAGATGTAAATGATAAAATCACCCGGTTTTTAGAAAAAGATTTAAAACATCATAATTTAGCATTTTCAGATTTAGCAAAAAAAATTGAATATTCTACTTTACCTTCATTTATATTTGATATTATGGAAGCGTATAATAATTTAACATTAGGGATTATTTTTGACAATGAAACAATCCGAAAAAATTTTGATGAATGGCGAAATCAATATGAAAATCTTTTAAATTCAAAGCAAATAGACAATTTATTAAATATACCTCCTTCATCTATCCAACTTTCTCTTGATATGGGAAAAAATTTCCCCGGAGAAAATATTATTACTAAATCCTCAGAAATCAAAACAATATTCCCTGAAAAATTTAAACCTGAAGAATTCTATCCTCAGGAACTACATAAATTTATTTTTAATCTTTCAGATAAAAAGAATATAGAATCTATGAAGATTAATCTGTTAAACAATGCCATTGCTATCATTAAAGATATAAAACTTATTAAAAATAATAATGAGGAAATCCATTTAATTCCATTCATAAATAAAAATTATATATACAGTCACAGAAACAATTCATATTTTTTCACTGACGCTTTAAATATTTATTTTTCTAATTTAACACCTGCTTTACTGAAAAATAGTAAACAACTATATATAGAAATAATCTATATCTATAAAGATGAGATTGCTTCACAGATTATGATTGAACGGCTAATAAACTCGAAAATCTGGAAAGCAACAGAACCTTTAAGAAAACTAAAATGGCATTTGGTAAAATTATTAAATAGATATTACAAGAAGTACGTAAAATATGGCTAAAATTATACTTATAGATCCTTTTGGTTGGCAAGGAGCATCTAGTGGAAATAATGCTTTTCCTAATATTGGAATAGCATATCTTATTCCCGTCTTACATAAAACAGGACATAATATCAAAATTATAGATTTAAATAATGAATATAAATCTGATAATGAAATTTTAAAAATTATTCATGATTATAATCCTAATATTATTGGATTTTCAGTAAAAACTTCTACGATGAAATATGTAAGAGATCTATCAAAAAAAATAAAAGAAAAAATGCCAAAAACTGTTATAATCTTAGATGGGCCTCATGCGACTTTAACATGATATAACCTTATACAGGAACCATTATTTGATATAATTTTTGTCGGTGAAGGAGAGGATACATTACCTATTCTCTGTAATAATATTATAGAAAATATCCCCATAAATGATTTACCTGGAGTTATTACTAAAGATACCTATAAGGATAAACTCAATTTAAATTATCCTTTTGTTTCCTTAGAAAATAACCTTAATATTCTTTCTTTTCCCGAATACGATCTTTTTCCGCAAAATGTAAAAGATTCTATTAAAAAAAGTTATCCTTTAGTAACCAGCCGGGGTTGTGTATATCAATGTATTTATTGTAGTGTTCCAAAGATAAGTGGAAAAAAATATCCTCCAACATTTATT
>JAMCZX010000033.1 GCA_023485205.1 Candidatus Omnitrophota bacterium | reverse complement strand
TGAAAGAATTTGTGGTATATGTTCCAATTCTCATCCTATGGCTTATTGTAATGCAGTGGAGAATCTCCTGGGGCTTGATATTCCTGAAAGGGCAAAATATATAAGAACAATTATTTCAGAAATGGAGAGGCTGCATAGTCATTTCTTATGGGTTGGGCTTGCCGGACATTTTCTTGGATATAATACTGTTTTTATGTGGGCATGGAAATATAGAGAACCGCTTCTTGATATGTTTGAGGTGATAACAGGCGGGAGAAATAATTATTCTATGATAAAGATTGGCGGGGTCAGAAGAGATATTAATGACCAGCAGATAGAAATGTTAAGGAAAATGCTGGATGGTATTAGTTCTCAACTTAATATGTTAACCAAAGTATTTTTAGATGACCCTGTTTTACAGGCAAGACTTGTAAATGTAGGTGTTCTGACAAAACAGGATGTGAAAAATTATGGAGCCGTAGGACCTGTTGCAAGGGCTTCAGGTGTTGATATTGATATAAGAAGGGATAATCCTTATGCTGCATATAATCTTGTTGATTGGAAGGTTATAACAAGAGAAAATGGAGATGTTTTTGATAAGGCTGTTGTACGGCTTCTTGAAGGTTTTGAATCTGTAAAAATTATTAGACAATGTCTTGATAGAATAGAACATAAAAAAGGGGAAATTCTTGCTGAGGTAAGGGAAATTCCTGCTGGTGAAGGGATAGGGAGACATGAGGCTTTAAGAGGAGAAGTATTCCATTATGTCAGAAGTGATGGTTCATCAAGTCCAGTCCGACATAAAATCAGGGCACCCAGCTATGTAAATGTTCCTACATTTAAGAAAAGTTCTATAGGCCAGACCATTTCAGATGTTGCAATTATTCTTGCCGGAGTTGACCCATGTTATTGTTGTACAGAAAGGGTTGCAATTTATGATGCTAATACTAAAAAGTTCTATAGGCCAGACCATTTCAGATGTTGCAATTATTCTTGCCGGAGTTGACCCATGTTATTGTTGTACAGAAAGGGTTGCAATTTATGATGCTAATACTAAAAAGTCTAGAGATATTACCTGGCCGGAGATTGTTAAAAAAAGCCAGGAAAAAACTGAACAATTGAAAAAACATGGATAATATAATTACATTTTTTATAGCTGTACCATTTATAGCAGGATTGTTATGTCTTTTTATCAAAAGACCCGCTTTTTACCTAAAAGAAGCTATTTCCCTGCTGATATCTATAGGAATGTTTGTGTTTGCTATAGGACTTTTTGGATTTAGTCTTGCTATTAAAACATCTGGTTATGCAACTGAACTGTTCTGGATAGATTCTTTAAGTAAGTTTATGTTTCTTTGTATAACTTTTTTCACCCTGGCTATTATAGTATATAGCATAGGATTTATGAAGAAAGCACCAAAATTAAATCAATTTTATGGCTATATACTTTTAACAATGTCTGCAAGTATAGGTGCTGTTTTTTCCAATAATATTATTTTATTTATAGTTTTTTGGGGGTTTCTTGCCATTATGCTTTATCTTCTTATAGGGCTTGGGGAACATCCGGATACCGCTGAATTTGCCAAAAAGTCTCTTATAATGGTTGGTGGAAGTGATTCCCTGCTTATACTTGGTTCCGTGATTCTAATCTTTTTAAGTAAAAGTTTCTTTTTTTCAGAAATGAAAATACCTTTATTTTCTACTACAGCCATACTTGGGTTTTTCTGCCTTTTATCTGCAGCATTTGTAAAAGCAGGGGTGTTTCCAGTACACACATGGATACCTGATATAGCAGAGTCTGCTCCTGTTCCTGCTCTGGCTTTTTTCCCCGCTTCTCTGGATAAACTTCTTGGAATATATCTTTTTGCCCGAATATATCTGGATATATTTATGTTTAATCCGGATATTCAGATTATTATTTGTTTTTTTGGTTCTTTAACAATTATTATAGCTGTGCTAATGGCTCTTAATCAGCATAATATGAAAAAATTACTTTCTTATCATGCAGTAAGCCAGGTGGGATATATGGTTCTTGGGATTGCAAGTGCTACCCCTATTGGTATTATAGGCGGACTTTTTCATATGCTAAATAATGCCCTTTATAAAACAGGTCTTTTCTTTGGGGCGGGTTCTGTAGAAAAACAAACAAAAACCGACCATATGGATAAATTAGGGGGACTTGCAAAATATATGCCTGTGACATTTTTTTCTTTTTTGTTTGCGGCTCTTGCAATATCAGGGGTTCCTCCTTTTAATGGATTTTTTTCTAAATGGTTTATTTATCAGGGTTTAATTACAGAGGCAAAGAACAATCCATCTTTTGTTCTATGGATTGTTGCTGCAATGTTTGGCAGCGCTTTAACCCTTGCCAGTTTTTTAAAGATAATTCATTCTGTTTTTTTAGGCCATAGCAAACAGGAAAAGGTTAAAGACAGTTCTTTGTGGATGCTTGTTCCTATGGTTGTAATATCTATAATATGCTTACTATTTGGTGTTTTATGGTGGATTCCGGTAAGAACATTTTTACTTCCTATCATACATACCCGGTTAGGAATAATGACAATTTTGGGAGGTATCTCTTTAAATCTTGGCATTATGCTTATAATAATAGCTTTAATTATTGGATTGATTTTATATCTTTTTATGACAGGAAAAACTTTTAGAAAGGTTCCTTCTTTTATTGGAGGTGAACAGGTTAATCCTGATATGGAAATGAGTGGAACTGAATTTTATAGAACTATTGAAGAAACAGATTTTTTTGCTCCGCTATATAGATTTGCCAAAAAGAAGTATTTTGATATCTATGATATAGTCAAAAGTATAATAGAATATTTTGGGAATATTTTGAAAAAAGTACAATCAGGTGTTTTAAACACATATATTACCTGGATACTTTTTGGGGTTATTGTTTTATTTTTATTGTTTTTTGGAGTTTGATATGATAAGTATAACAATAGAGATTTTTTTGATTTTTATGCTGATAGGAGCATTGATAGCTGTAGAAATAACAGACCTGTTATATTCTGTTATTTCAATCGGTGCAATAGGATTTTTTTCAAGTATAGGATTTTTATTGCTGGGAGCGCCTGATATAGCAATAATCCAGATGGTTGTTGAAACTCTGTCTTTAATTATACTTGTAAGGGCAACTATAAGAAAAGATATACATACCATTTCCGGAGATAGAGAGTTTTTTGGGCTTCTTTCAACTGTTGCAATACTTTTTTTCTTCTTTTTGTATATATTTAAAGCTACACAAACATATCCTGTTTTTGGTAATCCTGTAATGTCAAGAATTTCAGATTCTGCATCCAATATATATCTTGCTAAAGGATTAAAACAAACAGGAAGTCCGGATATTGTAAGTGCTATAGTTTTTAATTATAGATTTTTAGATGTTCTTGGAGCAAATGCTGTGATTTTTGCGGCATTTCTTGGCGCCCTTGCAATACTAAGACAAAAAGCAAAAAAGAAACAATAAAATGGAAAAAGAAAATAAAAAAGCAGGAATGAGCAATATTGTAAAAGTTGTTGCTTCCTGGCAACGAACATTTATTTTTATGTTTGGATTATATCTTATTGCCTATGGACAGATAACTATAGGTGGAGGTTTTGCAGGAGGAATTATTATTGCGGGTACATTTATCCTTACTACTCTTGCGTTTGGTAAAGAAATTGCATTGGGTAAGCTTGGAAGATTACTTGCTTTTAGATTGGCATCAATTGGTGGGATATTTTTAATACTGACAGCCGTTATAAATAATAATTTTAGATTTACACATGTTCTTGTTGAAACCCCTTCAGGAAATTTTGCATTATTTAGTGCTGGTTTTATTCCTATTTATAATTTGGGGCTTGGTATTATCATCGGGGCTTCATTTTTTATGATTTTTATTATTCTTTCAATGCATAGAATTATAAATATTAATGGAACAAAAAAACTTATAATAACAAAGAAGTGGGGGCAAAAATGATATATGCATTAGCTATCACAGTTTTTATGGTGGGTTTATATGCTGTATGCTGTAAAAAAAATATAATAAAAATTATTCAGGGGGTAATAATTATGGAATATGCCCTGAATTTTTTTATAATACTTCTTGGTTATAGAAAAGGCGGTATTGCTCCAATTATAAATAAAATAACAGATATGCATACCTTTGCTGCACAATCTGTGGACCCTTTACCTCAGGCTATAGTTTTTATATCTATTTTGATAGGGCTTGGCCTTCTTGCTTTGATGGTGGCTCTTGCTATAAGGCTTTATGAAAGGTATGGGACCTTTGATATAACTGAAATGAAAAAATTAAAAGGATAAAAAATGATAAATCCATTTGTTTTTATTGCTTTGCCGATGGGTATGGCATTTTTGATAGCATTGATTGGCCATCAGTATAAAAAATCACCTGATTTTTTGGCTAATCTTACTATGGGAATATTATTTATTTTATCTGCTATATGTTATGGAAAATCTACAATTTACTATATAGGAAACTGGTCTCCTTCTATTGGAATTCCACTTGTTTTAGATGGTTTGAGCGGGCTTATGCTGATTATTATAAATTTTATTGGTTTTATGTCAGCAATATTTTCAATACAATATATAGAAAAATTTTATACATCAAAGCTAAGATACTATGGACTGTTTTTATTAACAATTGCAGGATTAAATGGAATAGTTTTAAGCGGAGATATTTTTTCTATATATGTATTCCTGGAATTAGCATCAATTTCTTCCTATGCTCTTGTGGGATTTGGTTGTGGGGCAGAAGAATTAGAAGCGGCTTTTAAGTACCTTATTATGGGAACAATAGCATCATTCTTTATTCTTTTGGGAATAGCGCTTCTTTATGGAGCAACGGGAAACCTTAATCTTGCAGCAATAGCAAATGTGGTTCAATCTCAGGGATTTAGCGACCCAATCAAAATTGCTTTTATTTTCCTTATCTCTGGTTTCTTTATTAAAGCAGCTTCCATCCCATTTCATTCATGGCTTCCTGATGCTCATTCCTCTGCGCCATCTTCTATTTCGGCAATTCTTTCTGGTATTGTTGTAAAAATCACAGGTATATACTGTATTATCCGGCTTGTATATAATGTATTTGGTGCAACTGTTCTTATCTCTCATATTTTGTTATATATAGGGCTTATATCTATAATACTTGCTGGAATTATGGCGTTTATGCAGACAAATATAAAAAGAACCTTTGCATATTCCACAATAAGCCAGCTGGGTTATGTATTTTTTGCTCTTGGTATTGGTACTCCTCTTGCTATATTTGGAGCTATGTTTCAGTTGTTTAATCATGCAATATTTAAGCCCCTGCTTTTTCTTAATTCCGGCTCTGTGGATTATCAGACAGGAGAAAAAGTCATTAATAAAATGGGTAAATTGAATGAGAAAATGCCTGTCACATCAACCTCTACCTTAATTGGTTCTTTATCAATCTCCGGGATTCCTCCTTTTAATGGATTCTGGAGTAAGTTAATTATAATAATAGCAGCTGTGCAGGCAAATCTTATTGGTCCTGCAATATGGGCAATAATTGGAAGTATATTAACTCTTTCATATTATTCCAAAGTATTGAAATGTTGTTTTTTTGGTAAGGGAGCCCAGTTTAATGAAGAAAAATGGAAATCGTTTAGAGAGGTGCCTGGTTTAATGCTTATACCTGTGATAACACTTGCTTTTATGTGTATTATTGGCGGAATATTTATTATTCATGGATATAATGGGTTTTTTGGTAGGCCGGTAAAGGATATTATTAATGGTCCTTTATGGTATATTCAATCTGTATTTGGGAGTTATAAATGAGAAGACTTATTCTTGGATGTATGGCATTTATTATGTGGCTGATGTTAACCTGGCCATTTAATTCTTCTGTTGGTTATCAAGGAATTTTTATTGGAATTATTGCATCTTGTTTTGTTGCAATATTTTTCGGAGATTATATTCCTGGAATATCTGAAAAGTTCCTTGAACCGCAGAGGTGGTTGTGGGCTATATATTATATATTTGTATTTTTATGGTATTGTTTTCTGGGTAACTTAGATGTAGCTTATAGAGTTCTTCATCCTGATATGCCTATTAAACCAGGTATTGTTAAGGTAAGAACAAAATTAAACAATCTGATTGGACTTACAATTCTTGCAAATTCTATCACTCTTACACCAGGAACAACAACAATTGAAGCCACTGATGATGGATATCTTTATGTACACTGGATAAATGTGAAAACCCAGGATGAACAAGAGGCTACAGAGATAATAGTAAAAAAATTTGAAGAAATTCTTGAGAGGATTTTTGAATGATTATATTTGGTTTTATAATTCTGATTATATGTTCAGCTTTATGTTTATATAGAATAGGAAGAGGCCCAACAGCTTCAGATAGGTCTGTGGCAATTGATATTTTGGGTATTATTGTTGTTGCTTTTTGTGTCCTTTTGTATTTTAAAACCGGGGATGGGTTTTATTTAATAGTTGCAATAGCATGGGCATTATTAAGTTTTATTGGAGCTCTTGCCCTTGCAAAATTTCTTGAGGATAAAGGTTTTGATGAATAAAACAAATTATAAGGGGGTTGTATAAATGAAAGAAACAATATCACATATTTTTTTATTTATAGGGCTTTTATTTGATCTTCTTGGGTGTATAGGATTGGTAAGATTTCCGGATGTTTATCTTAGACTTATGGCAGCAACAAAAAGTGTTACCCTTGGCACAGGGCTAATACTTCTTAGTGTTGTTATTGCAGGCAGTGCTCCTGTGGCGGCAAAAGCTGTTTTAGTTTTACTTTTTATTTCTGTAACATCTCCTACGGCGGCACACGCTCTTGCCAGGGCTTCCAGTGTTTCCGATATAAAAATGTGGGAAGGAACAGTTTGTGATAAATTTACAGAAGACAGGAAAAGGAAAACAAATGAAAAAACCTAAACTAAGAGAACTTAATGAAGCGATAAAAAGTCTTTTTTCAAGGCCGCATACAACAAGGTTTCCCAGAGAACCTTTAAACATGCCTGAAGGGTTCCGCGGCAAACCCCAGTTTTATGAAGATGGTTGTGTTGGTTGTGGTGCCTGTGCCCAGGTATGTCCTGCAAAAGCAATTGAGGTGGAAGAAAATTTGGACCCTGCCAATCCAACAAGAAATCTGACGCATATTCCTGCGTACTGTATAAACTGCCAGGAATGTGAAAGAAATTGTATAACAGGCCAGGGAATAAAACTAACAAAACAGTTTGATGTTTCTTATTTTTCAGAAGAAGAGGTTAATCATTCTATCCAGCACCAGCTTGTTCTTTGCAGTCATTGCGGTTCTGTTATTGGGACTAAAAAACATATACTCTGGGTAATAAACCGGGTGGGTTCTTTATCCTTTGCACAGGCAAACTATATTGAGTTTATTCAGAAATCTTTGAAAATACAAGCAATTATTCCGGAAAAACAGAACAAAGAAGAAAAAATTGAAAGAGAGGAAATTTTCAATCTTATCTGTCCAAAATGCAGACGCGCTGTTTACCTTGAGGATGAAAAAATTCACTTCTAAATCTCCAGTTTTTGTTATATAATACTAATTATGCACGAACTATCCATAGCGCAGTACTTATTTGATTTTTGTAAAACAATAGAACAGCAATATAAACCAAAGGAAATTACAAAAATAAATCTTTCTGTTAATCCTTTAAGCTGTCTTAATGAAGATATTTTAGGGTTTTTGTTAAAAAATATTGCAGAATCAGAAAAAAATATCGCACTACAAAATGTGAAGATACATATAGAGAAAAATAATTCTCCTGATAGCAGAGAGATTACAGTGAAAGATATAGAAATAGAGGAGTGAAAATGCCTGTAAAAGTATTACAAATTAATGAGAATATTCTTGCAGAAAATGATAAAATATCTGAAGAAATTACCAGGATATTAAAAAATTATAATATTATATCTTTTAATTTAATGGGAGGTCCGGGAGCAGGAAAAACAAAGGTTCTTGAGCAAATTATATCTCATGTTAATAAACAATTTCCATGTGCAGTTATTGAAGGGGATGTGGCTGGAAGTTTTGATAGTGAAAGACTAAAGAAATTTGATATACCCATAGTACAGATAAATACAGGTGGAGGTTGTCATCTTGAAGCATTTATGGTTAAAAAGGGCATAGAGCAGATACCACTTGAAAAAATAAAAATCCTTTTTGTTGAAAATGTTGGCAACTTAATATGCCCGGCTGAATTTAAGATTGGAATTGAAAAAAATATTGTTATAAGTTCCACTACAGAAGGAGAAGACAAACCAGCAAAAAATCCCCTGATGTTTAAAGTTTCACAATTATGTATACTGAATAAAATAGACCTTTTAGACCCTGAAACATTTAATGATGAAAAATTTACTTCTTATATAAAGGATATAAACCCTTCATTGGAAATTATTAAATTTTCTGCAAAAACAGGACAGAATATAGATAAAGTTATAACCAGATTATTCAATTTATATAACAATTCTTTTTAAAATAAAAATCACAAATTTTGTTCCTTCTTTATAAAAGTGGAAAAAGCTTATAGATTAACAATTGAAGGACAGGTTCAGGGGATAGGATTTAGACCATATATATATAGACTTGCCCAAAAATATTTTATTAAGGGATATGTCTTAAATAGCAAAAAAGGTGTAATTGTTGAAATACAGGGTAAAGAAAAAAATGTAGATAAATTTTTAGCCCATTTACACAAAAATCCTCCTGCTCTTTCTTATATTATATCTTTTAAAATAAAACAAATACCATGTAAAAATTTTTCTAATTTTGAAATAAAAAAAAGTCAGGATATAGAAAAAGGATTTATTTTCCCTCCAGCAGATATATCTATCTGTCCAGATTGTCTTAAAGAAATATTTGATAAAACCAGCAGAAGATATCTTTATCCCTTTACAAACTGTACGCAATGCGGTCCTAGATTTTCAATAGTGCAGAAACTTCCTTATGATAGACAAAATACAACAATGAGTAAATTTAAAATGTGTCCTGTCTGTGAAAAGGAATATAACCTTGTTTTAGATAGAAGATATCATGCACAGCCAAACTGTTGTCCTGTATGCGGACCTCAGGTTCAGATGTATACTTTGCCTGAAGGTGCAATATGCCAGGGGAAAGAAGCGCTTTGTTCTGCTATTAAACTTCTTGAGAAGGGAGAAATAGTTGCCATAAAGGGTATTGGTGGTTTTCATATATGTTGCGATGCTACAAATAAAAAGGCTGTTTCTTTATTAAGAAGATGGAAAAGGGGGTCAAATAAACCTTTTGCTGTTATGGTAAAAGATATCAAAACAGCAGAAAATATTGTGTATCTAACTAACCCGGATAAGAAAATTTTGTCAGGGATTGAAAATCCTATACTTATTGTACCTAAAAAAAATAACAGGTTTTTAAGTAAAGAAATAGCTCCTGAAAACAATTATCTTGGTATAATGCTTGCTTATACAGGACTTCATCATATTTTACTTTCAAAAAGAGTAAAAATTATTATTGCAACAAGTGGTAATATAAAAGAAGAACCAATAATTACAGACAATATAGAATCTATAAAAAAACTCAACACTTTGACAAAATATTTTTTAATACATAATAGAGACATTTATCAAAGAGAAGATGATACTGTAATTAGTAAAACACTTTATGGGTATTTGATGATAAGAAGAAGCAGGGGATATGTGCCCTTTCCTTTTCAGACTTCAGGGGCCATGAATAAAATTTTAGCTGCAGGTTCTGACTTAAAAAATACCTTTGCTTTAAGCGATAAAAAAGGAATTTTTCTTTCCCAATATATCGGAGACCTTGAAAATAAAGAAACCTTTGAGTTTTATAAAAATACTATCAGACATTTTATACAGTTTCTGGAGATAAAACCTGAAGTCATTGCCTGCGACCTTCATCCGCAATATTTTTCAACACAATATGCACAGACTTTTTCAAAAGAAGAAAAGGTCTCTTTAGTTAAAATACAACATCATCATGCACATTTAGTTTCATGTATGGCAGATAATAATCTTAAAAATGAACCAGTAATTGGGGTATGTTTTGATGGGACAGGTTATACAGCAGATGGAACAATATGGGGAGGAGAATTTTTAATAGGAAATTATGATTATTTTGAAAGAAAAGGGTCTTTTTTACAGTTTGTAATACCAGGTGGAGAAACCGCTATAAAACAGGTATGGAAAACAGGAATTTCTCTTTTGTATAACACTTTTGGTGAAAATATACCGGATGTACCATTTATACATAATATAAATAGCAAGGATATAAATACAACAATAAGGATTATTGAAAAAAATATCAATAGTCCTGTTTCCTCTTCTGCGGGTAGAATCTTTGATGGTATAAGTGCAATCCTTGGAATAAAAAAAGATATCAGTTTTGAAGGAGAAGCCGCAATATTTTTGCAGATGAGAAGTGAAAAAGCATCGGAAAAATTAAAATATGAGATGGAATTAACAGAAAACAAAGGACTTCTTGTTCTTGATTATAGAGCCATGATTAAAAAGATTATCAAAGATATAAAAAATAAAAAACAAATAGAGGATATTGGATTGGGTTTTCATTTGGCACTTGCAAAAGGAATCAAAAATGTTGTTGAACAAATAAGAAATCAAACCGGAATAAAAAAAGTCTGTTTTTCCGGGGGCGTATTTCAAAATAATCTGTTAGTAAAATGTATAATTAAAGAATTTAGAATCTCAACATTTACCCTGTATTTTCATAAAAATTTCCCAGCAAATGATGGGGGAATATCTTTAGGACAGATAATAATAGCAAACAATATAAAAGATATATATTAAAAATGAGAAACTCTGGAAAATTAGCCATGAACCGCCGGATTACATCCCGCGGTTACTGATGTTTTTACTATTTTATCAATCACTAATGTATTTACCAACTTCCGTTGTGTGGAGTAAATCCCCAGTTGGTTTGCACCCAGCTCTGATCTGTTCAATTCAGGTAAACTATTGAGAAAGCAATATTATATCCCGGCGGATTTTCTTCCCGGATGCTAATTCTTTAACCTGAAGACTCCATTTTCCTGTCATATCATTAATAGCAGGCGTCCATTTAAAAGTTGCTATACCTTTATGGGTTACTTTCACTTCTGATATCACCTGTTTTCCATGTGGATTTTTCAAGATAAACATTATATCTATTGGATTGAGTATTGGTTTATTTTCTGCTCCTATTACCTCAGTCTGTATCTTTACAGGAATTAATGGATTAATTTGTTCTGGAGCATTTACCTGTACTTTGGTAATCTTTGAAGGCAGCCATGCTACAAGCATCCCTCCAAACCGTTCCATTGATAGAAACATCTCATATTTTCCATCAGATAATTTTTTTGTCTTAATCGGTTTCATACTTACAAGGTCATAAGGAACACCAGGTAATTTATCTAATATAATATCTGCTTTATAAAAATCTTTTTTTATTTCTTTTTTTTCCCAGTTTTCCACCTCTTTTATCTTTTCTGGTGTTCCAGAACCAGGGAAGCCTGCTCCCATTCGTTCATGACAAAATTGATATTCTTTAGCATTCTGAAGGTTTACAAAGTATGTATATGGATATCCATCTGCTTCCATCCACCATGCTCCAATTTTAATATCATTACTTTTAAAACTGGGTTTTATATATCTTGAAAGAACTTTTTTAATAACTGCAATACGATTTGCATGCCCGTAATCATTTGGGCCCGGAACTGATGCAACAGCATTATTAGGAATAAAAGGAAGTGTAGTTTCTTTACCCATTCCTATATCTACATTTAACCTCTTGGCTCCGGGAATATTAAACGGAATAGTTCTGTCTAATAAAACAAGTCCTCCTTGGGAAATATATCTAATCAAAGCTTTGTATAATGGCTGACTGATATATTTGATATCATATAAAAGAATACACTTGTAATTTGAAGCTCTGCCTTTTACAATTTCCTCGCCGGATACAGGCTCTACATCAAAATGTCCCTGAATTAGATTATCATAGGCATACGATTGTGTCAGGGTTTCTCCAACATCAAAACTGTTGTCTGTAAATGAATTAAGTAATCCTATATCATGTTTTTGGTCCGGCCATAATATTGATTGAACAGGTCCAATTCTCTTGATTATTTTACCAAGATGTATTAACTCTGGCCATGTACTGTTATTGCGCTGCCCATAGACAAAATAAACCAGTCCGTGAACACCACCGGCAAGATAAAGAAAGAAATTATTGCGTGTGTAAAGTCCTGTCATAAAACAATCCGGCATATTCCATTCAGAAAGATGACGATTCCCCATCATGCCAATCCCCATCCAGTAGGCTGTAGTTAAAATCGGCTGCCAGTATGTGTTATAGTAATACGAGCATATTAAATTAAATCCGTCTTTCCCAAAATTATAGGGAGGATACTGGGATGCTGTCCACATCTGAACAAGTGGTATCTGCATTCCTCCCGGGACAGGACCAATAAGTGTATCATGACGGACATTTTTCACTGCTTGTGTTTCTATTTTATTGAATCTGCCTGTAATATCTTTTACTGAAAAAAGACACCACTGAACCCATGGATTATTAGAAGGCACTACACCAAAATGTGGAACTATCATTTTTTTGGGGGCTTTAAGTCCTGTCTTTTTTTCAAATTCTTTCTCAACATGTTTTGCAAAATCCCAACCATAGTATAAAGAATAATCATCATTTGTTAGGATGTATGGCCTTAAAGCAGGATACCATGCAACAGGTTTATATTGTGTAATCAAAGAGTTTCTTACATTGTTAAGAATTACAGGACTGCTTATTCCCAGCATTGGTCTTCCCCCACTATATCCATTATCAGAAAAAACCTTACGGTTTATATCTACACGGAATAATCCGGGATTTTGTTTATATGAATAGTCGCCCCGGTCTGGTGCCAAATTAAGAATAAATGCCATATTATGTTTTATAAGTGAGTTCAAATCCTGTATTGATGGAGGAGGTATATAAATAGCATCAAATCCTGCTTTTTTAATATTATTTAGCTTCATATTTCTACGGTAAGGATTGCTGCCAAATGAAGCCCATATATCAAAGTTAAAATTATCTGGTGGAAGAAAATGTATTCCAATTGCTTCTTTTTTCTTGGCAATAATTTTGTTTTCTTTATTTTTAGCTTCTATTTTCAGATTGTATTTACCATAGGCATATAGAGAAGTATTAATACTAAAAGAAACTGTTTTATCTGCAAAAGGTTTAGTAAAAGATTTTATAGTTTTTCCCCCATTGTTTAGAAAAATTTGGATGGTCTGGATAGAACTGAGATTCCTGTAAATTTTATTAGGTTCTACTTTTATATTAACTATTTCTCCACGAACAAATTCGTTTCTTCCACTGATTCCTGAACCAGATATATCAATTACAAAAGGAAACCCCTGATTGGATAGAGTTTTAATAGAAGGAACAGGAGGTGGGATTACTGGAATGCCTGTATAATTTGCTGCCCGCCATACATCACGAAGCTGGGCATTATTATTACCATCAAAAACAAATTCTATCTTTATCAATCCGCCCCATGGCATCCCAGGGGAAATATTAATTAAAAAATCAGGTGTTCCTTTTACTTTTTGACCAGGAACATCATAAGAAGAAAAGGGAATTATTACTGCATTTTCAGGATATCCTATTATAGAACCATCTGTTGTTTCAAATCCCCACTTTTTCCCTTCTTCTGTAATTGTTACCTGCCGGTTTCCATCTCCCCAGTAAGGACTACCCCATCCACCATTAAAATCAGAACCAAGTATTGAAATATCAGGAAGCCCTACAGGATTTGGTTTTGCATCTGTTCTTTCAGCATATGCAAATGGAACATCTCCTAACCAAACAATTCTACCTCCTTTACTTAAATATCTGTACCAGAGTGCCTTTTTACCAGGATGGTCATCAATTGTCTCTGGTGCAATACCCATTGTCATAACAACAACACTTCCATATGCCTGATTTTTTGCAATTCTTTCTTTCATCCATTGTTTTAATGCTATTGCATTTACTTCCTGAAAATCATTTTGTGTTAGATATTTTATAAGCCGTTTCTGATGTATACTATGATTAATGTTTAGTCTATTATCCCAGAACACAACTCTATAGGTCATTTTGGTAAGGAATTATGTTTTTTGATTCAATCGTATAAGACTGTCATTTACTGCTGCATTAGCAATTAACTGAAAATTTAAACAACATACAAAAATCAATAATCCTAAAAATAAATTGATTTGTTTCTTTAAATCCATATATTCCTCCCTGTATAAATTAAGTTACTGCCAAACTTGGCAGTGGTTTTTATAGTATTTTTTTTGTGGTTGAATCTCTTATTATTAATTTTGGCTTAAAAATGATTTTTTTGTTTATATTTTTGCCTGTTATTTCATCTATTACATACTCTGCAATCTCTGCCTCCCGAATTGATACTGAAGTAAGATTTGGCTTAAATATTTCACACCAGGGAGTATTATTATATCCAACTACAGAAATATCTTCTGGTATTCTTAAATTTAATTTTTTTGCTGTTTCATAAATCAATTTTGCCATAAAATCAACATTACAAAATACAGCCATTGGTTTCTTTTCTTTTTTCAATGACTCTGCAATCTGAGAGGATTTAGTAAAAATTATAAAATTCTCTTCTGGTATATTTTTTTCTTTGAAGACACTTTTTGCTCCTTCAATCACACTCATCTGGTTTTTTTGGCCAGGAAAAATTGGATAAGTATAAAAAATAATTTTTTCATGGCCAAGATATATTAAATATTCTGCCACTATTCTGCCTCCGGCAAAATAGTCAGATAGAATATATCTTGCTCTGGGTAATCTTTTTTCTGCTTCAAAAGCTTGTAAAAATATAACCTTGCCTGGATAATTATCAAGAAAATTGAATGGGAACCTGGAAATGCCCTGGATAATAAGAATGGCAGGATGTCTGTCTATCAAATCTTTTATTTTCTTTATACTGTTTCTATTTTCCCCGTTATAGTCAATAATAATGCAAAAGTAATGATGGTCAGTAAGACCATGAATAATTTTTTTTGAGAGAGATTCATAAATATGCCCTGTAGTTGGCATAATTAGACCAATAATTTCTTCTTTTTTTAATACAGGCTTGTTACCTTTTACAAAGGTACCTTTCCCCTGGATACGGTAGATTATTCCTTCAGAAGCAAGTTGGGAAAGTGTTTTTACTACTGTAATTCTACTTACTTCATATTCTGACATTAATTTTAATTCAGTAGGTAATTTATCATCAGGCTGTAATTCATTATTTATAATTTCCTCTTTTATTTTTTCTTTTAATTGCCACCATAATGGAAGGGGTTGACTTTTCTTTGATAACTTTTTTGTCTTAACTGGCATTTTGTATTTCTCCTGTTTTTTAATTATATATTGTGATATATTAATATGTCAAATTTTGCACATTGTACCCTGAATTGCTGGGGGTTCTTTACTCTGCGCTTATATGCCTGTAAATATGAACATAGTTTCAACCTAAGGCTTATACGCTGTGGTGGTCAGTGAATATTTACGATAAACGATAGATAAGTGAACAGTGGTAACTCTTAGAAAGATTGTTTTATATCATTCCACATACTTTCCATATCAATAGACTCAATATTTTTCTGTTTTTTATCCCCTCTGATTTTTGTAAGATATTTAGTTATAATTTTTTTATCAAGGTCTGAAATTTCTGTAAAATGGATACCATAAATAAATGTATTTTCTTTTTGGCCGATTTTATTTCTTATTTCACAGGGAATAGCCAGTGTGTGTTTTTTTAATGTAATTGATAAAATATATTGTTTATTTTCTTCTAACGGCTCTTTTACCCATATTTGTGCTCCACCTTCTGAAAGGTCAACCACTTTGACTTCTGTTTCTGGTAGTTGTAATAATCCTAATATTGGTTTTGGAAATATTGTTGCCGGCAGAATATCTATTTCTGTTCTTTTATATATTCTTTTATCAGGAGTGATATCTCCGGCTTTTACAATTACTATTTTTTGATGCGAAGGGAGATAAACGAATGCAGAAAAGCTATATCTTTTATTATTTAAGATAAAAAATATCTCAGCAGGTTTTTTCATCCATGCATCAGTAATTATAGAAACTGGAGCAGCTATAATTTTCATCATATCCGGTATTTCTATAATATTTGCCACATATTCTTTTCCACTTGCCTGAATAATAATTTCTTTTACCTTTTTTAATTCTTTTAGAGTCATAAATTTTTCTCACTTCCAGATTTTTTACACAAATTATATATCAAAAAGTTTATATTTGAAAATTTATACTGATTTTTCTATTATGGGGGAGAGGTGATAATGTCTTTAAATTTTAGAAGATTTTGAGAGATAACCTCAGTAAAAATTTCTTTTAAAGGTTTTTCCTTTATGGATTCCATCTGCAATACTTTAAATAAAAGATACATACTGGCAAAAGATGTAAATATAAATAGCAAAGGATATATAGTATAGTGACCTATTGTGAAATTTTTATTTTTTTGAAGAATAAATCCTGCCAAAGGAGCAGAAATAATCACCGGGAATTGTTCCCCCCAAATCATAAGATTGGAATAAAAAGAAATTTTTTCTGATTGAGGAGCTAAAGACATTCTCCTTGTGGATACAGACATTTGATATCCGGCATTTGAGATGCCGGAGAAAAAATATAGAACAATTAAAATTATAGAAATATATTGCTTTGGGAAAAAAACTATATTTGCAAGAATAAACCAGAAAATAGGGCCATAAAGCAGTGAGGAAAATAAAACAAATCTGCTGCCTCTTTTATCATTTATTTCTCCCCATGCATAGACAGATAAGGTGTAACCAAGTATAGAGATACTTGATAATATTATACAAAAAGAATCTGATAGCCCTAATTTAAGTTTTAAAAATGGAATAAGAAAAGGACTTACAAGACCAGCCAAAAAAGTATTTATAAATAGCAAAGAAAAAAATCTCTTAAGATTTTTTTGTTGAAATATAATTTTTAAAGTTTTTAATACATCAGCTTTGGCTGTTTCTTCTTTGGTTCTTGGTCCATATACAACTTTAGAAAAATATAAAGGAGCTATAGCCTGAATAATGGCAAGAATTAAAAATGCCCAGAAGAAAGCAATATATTTATGGGATGTTCTAAGAATTTTTGATACAATATAAAAAAGGACAAGACAAAGAAACATAATAAATGCCCTAAGTCTTCCAAAGAAAACACCTCTTTCTTCTTCAGGGACAAGATTGGTAACTGTAGGCATAAATGCAATTGAAAAAATCTGATTTGATATAAGGTAAACAATAAGAAATATAAGATAATAAACAATAATAAATGTATAACTAAACTTTTCTGCCAAAAAGAAAATAGGAAGCAATACAAAACCAAGAATAGCCATTAAAGTGGCATTAGAATTTATATATTTTTCATATTTTTTCTGGACCCATGGAATAAAAAAAATAGAAATAACTCCAATAATTGGACCTAATATAGCCAAAAAACCAAGCATTATTTCTCTTGCGCCAATTTTTAAAAGAAAAAGTGTAAGAATTCCTCCAAATATGACATTTGTATATGCCTGGTTAAATCCTTGTGCTACAAGAAAATTTGTTATTGATTTTTTTTGAGTGCTTACTTCCATCTATCTCCTTCATCAAGAACAGTCAAATAGTTTGATATAGGCATATAATTTGTTACTGAATTTCCTGAACCAAGAATATAGCCTCCATCAGGCATACATTTATCCAGAATATTTCTTACATATTTTCTTAATTCTTTTTCTTCCATTCTACATATCTTATCTACATCTACTCCGCCCATAACTCCAATTCTTTTCCCATATTTTTCTTTGAATTCAGTTACAGGAATTACAGCATCTTCAAAAGAATGTTTTACATCTATTTTAACATCTTCAATAAGGTCTTCTATTACAGGTTCAAGATATCCACAGGAATGAAAAATATAAATCAGGTTATTTTTATGGGCCAATTCCGCAATTTTTTTATGCCAGGGAAGAACATAATCCTTTAATATTTTAGGGGGCACAAGCGTAGAGGTTTTAAATCCAAAATCATCCCCCTGGAAAAATCCTGTCATTTTATCCAGGCCAATAAGTTTTTCATATCCTTTATAAATAATTTCTCCAACTTTATCAAATATGGCTTTAATAATATCCGGATTATCATAAAGAAAAAAGGAAAAATTTTCAAATCCGAGTAAGGTATTTAATACCACTTCAAGAATTCCCTGGCTGATACATACAAACATGCCCATACCTTCAGGAAGATTTTTTGAAACAAATTCAAATGACCACAGGTCTAAATCATCTGCTGATGGCCATGAATATTTTTCAAAGTCCTGCCAATCTGATATTATACCCTTTCCTTCCTCTACCCATTGTCTTGTTGTTCTTGATAAATCAGCGGTATCCTGTCCTCTTCTTGTTTTTGCTGTAAAATGGAGATTGCCCCCAAATCTAAAATCACCACTCTGTCTTACAAAATCAAAACCCAATTTATACCAGCATTCAATAAAGTTTTTCAAACAAATTTCCTGGGTTTTTTTATCGCTGGCTACAGGTTCAACCCATTTTTTTTCAAGTATATTTTTTGTGATATACTCTATTACTTCTTTATCAAAATGTAGTTCTCCAAAGTGAACCTTGCGGGATATTTTTTTTCTTAGAACAATATCTTTAAATTCATTTATATCCGGATTGGGTGTTTTTAATGAGATATTCATATTTTTCTCCTGTTTATTATTTTTTTATTATATCATATTCTCTTATATAGTATTAAGAGTATCGGTTATATTTTATTTTATATCAACTTAGGGTTATAATTATATTATGGCATCAAAAATTTTAGATACTATATCAATGCAGAAATTACTTAAAGATATAGCTATAAAAGTTAAAAATGAATTAAAAGAAGATTTTATAATTATTGGAATTCAAAGAAGAGGTCGTATTCTTGCCGAAAGACTAAAAAATATATTGGAAAAAGAAGGGATAACAAATATTCCTATAGGATTTCTTGATATTACTCTTTATAGAGATGATTTTAGTAAGATTGGACATAATCCTATAGTTTCAGGGACAAATATTCTGTTTGATATAGAAAACAAAAGAATTCTATTGATAGATGATGTTTTGTTCACAGGAAGGACTATTAGAGCCGCACTTGATGAGCTAATGGATTTTGGAAGACCAAAAGAGGTAAAGCTTCTTGTTTTAATTGACAGGGATAACAGAGAATTACCTATACAGCCTGATTTTGTTGGGCTTAAAACAGTTGTTGATAAGAATCAAATGGTGGAGGTAAGAGTTAAAGAAATAGATGGAGTTGATGAAGTTGTGCCTGTGAGGATAAAAGAATGAAATGGAATAAAAGAAGTCTTCTCTCTATAGAAGAGCTTTCAGGTGAAGAAATAAATTATATACTTCAAACTGCTTATTCTTTTAAAGAGATAAGTCTAAGACCTGTAAAAAAAGTGCCGGCTTTAAGAGGAAAAACCATTGTGAATCTTTTTTTTGAGCCCAGTACCAGAACCAAAACATCTTTTGAGCTGGCTGCAAAAAGACTTTCTGCAGATGTTCTTAATTTTGAAGTGACAACTTCCAGTATATCAAAAGGGGAAACAATTGTGGATACTGTAAAAAATATAGAGGCTATGAAGGTGGATTGTTTTATAGTCAGGCATAAAATAAGTGGTGCCGCAGAAATTATAAGTAAAGAAACCCAATCTGCGGTTATTAATGCAGGGGATGGTTGTCATGAACATCCTACACAGGCTTTACTGGATCTCTTTACTCTGAAAGAATATTTTGGAGAACTTAAAGGATTAAAAGTGGCAATAATAGGAGATATTTTTCATAGCCGGGTTGCCCGTTCAAATATATGGGGACTTATAAAACTTGGTGCTAATGTTAAATTGTGTGCTCCTGCGACTTTTATTCCTATGGAAATAGAGAAAACAGGGGTTTCTATATTTTATAAAATTGAACAAGCCATTAAAAATGTGGATGTTGTTTATCTGCTTCGCATACAAAAAGAAAGACAGGAAGAAAATTTTTTCCCTTCATGGAAAGAATATGCTTCTCTTTATGAATTTAATATATCAAGATTTAATTCTATTCATTCAAAATTTGTTCTTATGCATCCAGGCCCAATGAACAGGGGTATTGAAATAAAAAGTGATGTTGTGGAAAAAGGAAATTCTCTTATACTAAAACAGGTAACAAACGGGATAGCTGTTAGAATGGCTGTTTTATATCTGACAGTTGGACAGGTGAACAATTAATTTTATAAAAATATGGAAACAATAAAAACATTTCAAGAAATGAAGAATTTTGATTTTGCAAGAGAATTGAATAAAGAACAAATGAAGGTTGTTACAGAAGGAAATGGTTCTTCACTTGTTCTTGCCGGACCTGGTTCAGGTAAAACCAGAACTATTATTTATAGAGCCATTTATCTTATTAAGCAACAAAAAGTTTCTCCTGCTTCTATCTGTCTTCTTTCTTTTACAAACAAAGCAGCAAAAGAAATGATTAAAAGAATTGAGGATTATTTAGGTTTTTTCCCAAAAAATCTTATTGCTGGAACATTTCATCATGTGGGAAATTTATTTTTAAGAAAATATGCCAATAAGATCAATCTTTCTCCTAATTATTTGATTTTTGATAATGAAGATTCTATTTCTCTTATAAAAAATATTTTAAAAGACAAAATATATCAGAATATAGATATATCTCCGGAAATTATAAAAACAATTATAAGCCTTTCTATAAGTTGTAATGAACCAATAAAAGATATAATGGAGAAAAATTTTGTCTGGCTTTCCCGCTGGATTCCAACAGTGGTATCTATAAATAGTATATATCAACAAAGGAAAAAAGAACTTGGTGTTGTGGATTATGATGACCTTCTTTTTCTATGGCTAAAACTTTTTTCTTTTCCTGAAATAGGTGCTGCAATGTCAAATAGATTTAGTCATGTCCTTGTTGATGAATATCAGGATACCAGCAGATTACAGGCATTAATTTTATATGAGATTGCCAGAACACATAATAATATTATGGTTGTTGGTGATGATGCACAGTCTATTTATAGATTTAGAGGCGCTACAATTCAAAATATTCTTGAATTTCCTAAAATTTTTCCTGAAACAAAGATTTTTTATTTACAAACAAACTATAGAAGTACTCCGGAAATACTTCAGATTGCTAATTATGAAATCAGACATAATAGATATCAATTCCCTAAAGAATTAAAAAGTGTAAAGAATGCCGGGGTGAAACCTGTAATAATAAGATGTAAGAACATGAAAAGTGAAAGTGCTTTTATAACCCAAAGAATAAAAGAGCTAATAGATAGTGGTATTAAACCATCAGAAATTGGTGTACTTTTCCGTTCAAGATACCAGGCATCAGAATTAGAAATAAATCTGAACAGGATGAATGTCCCTTATATTATAAGAGGGGGGGTAAGATTTTTTGAGCAAACCCACATAAAAGATGTTATTGCTTTTTTTAAGATTATCTATAATTTTAAGGATGAAATATCCTGGCAAAGAATTTTAAGACTGGCCAATGGTATAGGTAAAATTTATCAGGAAAAAATTATAGGACATATTAAAAGTTTTTCCAATCTTGAAGATATTATTATCCTTTCTGATTATTCACAAATTTCAGATAAGGCTAAAAAATCTTTTGGGGATATAATATCTATTATAAAAAAGGTAAAACAACAGAAAACCCTTTCTTCAGGAATAGATTTAATCTTGGATGTTTTTTACAAACATTATGTTTTAAATAATTTTAAAGATGCAGAAGAAAGACTTAATGATATCGGAAGTCTAAAGGAAATTTCCATGTTTTATTCTGGAATAGAAGATTTTCTCAGTCAAATCAGTCTTCAGGAATATTTTAAGGAAGAAATCCATTCTTCTCATGAAAATGTGGTTCTTTCAACTATTCATCAGGCTAAAGGTTTAGAATGGAAAGTGGTTTTTATTATAGGGGTATGTGCCAATCATTTTCCTCATCGGGAAAGTGTTAATGATATTTTAAGAATTGAAGAAGAAAGAAGAATTTTTTATGTGGGAATAACCAGGGCCAAAGAAGATTTATATATAACTTATTATACTTCTGATTTTTTTAGCAGGGGAGTATCTTTTCGTAAATCTCTTTTTATTCAGGAAATAGAAAATTCCCTGATTGAAGAATGGATTTTTGATTGAAACAGGAGGGATTATCATGAGAAAACGTAGAGTGACATTAGAATTTAAAATAGGAATATTTATTGTTTGTGGAATTCTTATTTTCTTTTTCTTTATATTTTCCCAGGGTAAAATATTTCATGCAAAGTGGTATCATGTTAATGTTTTGTTTTCTAATGTGGCAGGACTTAAAGAAGGAGACCCTGTCAGGGTTAGCGGATACAAGATAGGCGATGTTAAAAGTATAATGATTTATTATGGAAAGATACAAAATATAGAAAAACCCGAAATAAAGGTTATGCTTAATTTAAGTTCTGATTTAAAACTGGGCCATAATAGTGTTTTTACCATAGATAGCACAGGTCTTATTGGAGAAAAATATGTTGAAATTATTCCTACAGGATTAAATGATACCCCTTTAATTTACCCTGGAGAGACTGTCAAAGGTATAAGTCCTGTTTCTATTGGGGAGGTATTGAATACCAGTATACAAATGATTAAAAATTTTAACAATCTTGTTTCTTCTGCAAATTCCACACTAAGTAGTAAAAAATTTCAGGCAAGTCTGTATAGTATAGGTCCAAATCTGAATACTTTTGTCCAGAAGACTACACAATCTTTGACAACTTTTGATGCTCTGGCAATATCCCTGCAGAAAAATTCCAATGAAATACAAAACATTTTAAAGCAAAATCAATCTGGAATTCATCAAATGGTATCAGAAACAAATAAAACAATAAAAAATACAGATAAAACTATAAAGGATGCAGATACAGCTGTAAAAAATATTTCACTTGTTGCCGGAAAAACCTCTGCGCATCTTGGAGAAATTAAAAATTCATTTGTCAAAACATCAAATAATCTTGATGTTCTTATATCTGATTTACAGAAAACATCAAAAGATTTTGCTCAAACATCAAAAAAAATCAATGCTTTAAGTGATAATATAAATGATACAATAACAGCAATAAATCAGGAAAAAGGAACACTTGGAAAACTTGTGTATGATAAAAAACTTTATAATGAACTTCTTAAATTTGTCCAGGAAATAAAAAAACATCCTTCTATGCTTCTTTTTGGTAAATAAATGTTTTGGTAAATTATTTATGAAAGAAAAAAATATCTTTATCTGTCAGGAATGTGGATATCAATCAGTAAGATGGCTGGGTAAATGTCCTGCATGCGGTCAGTGGAATTCTTTTCAGCTTGAACAGGAAACAAAAAACAATGATAGGCAGATAGTATTTGAGCCTCCAAAAAAATTAGATGAAATTGAAAAAGAAGTGGGAGAAAAAAGAATTCCTGCAGGTATCAGTGAATTTGATAGGGTTTTAGGTGGTGGAATTGTTTCAGGAAGTGTAATTTTATTAGCAGGAGAGCCTGGAATTGGAAAATCAACACTTGTTTTATCTGTTGCAGATAAAATTGTTTCTTCTGAAAGAAAAGTTCTTTATGTTTCTGGAGAAGAATCTCTTTCTCAATTGAAAATAAGAGCAGACAGGCTAAAAATAAAAAACACTTCTGATATATATTTTTTATCTAATAGCGACATAGAAGTAATAAAAACTGTTATTGATGATTTTAAACCACAGATACTTATAATAGATTCTATCCAGCTTATTTATAATTCCCAGCTGGATTATTCTTACGGTTCGTCTTTCCAGATTAGGGAAACTGCACACTTTTTTATTGAATGGGCAAAAAAAAATAATGTATCTATATTTCTTATAGGTCACATTACAAAAGATGGAGCAATAGCAGGACCTAAAACTCTGGAACATCTTGTAGATGTTGTTATATATTTTGAAGGGGAATCCATGTCAAACCTTAGAATATTAAGAAACATGAAAAACAGATTTGGGCCAACTGATGAGATAGGGGTGTTTATTATGGAGCAGGAGGGTCTTTGTGAAGTTCCGGAAGCGAGTAAACTTTTTCTTTCCTCCAGAAAAGAAAACATTTCCGGTTCTGCTATTTTTCCTTCACAGGAAGGTAAAAGAACTATCTTAGTGGAAATTCAATGTCTTGTAAGTCCTGGATATTTTAATATTCCACGGAGAACATTTACAGGGCTTGATTATAATAAAGTCAACCTTATTCTTGCAGTGATGGAAAAAAAATACAAACTAAATTTTTCCTCTCATGATGTTTACTTTAATGTTTCAGGGGGACTTAAAATTGATGAACCGGCTGTGGACCTTCCTATAGCGATTGCATCTATATCGTCCTTTAAGGAAATTCCTACTCCGGCAGATGCAGTTTTTATTGGGGAGCTTTCCTTGACAGGGGAAATAAGACCTGTACCATATATTCCTTTGAGAATAAAAGAATCTGTAAGGTTGGGTTTTAAAAAGGTATTTATTCCCAAAATATCAGATAATATTTCAATTTCAGGTATAAAAATATTTCAGGCAGAATATCTTGGGGATATTGTAAAAATACTTTTCCCGACAGAACAAAAACAATCTGTTAAAACAAGCAATTTATAAGGAGCGTTAGATGAAAAAAATATTTGGAGCATTAAAAAAAAATATAAACAAAGAACAAATATCTTTGTGGAAAAAATCAAAAAAAGCAAAGAAATATTTATGGGGTATATTAATAATTATTTTATTATGTCTCGGTTTTGGGGTATTTCATGAAATACAAATTAACAGAAATGTTGTTGCAATAGTCAATGGAGAAAAAGTGACCCTTCAGCAAATTAAAGAAGAAATTGCAGATTATCCAAAATTTTATAGACAATTTATTAAACAAAACCCAAATCTGGCATTAGAGGATTATATAGACAAAAAAATTCTTCTTCAGAAAGCAAAAAATTTTTATTGGTCACATAGGGAAAAAATAAACAGAAAAGTAAAAGATTATAAAGATCAGTTGATTATAAAAGAATTTCTTGATAATGAAATGACTTCTCAAATTAAGATCCCTTCTGAGGAAATAAAAACCTATTATAATGCCCATTTAACTGATTTTTTTCTTCCTGAAAGGATACATCTTTATGAAATAGTTGTTCCTACAAAGACACAGGCAACGGATATTCTTAAAAGATTAAGTCTTGGAGAATCATTTTCTGATATAGCCAAAAAAGAATCAGTTAGTTCTACAGCACAAAATGGTGGAGACATGGGGCTTGTTACAAAATCCCAGTTATATCCTAATTTGGCAGATTTGGTTTTTAAATTAAAAAGAGGGCAAATTCTGGATAAATTTATCAAAACATCAAGTGGATATCATATTATTAAGGTTGGGAAAACATATCCGCCAAAAATTCAAACACTCCAGGAGGCAGCACCTTTAATTAAGAATGTTCTGGCAACGCAGGCTAAAAAACAATTATTAAATCAGTATATAAATCAATTAAGAAAAAGAGCAAAAATAAAAATATATTCCAAAAGGTTGAAAAATATATGAAAAAATTTATAAAAATATTTATTTTATTGGGATTTATTGCTTTAATCAGTAAAACTTATGCATTTCAGATAGAAAATGAAGTTTATGCAATTGTGGGAAATAAGATTATTTTAAAAAGCGCTATAGAACAAAGGGCTAATCTGGAAAATATTACTTTTGATAGTGCCTTAAAACAGCTTATTGAAGAAGACATGTTATTATATGAAGCAGATAAGAAAAATATAAAAGTTTCTTCATCCCAGGTTAATGAAAGATTACAACAAATAGAAAAAGGGTTCCCTTCTACTTCAGAATTTGAAACATTTCTCAGGAAAAATGGATTTTCCAGTATAAAGAAATTTAAAAAATATCTTAAAAAACAGATTAAAGTGGAGAATCTTATACAGGAAGAAGTTGTAAGTAAGATACAGATTTTACCTATTGAAATATCCAGAAAAATGGAAAGCATGAACATTGGGAAAATGGTAATGCTTAGAACCATATCGTTTAATAATAAAAAAGATGCACAAAACTTTATCAAATCATTTAATAAAAACCCTTCTGAGGAAATAAAAAAAATGCAGAATATAGGATGGGTTAATATTGATCAATTGAATTCTTCAGTAGAAAAAATTGTTGAAAAAATTCCGAAGGGAAGTTTTTCAGTCCCTTTAAAAAATTCAGATAATTGGACACTTTTTTATGTGGAAGATATAAAAGAAAATAATCTTAAAAATATTTACATTCAGGCCCGGGAAGAAATTTTTAAAAAGGAATATCCTGAAAAACTTGACCAATATATCCAAAAATTAAAAAAACAGATACCCATAACAATTTTGAATTCAGAATGAAAAATTTTATAGGAATTACAATTGGAGACCCTTCTGGCATCGGTCCGGAAGTTTCTATTAAGGCTGTATTATTTTTTTTAAAACAGACACATAATTTTTATCCTGTTTTAATAGGTGATATAGCTGTTTTAAAGAGAAATTTAGACATGATAAAGGGGAAATATATATTAGAAAAATGGAATACAAATATTATTCCTCACAAAGAAAGTATTTATTATCTCTCTCCGGGAATTATCAAAAGCGATAAATTCATTATTGGACAGGATAATCCTTTATCCGGAACAGCATCTTATGAATATTTTAAATTAGGATGGGACCTTTTAAAAAAAAATAAAATAACAGGTCTTATGACCGCTCCAATATCTAAAACTGCCTGGCAGATGGCGGGAATAAATTTTAAAGGCCATACTGATGCCCTTAAAACATTTTCAGGCCAGGATGTAGAAATGCTTATGGTTGCAGGGGAAATAAGGGTTCTTCTTGTATCAACTCATGTTCCTTTAAAAAAGATATGGGATGTTATTTCAATAGATAGAATATATAATTCTACAATAAAAACAGTTCAATTCTTAAGAAAAGTTTTTATTATTGGCAAAGAAAATGTTGGTATGTGTGGACTGAACCCTCATGCAGGGGAATCAGGATATTTAGGCAGTGAAGAAAACGAAATATTGATACCTGCTATTAATAAATTAAAAGAAAATGGTGTTAATATTGAAGGTCCATTTCCTTCAGATGCCATTTTTAGAAAATCTATACAGGATAAACACTTTGACCTTATTGTTGCTCTTTATCATGACCAGGCATTAATTCCTTTAAAAACATTTTTCTTTAATAAATTGGTAAATGTATCTGCAAATTTAAATTGGTGTAGAACCAGTCCTGGTCATGGCACCGGTTATGATATTGCCTATCAAAACAAAGCAAATCCTTCCAGCACTATAGAAGCAATAAAATTGGTAGTAAAAATATCAAAAAAAATAAATGACAGATGAATTCCTTACCTTAAATAAACTAAAAGAATTATTAAAAAAAGAAGGTATAAAGCCAAATAAAATATTAGGACAGCATTTCCTTATTGATAGAAATGTTCGTGATAAAATAATAGATTTTGCCCAATTAAATCCTGATGATATAGTTATTGAAATTGGCTCTGGTCTTGGAGAAATAACAGAAGGTATTGCAAAGCAGGTTAAAAAGGTGTATGGATTTGAAAAAGACCCTCATATTGCAGACATCCTTAAAAAGAGGCTTGCAGAAAAAGAAAATGTAGAAATTATTATAAAAGATTTTTTGGATATGGAAGAATCTTTTTTTAAAAATATTGCAGTAAACAATAATATAAAAATTATTGGAAATCTTCCATATTATATCGCTTCTCCAATTCTGTTTAACCTTCTAAAATTTAGAAATTATTGGAATCTTGCTCTGGTTAGTTTACCTCAGGAAGTCTCAAAAAAAATTATTGCTGTTTCAGGAGAAAAGGATTTTGGATTTATGGCAGTTTTATTTTCTTTATATACACAGACAAGGATTTGTTATAAATTAGGTAAAACAATATTTTATCCTATGCCTAAGGTTACCTCTGTTTTTCTTTCCATCAAACCATTAAAAACCCCATCTGTATTTATTCCTGATGAAAAAATGTTCTGGGAGATTATACCAACGCTTTTTCTTTATAAAAGAAAAACAATACAAAATGTTCTTGGCAAAACCTGGAAGATTAACAAAAATGATTTAAAAACCATTCTTGAAAAATCAGACATTAATCCTTTATTAAGAAGTCATCAATTAAATCTTGACCAGATGATAAAATTAGTTAATACTTATAAGCCTTTGACGACAAAAAATAAAAATATTATCATACATAATAAATGACAGAATATACAGAAGTAAAAAATATTGTAATTAATGAAATAGATACTACATTAGATGGCATAGATAAAAAAAAAATAGAAAAGAGTATCTCTTTAATATGTAGTGCCGATAAAATTTTTGTTGTCGGTACAGGAAGAACGCTGTTAATGCTGCAGGCATTTGTGAAAAGACTAAATCATCTTGGAATAAAAGGGTATTTTGTGGGAGAAATAAACCAGCCCCCTATCACAGAAAAAGATATACTTATTGTGGCTTCAGGGTCAGGGAAAACTATTATACCTGTTTCTATTACAAATCTTGCCAGAAAATATAATGCTAAGATAATATATATAGGAACAAATTCTAAAAGTCCTTTATATAAACTTGCAAACATTTTTATAGAAATCCCTTTTAGAAATTCAAAGCAGATAATGAATAGTTTATTTGAACAAAATCTTTTACTTTTATGTGATATAATATGTTTTATAATTGCAGAAAAAAAAGGTCTTGATATAAAAACCCTGTGGAAAAATCATGCCAATCTTGAATAATAACAAAAATACAAATAAAAGGAGGAATTTATGGAAATAGCAATGCAATCATATTCTTTAAGAGGATATAAAGAAAATGAAAAAGTCATTAAAGCATTAAAAGAAATAGGAATTAATAAAATTGAGTTATGTGGTGTCCATATTGATTTTATGGATGAAAGTAAACATGATGAGGTGATAGACCTGTATAAAAAAAATGATATTCAGATTATTTCTATAGGAGTAAACGGACTTTCCAATAATGAGATAAATGAGAGAAAATATTGTAAATTTTTAAAAAAAGCCGGAGCAAAGATTATGAGTGTGGATTTTGATATAAATAAACTGCCTGCTTGTTTAAAAACAGGTGAAAAGATTGCGAATGAATATGATATATACCTGGCTATACATAATCATGGGGGAAGACACTGGCTTGGTTCATCAGGTGCTATTGAATATATATTCAATCAAACAGGAAACAGGATTGGATTATGTCTTGATACTGCATGGGCACTTGATTCCGGGGAAGATCCCCTGGAAATGGCTAAAAAATTCAAAGAAAGATTGTATAGTCTTCATATAAAGGATTTTACTTTTGATAGCACAAGAAAACCACATGATATAATCCCTGGAAAAGGACTTTTAAAACTGAAAGAGCTTATGAAAATCGTTGGGAATAATTCTAAAACCCAATATGCTATTATTGAATATGAAGGAGATGTGGATAATCCAGTTCCTGCTTTAAAACAATGTGTTGAAGCGCTACAGGGAAGTATTATAAGAAGGCCGCTAGGGGCGACTGATTTGTTATTGGGGGATAAATAGTTTTATTTGTATGATTTTGCCCCTGTAGCTCAGTTATGGATAGAGCAACGGTTTCCTAAACCGTGTGTCGCCAGTTCAAGTCTGGCCAGGGGCGTTTTTAACTGTATAAGATAAAAATTTCTGTTGTTTAATAATTTTTTCATCAGTTTGATTTATCTGGTCAGCAATACTTTCAATTTCATTTTCTTTTAGTTCTTACTTTAGTATAAGTTAATCCTTATAAAAATTCCTCTGCATGATAAGATGTTCTATAAAATGTTCCTGCAAAAACTTTTTTAAATCCCAGGGATTCTCCTGTTTTTTTGTAATATTCAAATTTTTCTGGGTTTACAAATTCTGCGACAGACATATTATTTTTATCAGATTTAAGATATTGCCCAATAACAAAAAAATCACAAAGAACATTTCTTAAATCCTTCATTGTTTCTGTAACTTCTTTTTCTTGTTCTCCTAATCCTACCATCACAGAGCTTTTTGTAATAAATCCTGCTATTTTACTTTGAAAAAGCACATTAAGAGATGTGTTATAATCTGCTTTCTGTCTTATATAAGGATATAATGTGGGAACAGTTTCTAAGTTATGAGATATTATATCCGGCTTACTTTCAAAAATAATTTTTAAATTTTCAGGATTTCCTTTTAAATCAGGAATTAATAGTTCAATTTTTGTGTCCGGAGATCTTTCTCTGATTTTTTTGACGCACATTGAAAACTGATTGGCACCTCCATCAGATAGGTCATCCCTTGTTACAGATGTAACAACCACATATTTAAGAGCAAGTTCCTTTACAGCTTCTGCTATTTTTTCTGGTTCCTGAGGCTCTGGAGGGGAGGTTTTTCCTTTTTTTACACTACAAAATTTACAATTTCTCGTGCACACCTGACCTAAAATAAGAAATGTTGCATACTTTTTTTTAAAACATTCATATATATTAGGACATCTTGCTTCTTTACAGACAGTGTTAAGTGAATATTTTTCAATCAAAGACTGGGTTTGAAAATATTCATCAGATATACTTATCTTTTTTTTTATCCATTGAGGAAAATCTTTGTTCATTTTTTAGCTGATTTTTTTGGCGGAAGATGAATAGGTTTATCCTCTATTTCCAGTAAAGCCTCCATTATTGATTCTGAAAATGTAGGATGACAGAAATATATTTCAGCCCACTGTTTTGCTGTCATATTTTTTGTTATGGCTAATTCTGCAAGATGTATCATTTCCGGAGCATTTTCGCCAATAATATGTACTCCTAATATTTTATGAGTTTCCTGTTCTGCTATAATTTTAACCATTCCTGTAGTGCTTCCTGATGCATATGCTCTTCCGATTGCCTGATAGGAACACTTGCCTGTTTTTATACTATAGTTTTGTGATAAAGCCTGTTGTTCTGTAAGTCCACACGATGCCATATTAGGAAAAGTGAAAATACTATCAGGTATATTTGTATAGTTTATAGAATCTTTTTTACCAACAAGAATATCTGCTAAAATTTCTCCTTGTTTCGTTGCAACATAAGCTAATTGATATTTTCCATTAATATCTCCAATGGCATATATATCTTTTATGCTTGTTTCCATATTTTCATTGACTACTATGGAACCTTTTTCCATTTTTAACCCAAGAGATATAAAATTTTCTGAGTTTGGACGTCTTCCTGTAGCCCATAAAATTTTTTCTGTTCCAGTACTTGAAAGGTCAGAAATGCCTCTATTACAAGCAATATCTATACCCTTTTGTGTAAATATTTTTTCCATATATTGCACCATTTCCCTGTCTTTTCCGGGCAGCAAACTTTCTGTCATTTCACATATTGAAACTTTTATTCCAAAAGTATTTAATATAGAGGCAAATTCACAACCTATAAAACCTCCTCCTACAATTGTTAACGATTCCGGCAGTTTATTTATTTTCCATATACTATCACTGGTAATAATTTTTTCATCAGTTGCAAATACTGCGGGAATAGAAGGACGTGCTCCTGTAGAAATAACTATTGTTTTTGCCTTGATTTCCTTATTTCCTGCTAATACCAAACCAGACTCTTTTATTTCTCCGTTTACTCCGCTTATTACATCTATATTATTAGTTTTTAAAAGAAAATTTACCCCTGTACGAAGACGGGAGACTACTTTGCTCTCTATCCATCCAATAATTTTTTCCCAATCAAAAGATGTTGTTTTATTTATTCCGTCAAAAGGGGATTTTTCAATCTGTTTTGCTATTTCAAAAAGCGCTTTTGTTGGGATACATCCTCTATTCAGACATGTTCCACCTATTTGCAATTTTTCAATCAAAAGGGTTTTTAAACCATTTTGAGAACATCTTATTGCGCAAGGATACCCTGCAGGACCAGCTCCAATTATTACAACATCATATGTATCCATTAATACTCCTATGTTATACCAATTTAATATTTTATATCAAAATAGAAATTTTACAAAATAATTCAAAAATTTGACAGAGTATGAAAATTAACATATACTAATTTTACTAAGAATATAAGAAATATGAAAATATCTTTAAATTTTTGGAGGAAAAATTATGCTTCAACCTGAAGTGAAAGAAAAAATAAAAAAAGAATTTGGCAGACATGAAAAAGATACTGGATCTCCAGAGGTGCAAATAGCGCTTATAACTAACAGAATAGATTCTTTAACACAGCACTTTAGTGTTTATAAAAAAGATTTTAATTCCAGACGAGGATTGTTAAAATTAATAGGTCAGAGACGGGCCCTTCTTAAATACCTTAATAAAACAAATCCTGCTATTTACCAAACTGTTCTTGAAAAATTGGACCTGAGGAAATAAACGAATATGCAAACAATTAAAATTCCTATCGGAGGTAAAGATTTAATAATAGAAACAGGACTACTGGCAAAACAAGCTTCTGGTTCAGTACTTGTAAGATATGGAGATACAGTAGTTCTTTCTACGGCTGTATCTAATAAAAAAGATGAATATCAGGATTTTTTTCCTCTTACCTGTGACTATAAAGAACATGTTTCTGCGGCAGGTAAAATACCTGGAGGATTTTTTAAAAGAGAAGGCAGACCTACTGAGAGAGAAACCCTGATTAGCCGTCTTACAGACAGGTCTATCCGTCCAATTTTTCCTTCTGATTATAGAGATGCGGTTCAGATTATTTCTCAGGTTTTTTCTGCAGACCAGGAAAATGACCCTGATATACTTTCTATTATTGGAGCTTCTGCGGCTTTAACAATTTCTCCAATACCTTTTTTAGACCCAATAGGAGCAGTTAAGGTTGGTTATATTGATGGAAAATTTGTTATTAATCCTACAACTTCTGAGATGGTAAATAGTTCTCTTGAACTGCTTATTGCAGGTACAGATAAAGCATTAACTATGATGGAGGGCTGGGCAAAAGAGATTTCTGAGGAAATATTTATTGAGGCAGTAAAGATTGGATTTGAGAATCTAAAAATAATAGTAGATCACCTTAAACAATGGGAGAAAAAAAATTCCTATGAACCTTTTGTTAGTATACCTAAAGAGATAGATGATCTTGTAAAAGAATTTATTCTTTCCCGCATTAGTGATGTTTATAATTATCCCGGGAAACAGGAAAGAAATGAATTTTATAATAAAATTTTTGATGAACTTAAAGAAAAAGTTTCAGAAGATTCTTATAATTACCTGAAAATATCATATGAAATAAACCTTAATCAGATTATCAGAACACTTATTCTTGAGAAAAAACAGAGGCTTGATGGAAGACAATTTGATGAAATCCGGAATATAGAATGCATTACAGGTCTTCTTCCAAGAACTCATGGTTCAGCTTTATTTACCAGAGGGCAAACACAATGTCTTTCATCTCTTACACTTGGAACAAGCATAGATGAACAAAGAATAGAAGGTCTTTATCCTGAGAGCACAAAAAAATTTATGCTTCATTATAATTTTCCATCTTTTTCTGTTGGGGAAGCTGCTCCACTTAGAGGACCTTCTAGGCGTGAAATAGGCCATGGCGCCCTTGCAGAAAAATCACTGGCTAATATTGTCCCGGCAGATAATGAATTTCCTTATACTATTCGTATTGTTGCCAATATTCTTGAATCAAATGGTTCTTCTTCTATGGCCACTGTATGTGCTTCAAGTTTAGCTCTTATGGATGGAGGAGTCCCTATTCCAAGACATGTGGCTGGTATTGCTCTTGGAATGATTAAAGAAGGGAATGATTATGTTGTTCTTACAGATATTGCCGGAGAAGAAGACCATTGTGGAGACCTTGATTTTAAAATGGCAGGGACTGAAAAAGGAATAACAGGATTTCAGATGGATGTTAAAACTATGGATTTTTCTTTTGAAATTCTTCCTCAGGTAGTCAATCAGGCAAGAAAAGCCCATAATGAAATATTGAAAGTAATGAATGCTGCCATAAATAAACCAAGAAGTGAAATATCTCCATTTGCTCCTAAGATAGTAAATCTAAAGATAGACCCTTCTAAAATAGGAATGGTTATAGGCCCTGGCGGTAAAATGATAAGAAAAATTATTGAAGAAACTAATGCCAAAATAGATATTGATGATTCAGGGATTGTTTCAATATCAAGTCCTGATATTGTCAGCTGTCAAAAGGCTGTGGATAGAATAAATGAAATAGTTGAAGAACCAGAGGTTGGAAGAATTTATACAGGCACTGTAATAAAAATTCTTTCATTTGGTGCTGTTGTGAAATTTTCAGGAGAAAGAGAAGGGCTTTTACATATTTCAGAGATAGCTCCTTACAGAGTAAATAAAGTGGAAGATGTTTTACAGATGGGTTCTCAAGTTAAAGTAAAACTTATTGAATCTGACCCACAGGGGAAAAACAGCTTAAGTAGAAAACAGGCGCTCACCAAAGAAGAAACAGAAGAGGAAAAGTCAAAACATCCTACCTCATTTCATAAAAAATATTAACTATTTGTTGGACTTCCTGCGCAATGGTCATTTTTGTTGTGTCTATGTAGATTGATTCAGATAATTTTTTAAGTGGGGAAATTGTTCTGTTTTTATCTTTTTCATCCCTTTCTATAAGGGATTTTTTTACTGTTTCAATATCTACCTGATGTCCGTTTTCTTTTAATTGTTTATATCTTCTTTTTGCTCTTTCTTCAATATCAGCATCAAGATAAATTTTTATTTCTGCATCAGGAAATACAATGCTTCCTATATCTCTTCCTTCCATAACAAGATTATAATTTTTTCTATATGCTCTCTGCATTTCCCATAGAATTTCTCTGATTTTTAATATAGAGGCGATAAAATGGGTTTTTTGACTTACCTGTTCTGTTCTGATTTCTTCACTTACATCTTTCCCATCTGTCATAACTTTATATTTATTATTATTGAAAATCAATTCTATAGATGTTTCCTTAGCCATTTTGATAAGTGTGGTTTCATCATCTAGTGGAATATTTTCTTTTAAGGCTTTTAATGTAATTGCCCTGTACATTGCTCCGGTATCTACATATAGAAATTTTAATCTTTCAGCAACAAGTCTTGCAACTGTTCCTTTGCCTGCTGATGCGGGTCCATCTATGGCAATTACATAATGTTTCATTTTATTTCAAAATTTCTTTTTCTTTGGTAGATGTCTTTTTTTCCAGTTCTTCAATAAATTTATCAGTAAGTTTTTGAATTCTTTCTATTAATTTAAAGCTTTCATCTTCTGAGATTTCTTTATCTTTTTCAATTTTTTTAATTTCCTCATTTTTCTTTCTTCTTATTTCTCTTATTTCAATTTTTACCTGTTCTTCCATTTTTTTTAAAATTTTAACAAGTTCGTTTCTTCTTTCCTGGCTTAATGGCGGCACAGATATTCTTATCACACTGGCATCTGGAAGAGGATTAAGTCCAATATTACTTACCTGAATAGCTTTTACAATTTTTTCCAGCATGGACTTGTCCCAAGGCTGTATAAGGAGTAATTGTGGTTGAGGTATTGTGATTGTGGCAATCTGATTTATAGGAAGTTTGGAGCCGTAATAATCTACAAATACCTCTTCTAATAAAGATACGGATGCTCTTCCCAGCCTTAATGTTCCTATTTCTTTTAAAAAAGCTTCTTCAGCCTTTTTCATTTCTACTTCTGTTTGTTTAAATATTTCTTCATACATGTTACCTCCTTTTTTGTGAAGAAATAAGAGTTCCTAATTTTTTTGCACCACAAACTATGTTTTTTAGATTGTTTTTTTGAAATAAATTAAATACAATTATTGGTAAATTGTTTTCCATACAAAGAGAGATAGCGGTACTATCCATTACCCGTATTTTTTTTTCAAGAACTTCCCAATATGTTAATCTGGAAAATTTTTTTGCGTCTTTATTTTTTAGCGGATCTGAAGAATATACCCCATCTACTTTGGTGGCTTTTAATAAAATATCCGCCCCTATTTCTACAGCCTTCAGTGCCGCAGAAGTATCTGTGGTGAAAAAAGGATTTCCTGTCCCTCCCACAAAAATAACGATTCTTTCTTTTTCAAGATGTCTAATGGCTCTTCTTCTTATATATGGTTCACATAAT
>JAMCZX010000047.1 GCA_023485205.1 Candidatus Omnitrophota bacterium | reverse complement strand
TTATATTATAACATAAAAAAAACAGGAAAAATTATGAAAACGGAAATAAAAGAAGCTTCTAAATATGGTAAAGAAATATTGTTTGAAATAGATAAAGAAACAGTTGAAAAAGAAAAACAGGTTGTAATTAAAGGATTTTTAGATACTGCTAAAGTTCCAGGGTTTAGACCTGGTAAAATCCCTGAAAGTGTCATTCAAATAAAATATAGTGAAGAAATAAAGAAACAGATTATAGAAAATTTGATAAGACATTCTTATCTGGATTTTATAAAACAATCCAACATTGAATCAATTATTGACCCGGAAATTTCTGATGTTAAACTTGATACTGTACTTAATTTTAAGGTTTATATAGAAACAAAACCTGATACTATAGTAAAAAAATATAAAGAAATAGTGGTGAAAAAAACAGAGCCAGAGCCGTTTGGCAATGAAGATGTTGAAAAAGTTATGACCCAATATGAAAAAAACAAAGAATTTGCTATTTCTGTTATTGACCCGGAAAAAAGAAAAGCATGGAAAGAAAAAATAGCCAATCAGTTTACAGAATATAATAAACAAAAAGCTCTTCAGGTTGAAGAAGAACAAATATGGAAAGAAATTTTCCAGAATAGTGAGGTTGAAATTCCAGAAAGATTTTTATTTAATAAAACAAGAAAAATCGCAGAAGATTTGTTGAAGTCTATGGATTTAACAAATAAAACAAAAGAAGAAATAGATAAAATAGTTGATGATACACTAAAAAAAGCCAAACCTTATACAGAAGACCAATTAAAAAAATATTTTATTCTTGAAAAAATAGTTGAGATGGAAAATATTGATGTTTCCCCGGGAGAAATAGAGGAAAGTCTGCAGAAAGTATCTTTAGATTTAGGGGATTCTGCTTCAAATATAAAAAAACGGTTGGAAGAGACCGGGCGGCTTGATGATTGGAAAGAAGACTTAAAAATTGAGAAAGCATTTCAGTTTATTAAAAATAATTCCAAGTGGATTGAAAAAATAATTTTACCCGGGGAAAAGAATGAAAAAAAGGAAAAACCAATTGAATAATTTTAATAATCAGTTAATACCGTATATTATAGAATCAACAGAAAAAGGAGAAAGAGCGTATGATATATATTCCCGTCTTTTAAAAGACAGAATAATATTTCTTGGTTCTCCTATCAATGATGAAATTGCCAATGTTATAGTTGCACAACTGCTTTTTTTACAGAATGATGACCCCAAAAAAGAGATAAGTATATATTTAAACACTCCAGGTGGTTCTATAACTGCCGGATTAGCAATATATGATACCATGCAGTTTGTAAAAAATGATATTGCAACTTATTGTATTGGTCAGGCAGCAAGTATGGGCGCTCTTATTTTAGCAGGCGGGACAAAAGGGAAGAGGTTTCTTTTACCACATTCCAGAGTTTTAATCATGAACCATTGGGGGGAAATTGGAGGAACAACAATTGATGTAAGTATTCATACAAAGGAAATGTTAAGAATAAGAAGTATCATAAATGAATTGCTTGCCAAACATACAAATCAGGATATAAAAAAGATAGAAGTGGATACAGAAAGAGACTATTTTATGTCCGCAGAAGAATCTATTGAATATGGAATTGCAGATTCTATTATAAAACCTTAAAAAATAAAAATGGCTATATTAAAAAAAAATAATTCTTTAAAAAAAGAAGCAGTAACAAATAAAGAGATACCCTTTGTTCCAATCAGGGATATGGTTTTATTCCCTTATATGGTTCTTCCTCTTCTTGTTGGAAGACAGCGTTCTATCAATGCAGTTGAAGAAGCATTAAGTACAGATGGATTTGTTGTTCTTGGTTTTCAGAATGACCCAATGGTGGAAGACCCTCAATTAAATAATCTTTATCCTGTAGGGATTTATGCAAAAATTATTCAGAGTCTTAGAGAGCCAAACGGGACAATGAAAATTCTTATTGAAAGTATAGAAAGGGTCCAGATTATCCAGCTTATTCAGGGTAAAAAATATTTTAGTTGTGTATCAGAAAAAATAAAAGAAGAGATTTTTAAAGATAAAGAGACAGAAGCCTTAATGAGATTTGTTATGGACCTTGTTCAGAAATATCTTAATTTTAATGCACAAACTCCAAAAGAATTTTATGGGACAATTATAGGAATTGAAGAACCTGACAGACTTTCTGATACAATAGCCGGGTATCTTCCATTAAAGATTAAAGATAAAGCAAAATTGCTTGAAATTTTTAATGTAAAAAACAGGCTTAAGGTTTTAATAGATATTTTAAATAGTGAAATAAATGTTCTTGAAGTTCAAAAAGAAATCCAGGAAAAGGTTGTAAAAAAGATAGAACAAACACAAAAAGAATATTTACTTCATGAACAACTTAAAACCATACAGCAGGAATTAGGGAAGGAAGCATCTGAAAATCCTGAAATTACCCAGCTGGCAGAAAAAATTAAAGCGGTTAAAATGAAGCCTGAAGCAGAAGCAAAAGCTTTGGAGGAATTAAACAGATTGGCAAAAACCATGCCTCTTTCTCCTGAAGCCACTGTAATTAGGACATATTTGGATTGGTTGATAAATTTACCCTGGGGAAAAAATACCCAGGATAACCTTGATATAAAAAACGCTGAGCATATTCTTAATGAAGACCACTATGGGCTTGAAAAACCAAAAGAAAGAATCCTTGAATATCTTGCGGTTAGAAAAAGAACCGATTCCTTAAAAGGACCTATTCTTTGTTTTGTTGGACCTCCGGGGGTGGGTAAAACATCTCTTGGTAAATCTATAGCCAGGTGCTTGGGCAGAAAATTTGTCAGGGTTTCTTTAGGCGGGGTCAGGGATGAGGCTGAAATTCGCGGGCATAGAAGAACTTATATAGGAGCTCTTCCCGGCAGAATAATGCAATCCGTAAAAAAAGCCGGTGTAAATAATCCTGTTTTTCTTCTTGATGAAGTGGATAAAATTGGAATTGATTTTCGCGGGGACCCGTCCAGTGCTCTTTTAGAGGTTTTGGACCCTGAACAAAATTTTGCTTTTTCTGACCACTATCTTGAGGTGGAATTTGATCTTTCAAATGTTCTTTTTATCACAACTGCCAATAATGAATTTACAATTCCTTCTCCACTGCTTGATAGGATGGAGGTAATAAATCTTCCGGGTTATTCAATATGGGAAAAATTAGAAATTGCCAAAAATTTTCTTATACCAAAGATTTTGACAACACACGGTTTAAAAAAAGAAGAAATAAAATTTGCTGATTCATCTATACTAAAGATTATAAAAGATTATACACTGGAAGCAGGGGTAAGAAATCTTGAAAGGGAATTAGCAAATATATGCAGGAAAGTAACAAGAAAAATTGTAGAAGGCAATAATAAATCTTTTCACATAACATTTCAAAATATTTCTTCCTATCTTGGTCCGGAAAAATATTCTTCTTTTTCAATCCAGAAGGAACCCAAAATAGGTGTTGCCACAGGTATGGCATGGACAGAATATGGAGGAGATATTTTATTTACTGAAATTGGTTTAATGAAAGGAAAAGGGAATCTGATTCTTACAGGGAAATTAGGGGATGTGATGAAAGAATCAGCCCAGGCAGCTTTAAGCTTTGTCCGTGCCAATGCAGATAGATTTAATATCAGTCCGGATTTTTATGAGAAAATTGATATACACATTCATGTTCCTGAAGGAGCAATTCCTAAAGACGGTCCTTCTGCAGGAGTGACAATTACTACTGCTATTGTATCTGCTCTGAGTAAAAAATATGTGAGGAATGATGTTGCCATGACAGGAGAAATAACCTTGCAGGGAAAAGTGCTGAAAATAGGTGGTTTAAAAAGTAAGATACTTGCTGCTCATCGCTCAGGTATTAAAACAGTTATAATCCCCAAAGAAAATGAAGGAGACCTGGAAGAAATACCTAAAAAAATTAGACAGGATTTGAAAATTATTTTAGTGAGTAATATATTTGAGGTTCTGGATAAAGCATTAATTCAATCCCCTTTACAATAAAATGGAAGAAACAATAAAAGAAAATTGTGGACTTGCCGGTATTTATGGTAATGAATTAGCCGCAAAAATTCTCTATTTCTCTCTTTTTTCTTTACAGCATCGCGGACAGGAATCCGCCGGAATAATGATTTCTGACGGAAAAGAGATTTTAATACATAGAGGAATGGGACTTGTTTCAGAGGTATTTAACTATTCTGATCTGGAAACAATAAAAGAAAATTTTGGGATAGGGCATGTCAGATATTCAACAACAGGCAGTTCAAACATAAAAAATATCCAGCCATTTTATATAGAATACCAGGGGAAAACTTATGGGGTTGCTCATAATGGCAATCTTGTTAATAGTCATAGTCTTAAGTCTTATCTGGAAAACAAGGGGGCTATTTTCCAAACAACAATGGATAGTGAAATCATACTGCATCTTATTGTCAGAAGTCCGGGTGCCAGTATCAAAGAAAAAATTACACATGCCCTTAAAAAACTTAAGGGGGCATTTTCACTTCTTTTTTTTACAAATAATGAAATAATTGCTGTAAGAGATTCTTATGGCTGGAGACCGCTTTCTATTGGGAAAATCAATAATAGTTATGTAATTGCTTCAGAAACATGTGCTTTTGACCTTATCGGAGCGCAATATATAAGGGATGTGCAACCCGGAGAAATGGTTTTATTTAACCAGAATGGAATGGAAAGTTTTTTCTGGGAGGAAACCAAATCAAAACAATACTGTATATTTGAATTTATTTATTTTGCCAGACCTGATAGTCATATTTTTGAAGCCAGTGTTTATAATACCAGAAAGCGGCTTGGTGAAAAACTCGCAGAAGAATTTCCTTTTGATGGGGATATAGTCCTTCCAATTCCAGACTCTGGCAATCTTGCCGCTTTAGGGTTTTCACAAAAAAGAAATATTCCTATTGAAATAGGAATTATAAAAAATCATTATATTGGAAGAACCTTTATTCAGCCTTCTCAAAAAATCAGGGATTTGGATGTAAAGATAAAATTAAATCCGGTTAGAGATATTATAAAAAATAAAAATATTATAGTTATTGAAGATTCTATTGTCAGGGGAACTACATGTAAAAATCGTGTTAATGCATTAAGGCAGGCAGGAGCAAAAAAAATATATATGGGGGTTAGTTGTCCTCCTATTATTTCCCCCTGTTATTATGGAATAGATTTTCCTTCAAAAGAGGAGTTGATTGCTTCAAATAAAACCATTGAAGAAGTAAGGAGATTTTTAGGCCTTGATGGGCTTTATTACTTAAGTCTTGAAGGAATGCTTAATTCAATGTTTATTAACAAAGATAATTTTTGCACTTCATGTTTTACAGGGAAATATTTAGTAAAACCTGAAAAAAATTTTAGCAAATATCAATTGGAAAAATGCATACTAAAGGATATTTAGTATTAGAAAATGGACAGATATTTTCCGGGAATATTTTCGGAGCACATAAAAAAACTTTCGGTGAATTAATTTTTAATACAAGCATGACTGGTTATCAGGAAATCACTTATGACCCTTCATATAAAGGACAGATTGTTGTTATGACATATCCTTTAATAGGAAACTATGGAACAAATAAAGAAGATGTGGAATCTTATAAAATCCATTTAGAGGGTTTTGTTGTTAAAGAATTAAGTAAAAATCCAAGTAATTGGCAGGCAGATATAAGTTTGGAAGAACTTTTTAAAAAAAATAATGTTACAGGAATTGAAAATATAGACACCAGAAAACTCACCCTTATTTTACGGGAACAGGGGGCATTAAAAGCAGGTATTTTCCCTGCAGATGAAAATAATTTTAAAAATATGATTCAGGAAACTATAAATTCCCCTTCTATTGTTGGGAAAGATATAGTAAAAAAGGTTATAAAAAAAGAACCCTATTGGTGGAGTAAAACAGGTAAATATAAGGTTTTGGTTATTGACTGCGGAGTTAAATATAATATATTACAACTTCTTGCCAAACAAAATTTTGCTGTCAGGGTTATTCCTGCAGACTATCCTTACCAGGAGATTATAAAAGAAAAACCGGATGGGATTCTTATATCTAATGGCCCGGGAGACCCTCAGCCTCTTGATTATCTTGTTCAAACATTATCAAATCTTATAGAAAGATATCCTGTTTTTGGAATTTGTCTTGGACAGCAAATACTTGGTATGGTTTTTGGAGGGAAAATATATAAACTTAAATTTGGACATCATGGAGCAAATCATCCAACAAAAACATTGAAAACAGGGAAAATTGATATAACTGTTCAAAACCATGGATTTTGTGTTGATATTAATAGTCTAAAAGACCCCAATTGTGAAATTACTCATATAAACTTAAATGATGGAACCATGGAAGGATTTAGGCATAAAAAATATCCTGCTTTTTCTGTTCAGTTTCATCCTGAAGCCTCTCCAGGTCCGCATGATGCCAATTATATTTTTAATGAATTTTGGACAATGATATGCCAAAAAGAAAAGACATAAACAGGATATTACTTATTGGTTCAGGTCCTATAATTATAGGACAGGCATGTGAATTTGATTATTCAGGTTCACAGGCATGTAAAGCTTTGCGGGAAGAAGGTTATAAAGTAATCTTGATAAATAGCAATCCTGCTACAATTATGACTGACCCTGAAATGGCAGATATTACATATATTGAACCTCTTATACCTGAAGTTGTTGCAGGAATAATCAAAAAAGAAAAACCAGATGCTTTATTACCTACAATGGGTGGCCAGACCGCTCTTAATCTCACTGTTAAATTATCCCAGATGGGTGTTTTAACAAAATATAAGGTACATCTGATTGGAGCAAATATTAATGCAATAAAAAAAGCTGAAGACAGGCAGCTTTTTAAATCTGCAATGATAGATATAGGTCTTAATGTTCCTAAAAGCGGGGTTGCCTATACATTAGAAGAAAGCTTAAAAATATCTTCAGAAATAGGGTTTCCTATTATATTAAGACCCAGTTTTACACTTGGTGGAACAGGCGGAGCTATTGTTTATAATATAGATGAATTAAAAGAATCTATTTCCAAAGCTTTTGATTTAAGTCTTAATCATGAAATTCTTCTTGAACAGTCTGTTATTGGCTGGAAAGAATTTGAACTTGAGGTAATGAGAGATAAAAAAGATAATGTTGTTATTATCTGTTCAATAGAAAATTTTGACCCTATGGGAATTCATACAGGGGATAGTATTACTGTGGCGCCTGCCCAGACATTAACGGATAAAGAATATCAAAATATGCGTGATGCCGCAATAAAAATAATACGGGAGGTGGGGGTTGAAACAGGAGGGTCCAACATTCAGTTTGCAATTAATCCCCAAAATGGAGAAATGGTTGTTATTGAAATGAATCCTCGTGTTTCCAGAAGTTCTGCTCTTGCTTCCAAAGCCACAGGATTTCCAATAGCAAAGATTGCAGCAAAACTTGCTATTGGATATACTCTTGATGAGATACCCAATGATATAACTAAAAAAACTCCTGCATGTTTTGAACCAACAATTGACTATTGCGTTGTAAAAATTCCAAAATTTAATTTTGAAAAATTTCCAAAATCCAAACCATGTCTTAATACTTCTATGAAATCTGTCGGAGAAATAATGTCAATAGGAAGAACTTTTAAAGAGGCATTACAGAAAGGAATTCGTTCTCTTGAATCGGGATATTGCGGTTTGGAAGAAAAAAAATTAAATATGGAATTAGAATCAGGGCTAAAAAATCCTATACCAGAAAGACTGTTTTATATCAGAGAGGCTTTTAAGAAGGGTTACAGCATAAATAAAATTTATCAGATTACATTTATTGACCCATGGTTTCTTTATAATCTGAAAGAAATTTTTGATACAGAGATAGAAATTCAGAAGTATAAAAATTCAGAAATTCCTATGGAATTATTTAAAAAAGCCAAAGAATATGGTTTTTCAGATAAGCACATTGCAAAAATTTTAGGGCAAAAAGAAGAAAATATATATAATCTAAGAAAAAAATATAATATTAAAGTGGAATATAAAATGGTTGATACATGTGCAGGAGAGTTTGAAGCTCAAACTCCATATTACTATTCTACCTATGAACAGAATTCTATTATAGAGGAGACAAAATGATTGCAGTATTAGATTTTGGTTCACAGTATACTCAACTTATTGTAAGAAGAATAAGGGAGTTAAAAATCTATTGTGAAATATTCCCTTATAATGTTTCAGAGGAAATATTAAAAGAAAAAGGTATAAAAGTAATTATTCTTTCCGGAGGTCCGGGTTCAGCCAATGAACAAAAATCATATCTGCCTGATAAAAGAATTTTTGAGGGGGATTATTTAATTTTGGGAATATGCTATGGTATGCAGATTATGGGGAAAATTTTTGGTTCAAATATTATAAAAGGAAATATCAGGGAATATGGAAAGACAACATTTTATCCTGAGAAAGATGTTTTATTTGATGGTATTAAATACCCTGGAACTGTCTGGATGAGCCACTATGATATTGTGGAAAATGTTCCTGAAGGTTTTTATTCCATTGGAAAAACAGATACCTGTCCAATAGCGGCATTTAAGAATACCAGAGGGACATTCTATGGGCTACAATTTCATCCTGAAGTGGTGCATACACAGGATGGTAAAAAAATTCTTGAAAATTTTCTTTATAATATTGCAAAGATAAAACCTGACTGGAATTCATCCTCAATGGTTGATTCTGCCATAAAAGAAATAAAAGAAAAAGTAGGTTCAAGCAAGGTGATATGTGCTCTAAGTGGAGGGGTTGATTCTTCAACACTTTCCATGCTTGTGCATAAAGCTGTAGGAGAAAATGCTCTTTCAGTGTTTGTGGATAATGGACTGTTAAGAAAAAATGAAGCAAAGGAAATTGTAGAAAAATTTTCTCCGATGTTAAATATGAGATATATAGAGGCAGGCGATATTTTCCTTTCAAATCTTAAAGGGATAACAGACCCTGAAGAAAAAAGAAAAATAATAGGAAAAACATTCATAAAAATTTTTGAAAAGCAGGCAGAAAATTTTGGGGCAAGATTTCTTGCCCAGGGTACATTATATCCTGACCTTATTGAAAGTATTTCCGCTTTTGGAGGTCCTACCGCTAAAATTAAAACTCACCATAATGTTGGTGGTCTTCCTGAAAAAATGAATCTTAATTTAGTGGAACCATTTAAATATCTATTTAAAGATGAAATCAGGATGATAGCAAAAGAAATAAATCTTCCCAAAGAAATAACAGAAAGACATCCTTTCCCCGGTCCAGGACTTGCTATAAGAATTATTGGTGAGTTTTAATTTTAGCGGTAG
>JAMCZX010000030.1 GCA_023485205.1 Candidatus Omnitrophota bacterium | reverse complement strand
CTAAAGATAGTATTTTTTCTGCTAATATTTTTTTCATAATCTTATTTTATATTATTCTCAATATAATAAGCCATTTGTAAAATCTTTTCTTCTGTAAAAGATTTAGTAATGAGTTGGACCCCTATCGGAAGATTTTCCCTGGAAAATCCAACAGGAATATTAATCGCAGGAAGCCCTGCAAGATTCACATTTACAGTAAATATATCAGAAAGATACATTTTTAAAGGGTCAGATGTTTTTTCTCCAAGTTTAAAAGGTAATTCAGGAGTTGTAGGAGTAAGAATAATATCCACTTTTTCAAATGCTTTCTGAAAATCATTTTTTATAAGAGAACGTACCTTTTGAGCTTTTATATAGTAAGCATCATAATATCCTGAAGAAAGAACAAATGTACCAAGAATAATCCTTCTTTTTACTTCAAAACCAAAACCTTCCTGCCTCGTATTAAAATACAATTCCTGCACATTAGAATAGTTTTTGGTTCTATAACCATATCTTATCCCATCAAATCTTGCAAGATTTGTACTTGCCTCTGCAGTAGCAATAATATAATATGCAGCAATACCATATTCAGTATGCGGAAGACTGATTTCCTCCAAAATAAAACCTTGTTTTTCCAATTGTTTAATTATGGATTCTGCCCTATCTTTTATTTGTTTATCCATTCCTCCAATAAAATATTCTTTGGGAATACCTATTTTATACTTTGATGGTATTATCTCTTTTTCTATTTCTTTTTCATAATCCAAAACACCAATATCCAAACAGGTAGAATCCATTTTATCTTGACCTGAAATAATCTGCAAGATAATAGCGCTGTCTTTTACATCTTTTGTTATGGGCCCTATCTGGTCCAAAGAAGAACCAAAAGCCACCAGTCCATATCTGGATACCCTGCCATAGCCTGGTTTTAATCCAACAACTCCGCAAAAACAAGCAGGTTGTCTTATTGAACCCCCGGTATCTGAACCAAGTGCTCCAAAAGTAAGATTTGCCGCCACAGCTGCAGCAGAACCACCACTTGAACCCCCAGGAACATAAGATGTATCAAAAGGATTTTTGGTTGGACCAAAAAATGAATTTTCTGTAGAAGAACCAAAAGCAAATTCATCCATATTGGTTTTACCTATAATAATTGCCCCATTTTCCTTTAAATTTCTTATTACTGTGGCATCATAAGGGGGGATATAATTCTGAAGAATTTTTGAAGCGCATGTTGTTGGCTGCTCAATGGTGCATATATTATCTTTTACTGCTATTGGTATACCTTCTAATTTTCTATAATTTCCTTCTATATATCTTTTTTCTGCAGATTTTGCCTCAGCAACCACTTTTTCATTCAAATAAAGAAAAGAATGTATTTCTTTATCTCTTTGTGATATCTCATTTATAATCTGATTTAAAACTTCTACAGGGGATATTTCTTTTTTTATATAGAGATTTTTTAACTGTGAAATTGAATTCTTAAGTATATCCATTTATAAAAAATTTCTTGGGTCAGTTATTTCTCCTGTTATTGCACTGGCCGCGACTGTTGCTGGAGAAGCAAGATATATAAATGCATTTGGATTTCCCATTCTGCCTTTAAAATTTCTATTGGCAGTGGAAATTACAACATCATTATCAGAAGGAATTCCCTGATGAGTCCCCACGCAGGCACCACAACCTGGATTTGTAACACAACAGCCGCTTTCAAGAAAAATTTTAATAAAACCTTTTTCTAATGCTTCAAGAAAAATTTTTCTTGAACCCGGGGTAATAATTGTTCTAACATCAGGGTTGACCTTTTTCCCTTTTAAGATACCGGCGACAATTTCAAGATCTTCAATTCTGCCATTTGTACATGTCCCAATAAATGCCTGATTAATTTTAGTCCCTTTAAAATGTTGAGCCTGGTCCACATTATCCACTGTATGAGGTTTTGCAACAAGAGGATTAAGGTTTTCTATATTAAGATGGATTTCATTGTCATATTTTGCATCTTTATCAGAAAACACAGGATTTAAAGATTCCGGAGAATAAAATGGCTTAAGATATTCTTCAACTTTTTTATCATATTCCATACAACATGTCTTACCTCCAACCTCTGTAACAAGATTTGCAATAGTAAATCTTCCATCCATTGAAAGAGCAGCTATAGTATCTCCGGTAATTTCCAAAGAATGGTATATTGCTCCGGAAGCAGTAATAGTTTTTACCATTAGCAAACCTAAATCCTTTGCATATACTCCAAAAGGAAGTTTTCCTTCAAACACAACCTTTGTTGTCCTGGGAACCTTAAACCATTGCTTGCCTGTCATTAAAGCTATGGCAATATCTGTTGAACCCATCCCACAGGACAGAATATTTAATGCGCCATAAGTAGGAGTGTGACTATCTGCTCCAACGACAAGATTTCCGGGTTTTAAAAAACCTTTTTCAGGAACAAGAACATGACATATCCCCTCTCCAATCTCCATTTTTTGTATTTTATGGTTAGAAATAAAATCTCTCATTAGTTTATGAAGAGCAGAAACACCCATATTTGGACTGGGGGCACTATGGTCAAAAACAAAACAAGTTTTTTCACAATCAAAAATCTGTTTTGCTCCAAGATTTTTAAATGCTTCTATAACCAGAGGGGTTGTTCCATCCTGGCCCATTACAAAATCCACATTGGCAATACAAATATCACCAGATTCTAATTTTTTACCTGAATGAAATGAAAGAATTTTTTCTGCTATTGTTTGTCCCATGATAATTTCAGTCATCGGCTGACTTTATTACTATAGACTTCATTGAGTGGTTACAATATATAATATTATGGTATTGTTGTCATTAAAAGCCTGCATTCTTCAGGATATTGAGCAATAAATCTTAGCTCATCTTCTGTTACAGGCTTTTGTTTATGAACATTGGCATAACGGGCAAGTTCAAGTATTTTTCTTGCTTCTTCATCATTCTTAAATTCTATTTCATTTCTAACCATAAATATTTCTTAAACCCTTTATTCCACTATATTCACCAAGTAATATCATTCTTCCTGTTTCTATAATTTCAGGTTCTCCTCTTCCCAATTCTTCATAATCATATAATTCATAATTTCTTCTGTCTTTCAATGCTCCATCAACATGAATTCCTGAAGAATGAGCAAAGGCATTTGCTCCAACCCCTACCTGATTAATAGGAATGGGAACCTTCAAAGCATAAGAAGCATAATGCGCTATCTTCCATGCCATAGAAAGGTTAATATTACTATCAAGCCTATAGTGCCCATCTAAACCATCCCCATACTTAATTGCCAATATCACAGAAATAAGGTCTGCATTACCTGCCCTTTCACCCATACCATTTATTGTAGTATTAATATAAGCATCCACTCCAGCATCATTTGCTGCTTTTGCTCCTGCAATAGAACATGCCACTGCCATACCAAGGTCATTATGGCAATGAAGTTCTATAGGTATTTTGACTTTTTCTGCAACTTTATAAATTTTATCGTATATAGAAAACGGCGTATCATATCCAAGAGTATCACAATATCTAACTCTTTCTGCTCCCTGTTCTTTTGCTGCTATTGTAAAATCAATAAGTTTTTTTATATCTGTCCTGGAAGCGTCTTCTGCATTAACACCTACAGATTTTATTCCATATGATTTTGCAGCTTTTATGGCATCAACTGTATCCTTAATTACATCATTAAAACCTTTTCTACCAAGAAATTTGCCATCTATCATCTGGTCTGAGGTGGAAATAGAAATATTTATATATTCAATCTCAGGAAGATTTTTAACGGTAACATCTATATCTTCTTTAATCGCTCTCATCCATCCGGAAAGTCTGATAGGAAACAAAACCTTTTTTTGGGCTAATTGAAGATTTGCCTTAAGATAGTTTATTTCATGTTTTGTAACAGGAAAACCAAATTCAGATTGAAAAACCCCCATTTGATTGAGATAAAAATTTATCATTGTTTTCTCAATCTTGGCCAATCCAAGACGGGCTGTTTGAACCCCATCTCTGTTTGTAACATCTATAATATAAATTTTAGGCATATTAAAACTCCAGTAGAGCAGGTTTCTGTGCCTGATGTAAGTGTTCAGGCCCTTTATACACTTTTAATTTTTTAAGCATTTTTCTACCAAGATGATTTTTAGGAAGCATACCCTTAACTGCATGAAATATTACAGTTTCAGGATTTTTCTGAAGAAGAGAAAAAGCAGTTTCTTTTTTTAATCCTCCAAGATATCCGGAATGTCTATAATAAGCCTTCTCTAAAAGTTTCTTGCCTGTAAATTTTACTTTTTCAGCATTAATAATAATTACAAAATCACCTGTGTCTAAAAATGGTGTCCATAAAGGCTTATGTTTCCCCATAAGAATAGTTGCCACATTTGTTGCAAGCCTTCCAAGTACTTTATCTTTTGCATCTATAAGAAAATATTTTTTTTCTATACTTTCAACTTTTGGTAAAAATGTTTTCTTCTGTCTCATCTAATCCCCCATATAAATTAAATTATGAGATATATCATAATATTAAAATTTTATATTGTCAAAAATTTTGTCTTGACAAAAATTTTTTTATATTATAATATTAATTCAATAGAATAAGTAGAATAAATAAAATATTAAATATAAAACAAAAAAAACAGGAGGAAAAAATGAAAAAATTTGAAGAATTGGAAAGTAAAAAAGCAGAAGAAATAATTCAATGGGCAGGTGAAAAATTCAAGAATAAAGTCGCATTGGCATCAAGTTTTGGATTAGAAGATGTTGTTTTGATAGATATAATATCAAAAACATCCCCTTCCATTAAAATTTTTACCATTGATACAGGAAGATTACATCCGGAAACTTATAATATTATGGATAAAATAAAAGAAAAATATAATATTACTATGGATGTTTATTATCCAGATACAACATCTATTGAAAAAATGATATCTGAATATGGGTTTAATTTATTTTATAAGAGCATTGAATTAAGACATTTGTGCTGTAACATTAGAAAAGTTGAACCTTTAAACAGAGCTTTAAAAGATTTAGATGCATGGATTTGCGGTTTAAGAAAACAACAAGCTGTCACCCGGACAAATATACAAAAAGTTGAAATTGATATTGCCCATAACTCAATAATAAAAATAAATCCAATTACTGATTGGTCAGAACAACAAGTCTGGGAATATATAAAGAAAAACAATGTGCCTTATAATCAATTGCATGATAATGGATATCCAAGTATTGGTTGCGCTCCATGCACCAGGGCAATTAAACCGGGGGAAGATATTCGCGCTGGCCGATGGTGGTGGGAATCACCAGAAAATAAGGAATGCGGACTTCATCCTATAAAATCAAAGATTTAATAAAAGCAAGGTGTTTTGTAGATTACAAAACACCTCATAGTCATTGAGGAGCAAAGCGAATTCACATAGATTTTTGATGACGCAATGTGTAATGCCAGAAGAAACAATAATATATACATACAATAATCAGGAACAACTAATACAGAAACAAAACGAAAAAACAATCAATACACCAAGAAATCAGATAACAATACCAATAACAACAACAAACTACACCTACGACGCAAATGGGAATATAGCAACAAAACAGGTTAAGATTACAAAAGGAGAAATAGGCGGAAATGAAAATCAGAATTGCGGGACATTCACCACAACATATACATATGACTACAATAACCTACTGACCCAAATAGAGTTCCCGAACAACAAAACAGAGATATTCCATAACTGCGATTGTGGAACAAAGAGAGTATATAAGAAAAATGTAAGAGGTAAAGTAAGCCAATATTTCTTTGACACAATAAATGGGATAGACCAGGTGCTTATAGTGTATAATAAATATGGGAGGGCAAAGAAAATATACACCTACGGAGACACAACAGACCAACCAATAGAAATGCGACAGTACAAGGAAAATGGATATGGCCGCTGGCACACAATTTATTACCTCTATGATGGGCAAGGGAATGTGAGACAACGGACAAATTCAAGGGGGCAAGTCATAGCCACATACAACTACCTACCATTTGGAGAGATGATGAATAAAGGAGAAGACACAGGAGAGGGCGAAAACATAGGAGACGGGACACCTTTCGGTGGACTGCAAAACTGGGGACAAAACGGAATGAGAAATACAATCACTTATCAAGGAAGAGAATATGACAGAGACGCAGGATTATATTACTACAGAGCAAGATACCAAGACCCAAGACTTGGCCGTTTCCTTGAAGTAGACCCGCTTTTAAGAGAAGTGCCTACCTACACCACAGAGAATAATTTGCCATCTGCAAACGGAAATTCAGGATGTGGATGCTGTGGCAATACCAATCAAAATAATAATTTAATAAATAACTATTCACCTTCTTCCAATGCGATTTTCACTCCTGCCTATATTTTCGTAAATAATGACCCTATAAATTATGTAGACCCTACTGGTTTGTGTTGTAATGGTCATTATAAAAGTGTTTGTTTAAAGTATCAGTATAACTGGCAAATTTGGGGATATGTTGGCGCAGGATCTTGTGCTTTGGCTCTAACTGCAAAACCTTTATCGATTAATTTGGGAAGTGTTGTGCTTAATGGAATATTGGCGTGGATAGAAAGAACAGGAGGGAATATACCATGGATAGGACCTGAAATGTGGGCATCTGATGTAACAGCTCTTGTTGTAGCATTTCATGAATGTGAAGAGCAATCATGTACAGAATGGGGAATAAAATGCATAAAGAATAGTGGAAATAGTGAAGGTGGTGGGTTAGGTGGGGTTAACTCTGGAGTTTATTATTATAATCCTCCATTGCAGGAATAAATTTTTTTAATTTTGCTGTATAAAAAATCAAAAAATGAAGAATTCATCAGATTTACATAATACCAAAAAAGTTTATTTAGTAGGTACAATTTATGGATTCGCTATTGGTATTACTATTAGTGCTATATTTATTCTAGGTTTAAGTCCTTCTCAAATATATAAAAATATACATTTGGTAAAAATAGGATATTTGGGGTTAATATTAGGCTTTTTAGGGGTATTTTTAATAATTATTGCAAATTGGTTGCATAAAAAATGGAAGATTAAAATTTTTGATAAAAATGGGTAAATCTACCTAAATTTGTAGCAGTAGACTCTAATGGTACAATTCTAACTTCACCAAATGGAATAAAGTGGAACAAAGAGAGTATATAAGAAAAATGTAAGAGGAAAAGTAAGCCAATATTTCTTTGACACAATAAATGGGATAGACCAGGTGCTTATAGTGTATAATAAATATGGGAGGGCAAAGAAAATATACACCTACGGAGACACAACAGACCAACCCATAAGTATGCGATACAGAGAAAATGGATATGTACGCTGGCATACAGTATACTACCTCTATGATGGAGAAGGGAATGTGAGACAACTGACAAATTCAAGGGGGCAAGTCATAGCCAGTTATAATTACCTACCATTTGGAGAAATGATGAATAGAGGAGGAGAGGGACAAGGCATACAGGGAAACGAAGGAGAAGGAATAGACTGGGGTAGAGAAAACGGCTTTACCAACACAATCACTTACCAAGGAAGAGAATATGACAGAGACGCAGGATTATATTACTACAGAGCAAGATACCAAGACCTAAGATTAGGTAGATTCCTTGAAGTAGACCCGCTGTTAAGAGAGGTGCCAGAATATACAGAAAATATAATTTTATCTCCAACTACTTCATTAGGTGGATGTCCAATTTGTGGTGGTGGTGAACCAAGAGAAAATCCTGATATTTTAAATTTGCTTTTAATTCCAGTACCACCAGTTTTTCTATATACTCCTGAAAATATGCTACCAACCTTCCCTAATATATTGAAATATCCTTATATTTATTGTGATAATAATCCAATAAACAATAATGATCCAACTGGTTTTCAATCTGGTTCTGGTGCACAAAGAATTCCAAATCCTTCATCTCAAGTGGCAGATTGGATAAACGATATATATAATACCTATAAAAACATACTTAAAAACCTTGGTAAGGAAGCACTAAATGAAGCCATAAATAAGATTTGCAGTGAAGCGGCCCAAAAGAGACATCCAAATATAAATTATAGTCCTCCATGGCCAACCCGGGGAGAATGCGATAAAAGACTAAGTGTGTGTGATGTAGCATACGATGCCACCCTATGTTCTACTGGAATAAAATACTTAATAGAACCTTCAGTGGAAAATGAAGATGCACTTGCTAATTTAATAACCCAGCAAGATAATCTTTTATCTAACTGGGCACTCAGTAGAGGTAATCCTATTAAATCTTTTCAATAAAATAGAAAAAAATGAATAAAAGTATATTTAGAATCTGGAATAAATTAATTTTAAGTATTTTTATTTTTAGTTTTTTACATTCAGCTTTTTGTAAGCCTGTTAATCTTTCGAAAATAGTATATGGAGATAACCAATTTGTTGCTATCGGATGGATTGGAAGTTATGTTAAAAAAACTATGAGAAGTATAATTTTGACCTCTACCAATGGAATAACATGGACAAAACAAAATTTTGAAACAAACCAATTTCTTAACGGAATAGTATATGGAGACAAAAAATTTGTTGCTGTTGGAGGATATGGTACAATTATTACCTCTTCGGATGGGATACACTGGTCAAAACAAAAAATTCCAAAGTAGAACTAAAAATATTAGACTTTCCAACGCGCCATTATGGTATTTCTGCAATAGCATATGGAAATAATAAATTTGTAGCAGTAGTTGGTTTTGGTAAAGTTTTAATTTCTTCTAATAGTGGTATTACTTGGATAGGATACAATATTAAAACCTCTTCCATTTTTTATGGAATAACATATGGAGATAACCAATTTGTTGCTGTAGGAGATCTGTGGCCGAGAAGTGGTAGTAGTATTTTTAGTTCTACTAAGGGAATAATTTGGACAAAAAAATATTCTGGACGAAATAATAATATTTTGTGGGGGATAACATATGGAGATGGAAAATTTGTAGCAGTGGGAAAACATAGTACTATATTAACTTCTTCAAATGGAGGAATAACATGGACAAAACAAAATTTTGGAATAAAACCCGGTCGTTGTGGTTCAAAAACATATTTGTGGGGAATAACATATGGAGATAAAAAATTTGTGGCTGTAGGAGGTGGAATAGTTTTAACTTCTTCTAATGGGATTAATTGGAAAGAAATAAAATTTCCTCAGACAAGTTTTTCCTGAAAAAGTTTCTATTTTAGTTTGCTTATGTCATGGGATGTGATATATATACTTTTCCATATTTTTTCATTCTGAGAAGTAATAATTATTCCACAACGATGGTGTGTGGTGGTATTGTATCCCATACCAACTGCTACAAATTTTCCATCTCCATATGTTATTCCGGAAAAACTTGTCTGAGGAAATTTTATTTCTTTCCAATTAATCCCATTAGAAGAAGTTAAAACTATTCCACCTCCTACAGCCACAAATTTTTTATCTCCATATGTTATTCCCCACAAATATGTTTT
>JAMCZX010000015.1 GCA_023485205.1 Candidatus Omnitrophota bacterium | reverse complement strand
TATAGTATTACATTTTTGACACTGTGGAATAATATTACCGTCAATTAATGGCTTATTGGGGTCCATGTGTGCTTTTTGTAAAATTGTTTTTGTTGCGGGCCAGTGAAAATGAGGTTTACTTTCTTGCGAACCGCAAGTTGCACATCTGAAATTATATTTTTCTTTTATTTTTTCCCAATCATCAGTTTTTGTTATTCTGTGCCCTTTTTTAAATCCGGGATATGGCTGTTTTAATGTATAAAGCTGATATGAGCCTCTTTCTATATTTAATACTATATTATCTCTCCCACCTGCAACAATCCACCATCCACTTTGCGCTCCTAAATGTCTTGCTTGCTGAACATCATTTGTATCGGGATAGTATCTTCTGATAAATTTTGTTAATTCACTCTTTGTTACTTTTCTGGTTTTAGGATAATTATAAGATAGATAAACTAAAACAAGAGCATCTTTAGTAAAATTTCCTTTTGAATCATAAAGTTTTGGCAATTTTACTTTGCATTGTTTCAAATATTTCTCGTAATATTTACAAATAGTTTTATAAATACTTTCTATGGATTTTCTATTTAACATAATTTTATTTAATTATATTTAATATTAATATCAAATACTTTTGCAATTTTTGCTAAAGTTTTAATTGCTTTATTAATAATATTGTCCATTTCAATTTATTATAATGTCTGACTTCGCTCAATTCAACTCCCACCTCCGTAGAAGAATGCTATACGGAGGGGGTGGGATTGTGCTAAAACCATACAATATGCACCATTGACGCACACTCTACGGCTTCTTTGGAAATCAACTTTCTGTATGGTAAAAACAGCCGTAGTGGTGAACCCATGGTTCAATTCCCACCTCCGTAGAAGATTGCTATACGGAGGGGGTGGGATTTGAACCCACGATCCCTTTTGAGGATACACGCTTTCCAAGCGTGCGCACTCGGCCGCTATGCGACCCCTCCAAATAAATACGATCAGAGTTTTATTACTTCATATCTTCCTGAATAATTTTTCCAGTCGTTTTTGATTTATAACAATAGATACCTCTGACCTTGTTCTTTCTATTAAAGACCTCATTGCATCTACTGACCTTCTTAAGCCCCTTGTAAGAGCTTCTGAATAGTCAAAAGAAATAAGAAAATAATAAAATTCATCCATAACATTCAGGAGATGTTCAATATCTTCGGGTTCATCTTTTCTGATACAATCAAGTATATGCCTTCTTATTTCCCCTATCGCCTCAGAAACCCCATGAAGATAACTTATAATATCAAACTCTTTGTCCGGCGTAAAAATCAGTCCATCTTTTAAAAGATGATACGTAACCAGTCCTTCAATAAGCTCTTTTTCTGCATTATGAAGAAACCCTGCAAAATAAATTTCCGGGAATTCTTTTAAAATAGTCTTTACTTCTTTTAACATATCATATGCCTGTTTAAGAATCAATGAGCTTTCTTTAAAATCCTGCTGATGAATTTTTTTAATGGCTTTGGCAGAAAGTCTTGTAATCTGTCTGGATAAATGGAGCCCTTTTTCTCTCGCATTATCTTCGGCATCAAGAACGTTTTTTGTCCCAACAAGAATATTTTCTAAGTTATCAAAATTTTCCGGATTCTTTTTCATAATACTCCTTTAATTCTTTTTCTATTTTTGAAAGTTCTATGGTTTTCTTTTGAGTCCAATCCGTTTCTTCCATTTTTTTTGAACCTGTTTCTTTTCTTTTGTCTGCTACTTTCATGAAATCCTGCACACCTATATACTTACATCCAAAAATTTTTGCTCCTTCCTGAATCTGTCTGTCATCTGAAACAACAATATATTCTTCCTTTTTATCATTTTTTGAAATTATGTCAATAATTTTTTCATCAGCAGATATATCCCCTGAATAAATAATCTTTATACCTGAAGCATCTGTCAGATTACCCACTCCATCAAAAACGATAATAAAATATAATGCAGGGTGATTTCTTTTATAACCCTGCACAAAAGAAAGAAGTTTTATCTGTCCTGTTTCAGATGAATATCTTTCAGCCTGTTTTAAATAAGAGCTTCTTATAATATTATATCCATCAAGAATATATTTCATTATTAATTTCTTTCACTTTTTATCTGCACTATATCTATGCATTTTTCACATAGTTCTTCAAATTCTTTATCTTTTCCAACAGTTGGATGATATACCCAGCATCTTTCACACTTCTTATTCAAGGTTTTTTCAATTATAATCTTAAATTCTTCAGATTTTTCAATAATTACTTCAGAAACAAGTAAAAGATTTGTAAGATAAGGCTGAAAATGATTTAAAAAATCGTACCGGTTCTCATCAGCCATTATAATAACCCTGGCCTGCAGACTGCTGCCGATTTCCTTGATAATCCTCTTTTCTTCAAGCATCTTTAAAACGCTCTTTCTAAACTCAAGAAATTTTCCCCATCTATCAATAATTTCCCTGTCATAATCTTTAACATCAGGCCATTCTTCAAGAAAAACGGTTTCCTTTTTATGAAATGGAATTACCTGGTATGCTTCTTCAGATGTGAAGGAAAGCACTGGAGATAAAAGCCTGATTATTACAAAAAGAATTTCACAAAGGACTTTCTGGGCGGTTTTTCTCTCCATGGAATCTTTACCATACGTATACAGCCTGTCCTTAAGATAATCAAGATAAAAAGATGAAAGGTCCAAATTGCAAAAATCAAAAATTTCCTGTATACCTTTGTTAAATAAAAAATGTTCATAGTGGTTTGTCACGTCATTTACAAGTTTTTGCGTTTTATTAATCGCCCATATGTCCACTTCAAATATGTCCTCAAGACCAGCATCTTTCTCCGGAACAAAATCATAGACGTTTCCAAGAAGATAACGGATTGTATTTCTTGCCGTCCTGTAAACAACCACAAGATGGTCTATAATTTGTTTTGATATTCTAAGGTCCTGCTGATAATTTTCTGATAATGCCCATAGCCTTAAAAGGTCTGCGCCATACATGGTTATTATTTCCTGCGGCGTTATAACGTTACCAAGAGATTTTGACATTTTTCTGCCTTCTGCATCCACGACAAATCCATGAGTAAGAACTTCTTTGAATGGCGCTCTTTTTTCAATTGCGCATGCAGTGATAAGAGAGGTCTGGAACCATCCTCTATGCTGGTCACTTCCTTCAAGATAAAGGTCAGCAGGCCATTTAAGAAGCGGGTCAGGCTTAAGGACAGCTGCATGACTCACGCCTGAATCAAACCAGACGTCAAGAATGTCTTTTTCTTTTTCAAAAATTTTACCCTTGCAAAAAGGACATACAAAGTTATCAGGAAGCAGATGCTCTGTTTCCTTTTCAAACCATACGTCTGAACCATGTTTTTCTACAAGACCCATTATCTTATTAATTGTTTCCTTTGTACATACCGGCTTACCGCAATCCTTACAATAGAAAACAGGAAGCGGAACACCCCACAATCTTTGCCGTGAAAGACACCAGTCAGGTCTTGTCTCTACCATACTTCCTATCCTGTTTCTTACCTCTCCGGGTATCCACCGGGTACTATTTATCTGCTCTTCCATAAGTGACCGCAAATTGTCCTTATCAATATTTAAAAACCACTGCTTTGTGGCACGGAAAATTACAGGATTTTTACACCTCCAGCAGTGAGGATAAGAGTGAGCATGATTTTCCTCAAAAAGGAGAAAACCGGTTCGTGCTAATTTTTCCACTATGATTTTATCAGCATCAAATACAGGCATATTTTTAAATTCAGCAACTTCATCTGTAAATCTTCCTTTTTCATCAACAGGAGAAAGAACAGGAAGCTTATATTTCAATCCTGTCTGGTAATCTTCATCTCCATGGCCCGGGGCAGTATGAACACAGCCTGTTCCATCATCTTTTGAAACATAGTTTGCAAGAACTATGATAGAATCTCTCTCAATAAAAGGGTGCCGGCAGATAATACCCTCCATCTCTTTTCCCTGTAATGTTTTTATTTTTTCCCCGTTTAAACCGATTTTTTCAAGAACCGCTTCAGCCAGAGCCTCTACAATAATAAACAAGCCCTTTTCTGTTTTAACAAGAGCATATGTAAAGTCAGGATGCACGGCAATTGCAACATTGGCTGGAAGCGTCCAGGGGGTAGTCGTCCAGATAAGAAAATTTATATCCTCCTTTGTTTCAAGTATATTTTTTTTATATCCATCCTTTACAGGAAATTTTACGTATATGGAAGGGCTTGATATATCATAATATTCAACCTCTGCCTCAGCTAAAGCAGTCTGGCACTGGGAACACCAGTAAATAGGCTTGACACCCTGGTATATAAATCCATTCAAATAAAGGCTGCCAAAAGTTTCCACAATTGTTTTCTCATACAGCGGGTTAATGGTCAGATAAGGATTTTCCCAGTCTGCAAAAATCCCCAGCCTTTTGAATTCATCCCTCTGGATGGAAATAAATTTTTCAGCGTAAGCCCGGGCTTTTTTTCTAAACGAAATAAGATTAACCTGGCTTTTTTCTACGTTCATGGATTGGAATATCTGGTGTTCAATGGGCATTCCATGACAATCCCACCCGGGAATATATGGTGTTCTGAAATTATGAAGTCCTTTAAATTTTAAAACAGAATCCTTCAATATTTTATTAAGAGCCGTTCCGAGATGAATATGGCCATTGGCATAAGGCGGACCGTCATGCAGAATAAAAGAATTCTTATCCTTGTTTTTCTGGAGTATTTTTTTATATACCTCTATTCTCTGCCAGAAATCAAAAGTGGAGGGTTCTCTCTTTGCAAGCTCCGCTTTCATTGGAAAATCAGTTTTTGGAAGATTTATTGTAGCCGAATAATCTTTCATTCTTAATCTTTTCCTCCTGTTATGGTATAAATTTTTAACTTTGTGCCTCAATTCTATGAGATTTATTTATTTGCTTATTATAAACTTTTTTTGACAAAAGACAAACATTTTATTAAAATTTATTCAGAATAAGTTGGAATTTATTTTCCTTAGATAATTCTTAACCATAAAGGGGGATGCATGAAAACAAAAGTTGATGAAAATCTTTGTACAGGATGCGGTCTGTGTGTAGATATTTGTCCGGAAGTATTTGAAATGGGGGAGACAGTATCAGTCGTCAAAGTAGACGTGGTTCCACCTGAATTGGAAGATAAAGTCAGGGAAGCGGCTGAGAACTGCCCGGTAGATGCTATTTCAGTAGAAAAATAGAAATCAACCGCTCCCTTAGGAATTAAATTATGAAAAAATATATATGCTACAGTATTATTATATTTTTTATTATATTTTCCCCGTCAGGCATAGCTGCAAAAAATCAGCCTGAAAATCAGCCAAAAACACCTGCAATAATAAAAAAAGGACAATGGCGGAAGGTACCGGTATATGGAGCCTCCAAACAGGAAGTATGGAAAGCTTTAAATAAGGTAATGACAAAATATTTCTTCACGATGCTTAGAGGAAAAGATGGTGCCGCATGGGAGGAAAGAGGGAAAAAAGGGAGTTCTGCTACAGAATGGATACAGTTAGAGCCGGATACGTTGATAATTATTGCAAAAATTACAAAAAACCCTGTCAGGTTGTTTTTATCAATAGGGACGGAAATATATAAAAACAAGAAGTGGATTTCACATCCGTTAACTATTGAAGATAAAAATATGCTTTCTGACATTATGGAGCAGATACAATTCAAGATATTGGAAAAATAACATCACAGGGAATCTATTTCTTTATATGTTCATGCTTTTTTTCCATTTCCTTAAGTCTTTCCTGCAGCAATAAATACCTGTTTTTAAATGAGCTGTATTTTGTTTCCCTGCTTTTAAAATGTTCTTTTGCCTTGGAGCCATAAACCTCTCTTATCATCTGCGTCCTGAATCTTTTATTCCTATCCATAACACCTCCTGAAGTTAACAGATTATTTTATGAGTCTTTTTTTCATCATCTTTATTGAAAGAATGAAAAATATCGCCGTCAGGACCATAAGAATTATTATACTATATAAAAAAGAAAGATTAAATATGTCTATCTGAATATCTCTCATTATTATAACAAGATAAGTAAGCGGAAAAACGTAAGCGATTGTTTGTGCCCATACAGGCAGGACGGAAATAGGGAAAAAAACGCCGCTAAAAAGAAACATTGGAGTCATAAACAAAAAAACAGGGAAATTAAATTGCTCTATAGATTTTGTAAAAGAGGTAAAAACCATCCCTATAGTGGAAAATACCATACCCCCGAGGGCTGATAAAGGAATTAGCCACAACGCCATAGGATAGTGAAGAAGATGAAAAAAAGAAGCCACAATCATCATACTCGTTCCTGCTATAATGGATTTTGTCGTTCCCCAGAGTAATTCTCCGGCGATAATGTCTTCAATCAAAAGCGGGGTTGCAAGAATAGCATCAAAAGTTTTCTGGTGATACATCCGTACGAATGACGCATAAGTTGTTTCATAAAAGGAATAGTTCATTACGATTGTCCCGATAAGACCGGGGGTAATAAAACTGAGATAGGGCATTAAAACGCCATTATAAGGAACCGTTTTTACCAATTTTCCAAGACCCAGGCCAAATGCAAGCAGATATAACAGCGGTTCAAAAAACGGCATCACGAAATTTACCAACCACGTTTCTACGTATACAGTCCAATTTCTTTGCCATACTTTTATGGACCGCCAGCTTATGTTTTTTATAATGTCCATTTCAATCGCGTAACTCCCTGCCTGTTAATTTAAGAAAAACGTCTTCAAGATTGGCAAGTCTCAGACTGCATAAAGAACCGCAAAATTTTTCTTTTACCTCTGAAAAAAATGATTCTGCATTATCCGTAAAAATAAGTATTCTTGAGGACGTTTTTTCAAAATTTACGTTTTTATGTTCAAGAAAAGTTTCCAATTCATCTGAAATACCGGAAATTTCTATGACGTATTTACCTATGTACTTCCGGATAAGCTGGTATGGCCTGCCTTCAATGATTATTTTTGCCTGGTCCATTATAATCAGCCTCTCACAAAGTTTTTCAGCCTCATCCATATAGTGGGTTGTCAATATAAATCCCGTCCCTCTTTTTTTAAGTTCCATAAGGCTGTCCCATACCTGGTTTCGCGCCTGCGGGTCAAGCCCGGTCGTAGGCTCATCAAGAATAAGAAATTCAGGTTCATTTATAAGTGAACGGGCAATCATCAGCCTTCTTTTCATTCCACCTGAAATTTCTCTTATATAGTTTTTTCTTTTATTGTAAAGCCCGACAAATTCAAGAAGCCGGTTAATTCTTTTTTCTGCAGCATCTTTTTTTATGTCAAAATATCTTGAATATACAAAAAGATTCTGGTAAACGTTCAGGTCAGGGTCAAGATTATCCTCCTGCTGGCATATACCAAGTCTTGATTTAATCTGTCTCGGATATTTATAAGCAGACATTTGAAAAACATCAAGAATACCTGAAGTTGGAGGCATAAAACAGGAAACCATTTTAACCGTAGTTGTTTTCCCAGCACCATTCGGGCCCAATATACCAAGAGATTCACCTTTTTTCACAAAAAAATCTATACTGTCAACAGCAGTAAAATCATTAAATTTTTTTGTGAGATTTTCTGCATAAACAATGAAATCGTTATTCATAAATTTTTGAAATGGTTAAATCCTTCCGGGCGCAGTTCTATTTTTTTATTTTTAAAGGACCCTTCATATTTTTTCACCGTTGTTATTTCTCCTACATACGTTACAGGGACAGAATCAATTTTTCCGGGAATTTTCCCATGATAGTTTTTATCCACTGTAAAAAGAAGTTCATAATCCTCCCCGTCATTCAATGCATGAAAAACCGCCTCTTTTTCTGTCTTGCTTATTCTGATAGCATCTTTTGAAACAGGGATATTATCAAGAATCAAAACAAAACCAACATTACTTGCTTTTGCGAGCTTTATAAGGTCAGAAGAAAGACCGTCAGAAACGTCCAACATTGAAGATACCGGATATTTTTTTATTATATATCCTGCTTCTTTTACCCTTGGTGAAAAATTATAATGCTTTCCTTCAATGCTTCCCCCGAGACTGCCTGTAACGTAAATTGAATCGCCCGGCTTGGCACTGCTTCTAAGTTTAAGAAGTTTTTTTTCCACCTTACCGGCTAAAAAAATATCAATAAAAAGGGTAGGGGACTTTGAAATATTACCTCCTACAATATCAATATTAAATTTTTTTGCAAGATTGAGTATGCCTTTATAAATACCACTGATAAATTTTTTTTCCGGACAGGGTAGACCAAGGGACACAAGAGCGTACAACGGAATGCCACCCATAGCCGCTATGTCACTGATGTTAACGGCAAGGGCTTTTCTTCCGATTTTTTCAGGGGATATTTTTTCTTTTTCAAAATGGATCCCGTCTACAACGACGTCCGTGGTGAGTAAAAAATAAGACTTCTTGTTCCATTCCAGTACTGCAGTATCATCGCCAATTTTTGTTACTACGTCCCTGTTCTTTATGTCTATCCTTCTCTTCAGCCAGTCAATTATTTTTCCCTCTTCCATAATATTATTATAATATACCCTACATCAATTATCCATTGTTGTTTCAAGACGAATTTCGGGATTTTTACCGCTTTATGATACTTTTGAGAGCAAAATATGCAGGTTTATGTGTCCTTAAATTTTCTGCCACCAGTCCCAAACCAGCACCATCCTGCATTGGATTACCGCTATAGGGTGGATCTACTATAAAAGTCCAATTAATTCCTATTACATTTTTGTCAGCAATCAGAGAATCGTAAGTATTGGTCAAAAATTTTGACTGGGAACGATCTCCCTGGTCATAGCCAGGTCCAAGTTCCACCTCAAACTCAGGCTTTAGCCCGGATTTAAATTTATAAGTCTGCACAGAACGCATGGATGAATACCCGGATTCTGTAACCCATACTGGTATCCATCTTCCTCCATTATGTTTCATCAACGCATGTTCCGATTCATCCACGATTTGTCGTGACCATAATGGCCCATGGTTTCCTACATGTACATCAAGCACATCAATACTGCGGCAAAACATAGGATTATTGTACAAATCACGGGTAAACCGTAAAGATGCTCGTGCCAAACGGATATTGTGTCTATAATGCACCATAATATGCAATAGTCCAACCGGCAGAATTTCAGTACCGCCATTGAGGATATGTATGTTTGGAGCCACTGAGTGGGCATTGATATAGGCTTGATGTATCAACCGGGCATAGGCTGCGGCATTCTGGTCAATTGTCTCATGATTGCTTGGAATCCATTCTTTGGGAAAATTCTGCGGTTCATTCCAGATAATAAGATATTTTACTCCAAGCGGCGCCACATTAGCAGTAAGCCGGCGTACATATTCTCCAAAAGCAGCACAGTCAGTTTCTCCATGAACCCTGCCATCAAGGCTGGTAGCACCTGTAGCATCAGCAGGTGCATAGGTTACCCAACCATATTGATGTCTGACATCAGCCCCTGCAGGTAAATCCCAATCAGGTGTGTTACCACCTATTTCAAGTAATACTTTTAACCCCTGGGACCTTGCAGCGCGAATTAACCGGTCCACGGAGCGAAAATCAAAAACACCTCGTTTAGGCTCTGCCTGTTTCCATCCACCAGCACCAACGCGAACATAGCGTGCACCAGTACCCCGGATTAAGGCAAAAGCCTGGATGATATGACGCACACCGATATTACGGTCATGAATGTTAACATCTATGCCATAATGTATCTGCATTGAAGCGGATTGAAGGGTTTTAACCTGTAGATGTTGTTGTGAAGAAGTTAATGGATTATATCTTTCATTAGCAATTGCAGAAGAGATATTTATAAAAATCAGGATTGCAGATATATATATGACATATTTGTATTTATGCCACAACACCACTTTTCCTTTAAATCCTGCTTCATAAGTCTTGCGCATTTTTCCCTCCTCCTTTATAATAATTATTTTCCCATCTTCCATAATATTATTATAATATAACATATATTAACCTATATCCGCCATATTAAACTCGGAAAAAAGTTGACAAAAAGTCTGAATATGGCATAAAATAAGGGGAAGAGAAGGTTTTAAACACAAAAAAAATGGGTGAAACAAAAAAATGCGAAATCAGATTTAGTTTCACAGAAAAGATAAAAGCATATTTCAAGGGAGCAGAGGTAACCTCAAATGGTGGATTGCTTGCTGTCCGGGAACTTGACGAACAGATGGGACTGACAGGCCTGGCAGAAGAATATCTGACAGACAAAAGACAGAGAAGAAATATTCAACATGAAATAACCGAACTGCTGCGGCAATCTGTATATAGCCGACTTGCAGGATATAAAGACACCAACGATGCGCAGACATTACGGCAGGATCCTGCATTAAAGGTGATTCTTGGGGAACGGGCAATGGGAAAAGGCGGAAGCAGTGAAAATACCATTGGCCGGTTTGAAAAAGAAATTCTCACAGAACAAGACAATCTGGTAGAGATGGATGAACTGCTGATGAAGTGGATAGAAAAAGCCGATACGGCAAGAGGCGTAAAAGAAATCGTGCTTGATATAGATTCATCTGAAAGTCCGGTTTATGGGAATCAGGAAGGCGGTGTTTACAATGGATATTTTGGATTAAAGTTGTTTGTTATGGCCTACAACATGGGAAATTTCTTAAGGACACTTGTTTTACCTAAAAGTATAAAGCATTGGTCATTAAGGACAATCCAGTTAAAGATGATAAAGGTTGGGGCAAGGATGATAAAACACGCCCGATATTATTGTTTATTATTAGCCGAGACTTCTATCAGCGAAAAGATATTTTTATGTTTGATGCGCAATATCAGACAACTGGGCTTTGCGCTCGGGTGAGTCTGTAGTCGCAGTAGTCACAGGAAAATGGTCAGGGCACAAAGAACAGGGCTAAAGTATTGACTACAAAAGCTTGGTTTCAGCAGAATGGGGTAAAAAAGCAGAAGATAAAACCGTTTGATATGAAAATTTTCAGGGATTTGGCAATTTTACTTTGACACACGTTCTTTTTTATATCAAAATATTAGAAAAACAGGAGAAAACGCTATTCCTCAATTTTAATATGGCGGATATAATGTTTAATCTTTCAAGCCAATATTTTATAAAAAACATTTTTGACAATTTGTTTTATATGTGATAAAAATAAAGTAAAGAGGAGGTGAAAACAGATGAAAAACAAAAAAGGTTTCTATATGGGGACAGAGGTAAGACCAGATATTTCCGAGGAAAAAATATCATATCATACCTTTTTTAAAGGTGCTAAATTTGCTTAAAAAATATTTTATTCTCTTTTCTCAGATATCCTCAGGAGGAGGACTTCTGACTGTTTTTCCCATTTTTACAAAACTCAATTTTGGAGGTGTCATATGAATAATAAAATTGTATCACACGCCCGACATGGGTTCACGTTAATAGAATTACTGGTGGTAATTGCCATCATAGCGATTCTTGCAGCGATGTTACTACCAGCACTGGCAAAAGCGAGAGAAAAAGCAAGACAGGCAGTGGATATGGCAAATTTAAACCAGCTGGGGTTGGCAATGTCAATGTATCTGAATGACTATAATGGGTTTTATCCTGAATTTGGTCAGAATGTAGGTGGGAGTTACCCTGATTACTGGGGACCATTTGAATTGTCCCAGGGTTATTCTGATCCGGGGGCCTTAAGTGGTATGTATGCGGTCTGGGTATTATGGTTGTACCCATATGTAAAAAACTGGAAAACTTTCTATGACCCTGACTGGCTAAAATATGAAGACATATCCGGTTCTAATACATTTATATACCCACTATATCAGACCACTGAATATGGATATGATTATCAAGGTGGGTATGGCTTCAATGAAGGGGTTCCTCCAACTTCTCCTTCTCTGGGATTAAATTGGGTATTTACTCCTATAAGTTCAGTTAATGAAAGTCAGCTGACAAGACCCGATGATACTCTTTGTATTGGAGAAACCGGACTGCCACGGCAAAGTGTTTATGGTGGCTTAATTACATGGGCAGTGCCCATGTAATTAAGCCACTGGGTATACCGACATAATGGTGGTGCAGACCTGCTTTTCTGTGATGGACATGTAAAGTGGTATAGCAAATCTGTTTTAGATAATAGTCAGTATTGTCTTCTAAGTTTGAATCCTGTGTGGGGTTCTAATTCTAGTAACTGGTATGGTAGGAATGGATATCAATATGATTGGCCATTTACTATTAATCCTGCAGTAAGTTATTAAAGATTTTACAACTACCCAGTCAACGAGGTTGACTGGGTAGTTACCTTAAATAGAGAAGTAAAGAACCCCGACTTTCAGTCGGGGCTTTAAAAACTTTTAAACTTTAATTGCTTATATGAAAAACTATGTTTCTCTATATATCGGCGTATTACATCAACTGGATTTTTGAAGATTTCACGAATTTTAAATTTGTTGTTGCAAGTAATTAAAAATTAATATCTTAGGAGTGAACGAATTTGACAGTTAACATAGGAGAAGACAAAATGGGACGAATAAGATTTTGTTGTATTTTGGCAGCAATAATTGCAGGTTTATGTTCTTATGGATTTAATCCGGTATCTATAAATGCCGGAGAAAAAACACAAAATATCGATAAAAACACAATTTTCTCCTGGCAGGGTGAAGAATTGACGAGGGGGAATCCGGATTCCATTTCTATTGCTGACAAACCTTTTGATCAGGCACAATGGATTATCGGTCCGGATGGTTCTCTGGCGATTTTGGCAGGTCCTGGGAAAAGCGCAAAAGGAGGAAGAATTGTTGCTATCGGAAATTTACTTAAAGATGGACAAGAGGTTGTTTTTACTTTAAAGCGCTATCAATCTTCTGGTGAAAACGGTTGGAAAGCGCTGATGATTGGACTCATGAATAATGCCGGTCATGCCATTTATTTCAACATGGGTCCTAACACTAGCGAAGGATCTATTGCCGGCGAAGTTCCAGAATGGAGATCTTTCGGATTTAATTTTAAATTGCAGAATCCTGAAATATTCCGGATTCAAAAAAAGGAAGGCAAACTTTTTTTCTACTGTGATACCTGTAACGGAATACTTGCAAGTTTTGATGACCCTAAGGATGACCCATATACTAAAGTACTTATCGGTATCAACATTCTGAGTCAGTCCGATGCGGTTTTGGCGGAATTAGGGCCTGTGGAAATAAAGGATATAACCGTTCCTTCGCTTCCACCTATGCCTTCTGCTAAAGAATTTCCCAGAATTATCATTGGTACGGTAGTGATGGGTTTAACGCCGTATTCTTCATATTTTATTCCGGGAGGGGTAAAAGGAAGCGACAATGCTGGTTTTTACGAAAATGCACCTTTGGTTCCTTTTTCTGAATCAGAACATAAAAACCCGTCACAAATATTTCCCGTACAGTATTTTTTAGACCTGAAAGCTGCCGGAATTAATGCCATTTCCATCGATTGTTTTAATAGTAGTTATTTAGCCGATGTTATGGAGGCCGCCGAGGAAGCCCGGAAAAGCGGTACCGGAATAAAAGTTTTACCTATGATAGATATGGGGGGTAGTAAGGACCTTCCTTTTTTTCTTCAAAAATTCTGGGAGTATAAAAAACTCCGGGAGAATCCCAATCTCCTGAAAATAGGTGATGTTCCGGTAGTTATTACTTTTGGCTATTTTGGTTCGAAGGCTTACAAGAAAATGATAGCGAATGCAGAAAAAATCGGCGGCAGATTTTTTATCATCAGTGATGTTGCCAGTATAGGTATAGCTGTAACCGATAAATTTACAACTGAACGTTTTCGGAAAGGAATAAATGTGGTTAACGGTCTTTATTATTTCGGTAGCGTCACTGTGGCGATGCAGAATAGAGGGATATTATCGTATTTCATGAAATTCGGCCGCTCTTTTTCTACTCCCAAGGTAATAGGCGCAAGTGTAGAACCAGGTACTATCTGTTATACCAGGGAAGGAACCATTTTTGATCCCAGGGGCACATATGTCTTACGCAGGGAATGGCTTGAGGCAATTAGAGACAATCCTGATTTTATAAATCTTACCACCATGAACGACTATAGTGAAGGCGGGAACATGGAATGTTCAGCCAATGCCACATATTCCTTTATTGATTTAAACACCTATTTCGGATATCGTTGGCGCAATGGTAAATGGCCTGTCCTTAAGAAACCCGAAGCTTTTTTGAGTTACCGGAAAGCCGTTTCTATTAATGAACCAGTGGAAATGGAACTAGTTCTTTTGCGGCCTGATATAACCGGAAATGAACCAGCGGATGAAATTGCAAAGCGTTTTAAGGCACAAGTAAAAGTCAGGGAAATGAGCGGTAAAACAGTCATGCCGGAATCAGTAACTCCGGAAGTTCTTCCCGGGCATCTGAGCTGGGATTTCTGGATTAAAAAAGGCCTTAGTGAACCCGGGTACGCAATTCCTTCTGTGCGCATAAGTGAGGACGGAAAGGAAATTTCTTTTCCCAAAGGTCAGCTGGCGCCTTTTGCAGTAGTGAGAAACGGGGAACAGGAAGCTCTCGGCTGGCTTGATGTTCCTTTACAGAGGGTATGTGCGGGAGTCAATGCAAAGGTGGTTGTTAAAGGCAGTCCCGGCGGCAATCTTTATCCTAGGACAATTTACGTTGAAGGTCTTCCGTGGAAGGATGTTGCAGGAGGCATTATTGAACGGGGACCCAATCCTTTATATACTACTCTGACTTCAAAACAACTAAAAGATGGTTTCCTAGAAGGATTTTACACCGGTAAGGGTTTTGCGCCAATGGAATATAATGACGGTTGGGTAAAACGCTGCATCATTGACCAGGAGGACCTTTATACTGCGGTTATCCGGATGAAGAATAATACTTTTGTGTATCCGACCCCTGCCATTGTTGCTCCTCCTAAGGTTAACCCGGCTACGGTAGTAGACTTTATTATGGATCTTAAAGGAGGGAATATCTTGGAAGATAGGGGTCCTATGCAGCGCAACCTGGATTTAAGCAAGATGCCTCCTTCAAGCAGACCTGTCATACAGCAGGATGGACCAGGTAAACCATACTATCTGAGATTTAATGGAATAAACAATAAATTGGATTTGGGTGTTTTGTCAAACCCACCAGGGCGAATGACTCTGGATATTTGGTTTCGCCCGCTAAGTATTGGAAAAGCTCAGAGTATTTTTGATGAATGGGGTGAGGCTCTAAGTATTGCAATAACTCCAAAAGGAAATCTGATCTTGGTAAGGGTTAATCAAAAACGGCAGGCAGTAAGATTGAAAGGAATTGATATTTTGAAACCAGGAGAATGGTATAATGTTGTAGCGGTTTTTGATGGAAGAAAAATCTCTTTATATCTCAATGGACAACCTGACGGTCAACCGGTTGCAGTAACAGGTCTTAGGACTGATGAAAAAAGCCTCATCGGTTATGGATCGGGTCTCCTGAAAAGATTAGCCGGTCTACATGAAGCAGGTTGGTTTCATGGTGATATCGCACGGTTTAGAATCTTGCAGTGCAGTTTTACAGCCAAAAAGATTGCCAGAGATTATAAAAAATCAGTCAATTATTTTAAGTAGGGGTCTCGCCAACAAAACGCAAATTTCATACGCTAAGGAAAAATAAAGTACTCCTTGCTATCCATTTTAAGGTGGTCCCTTCTAACTGAACAAAAAGTAGTAGTAGTGAAGGTGTAAAATAGAGGATAAACACTTGTCCAATTTGGGTATAATTATATATTTATGTAAATCTTTCATAGGATTTTCTATAAGCCTATAATTTCAATCATTTCCACTTCTTTTTCCCTTTCCCATTTCACTTTTTCTCATTAATTACTCTATCCATAGTTTATTATGGCATAATTTATAAATTTGCCATATAACAATATATTGGTATAAAATAAAAGTGGTAAAAGAATCAGCAAAACAACCAAAAAGAGGATATATGATACATAATTATCCGAGCAATAGATTTCAAACCTTCAAAACATTTAATATCTTTTCTTATCATATTCCCAAAACCATTCATATCAATTTTATTACTCTATTATCTATTTTAACGAAAAAAGGGGAAACGCTATCCCTCAATTTTAATATGGCGGATTTGAGATTAATTAGCCATTAGCTTAATAATTGTTACTGATTTATAACTTATTTAAATTGCAAAGAATTCACTTTTCTGATAAATTAACTGCTATGGAAAAAGAAAAAAAAATAGAAATTTATGATACGACCCTGAGGGATGGAGCACAGGGGGAAACAATTTCCTTCACCCTTACTGATCAGATTAAAATAGCGGAAAAACTTGATGAATTCGGTATCCCCTTTATTGAGGGAGGCTGGCCCGGGTCCAATCCAAAAGCAGAACAGTTTTTCAAAGAAATTAAAACCAGGAAATTCATTAACAGCAGGATTATATCTTTTGGAAGTACAAGAAGAAAAAATACAAAAGCAGAAAATGACCTCAACCTGAAAGCACTCCTTAAAAGCGAAACAGAATATATCACAATATTCGGAAAATCATGGGACCTTCATGTAAAAGACGTTTTTAAAATATCCCTACTTGAGAATCTTAAGATGATAGAAGACTCTGTAAATTTTCTGATAAAGGAGGGAAGAAAGGTGTTTTTTGATGCTGAACATTTTTTTGATGGGTTCAAAAACAACCGCCAGTATGCTATTGATACATTAAAGGTTTCACAAAATAGCGGTGCAGAAAGAATTATCCTGTGTGATACAAACGGCGGGTCCCTGCCATTTGAAATAGAGAACATAATCAAAGAAACAATAAAATTTATAAAAACACCACTGGGAATCCATACCCACAATGATTCCGGGCTTGCCGTTGCAAATTCAATTATCGCGGTTAAAAACGGCGTAATACAGGTACATGGAACAATAAACGGATTCGGGGAGCGGTGCGGAAATGCAGACCTGGTTTCAATTATTCCCATACTCCAGATCAAAATGGGCTGCCAGTGTATCAAAAATGAAAATTTTATTCATCTTACCAATCTTTCAAGAACAATATATGAGATTGCGAATATCGTACCAGCAGGCTCCCAGCCGTTTGTCGGGTTTAGCGCATTTACCCATAAGGCAGGAGTACATATTGATGCAGTATCAAAAAACCCGGAAACCTATGAGCATATTGACCCTGCAAAAGTAGGAAATAAACGAAAAATTTTAGTATCAGAACTCTCAGGAAAAAGCGCAATCATTCAAAAATTAAAAAAAGATTATGAAATAACAAAAGAGTCTGATGTTATAAAAAATATACTCAATATGGTAGGGGATCTTGAAAAAGAAGGATATCAATTTGAATCCGCTGAAGCCTCCTTTGACCTTATGGTCAGAAAATTTCTTGGAAAATACCAAAAACTTTTTGAAGTAGAGGGTTTCAGGGTAATTGTAGAGGAAAAAGGTAAAAGGATTGTTTCAGAGGCAACTGTAAAAATAAAAGTAGGCAATCTTATTGAACATACTGCAAGTGAAGGTGATGGACCTGTCAATGCCCTTGATAATGCATTAAGAAAAGCTCTCACAAGCTTTTATCCTGAACTAAAGGAAATGAAATTAACAGATTATAAGGTCCGGATTCTTCATCCTGAAAAAGCCACAGGCGCTGTTACACGGGTATTGATAGAATCAACAGATGAAAAAGATATCTGGGGAACCATAGGCCTTTCAGAAAACATCATAGAGGCTTCATGGAAAGCTTTAATTGACAGCTTTGAATACAAGCTCCTGAAAGGGAAAAATACTCATTAAGGTTCTGACACGGAAAGATAATATTACTGGAATTGTTTGATTACCTGTTTTAAATCAAAGAAAGTTTCATATAAAGCCTTTCCTATGACAACGCCAAATACCGGAATGTTGCTTTCATGTATATTTTGAACGTCTATTTCATTTTTTATTCCACCGGCAATAAAAAACTTTTGATTCAAAATTTTTTCTCCGGAAATATTCTCAAATATATCTTTTAATCCAGGAATATCAATTCCCTCCATGGTTCCATCTCTGGAAACATCAGTAAGAATGAACTGTTCAAAACCTTTGTCTATAAATTTATTGATAATATAAGAAGGCTGAAGGGGAACCAAAACCTGCCATCCGCTTAAAGCAACATGATTATTATAAAAATCAACTCCCACGATTATTTTCTTTTTTATGTCGCTGTCTAATTTATTCAATAAATCAATCTCCGGCAGTTCTTTTTGCTGTTCAAATTTTTTCCCTCCTCTCTGATAAAAAAGCTTTATGTCCCCAATAGAAAATCCGCTTTCAAGAATAAACGGCAATATAATACCGGTACTTATAATCAGATAGTCAATGCCAAGATTAAAAAAATACTCAATCTCTTCTATTCTCCTTATACCACCGCCAAGCTGTATCCCGCAATGATGCCCAAAAATATTCCTTGTCTCAATTATTTTCTGGATTATTCTTTCTTCATCTTTTTCAATTTTTCCATCCTTTGCTCCCAATAAACATATAACATGAATCCTTTTAGCTCCTTTTACGATAAATTCTTTTACAAGATTTACGGGATTATCCGGGTATGAAGTGGATTTTTCAAATTTTCCCTGGCAAAGCCTTACAATCTCATTTTTTTTTAAGTCTATAGCAGGAATAATAATCATATCTATTTGGGAATACTTTCAGTATATCTGCATTTTGGAAAATTTTCACAACCAAGAAAAGTCCCATGCGGACCTGTTCTTATTACAAGCCTTCCATTGCATTTTTGACATATTTTATCCGTATATTTCTTTTCTTTTATTTTCCTCTCGGGCGGAGGAAGATCTTTAACCCCCTCCATTGCTTTATCCAAAGATGGCTTATAGCCTGTATAGAATTCTTTTAAAAGTCCAATCCAGTTTTCCCCGCCCTCTGCAATTTTATCAAGCTGTCCCTCAAATTTTGCGGTAAAACCAATATCAAGAATTTCAGGGAAAAATTTCATAAGAATATCAATGACCTGGATACCAATCTCCTGCGGCACTAAGGCCCTTCTTTCACTTTTTATATAATTTCTCCTGTAAAGTGTTTGCATCGTTGGTGCATATGTTGATGGTCTTCCAACACCAAATTTTTCCATTGCTTTTATAAGACTTGCTTCAGTGTATCTGCCCGGTGGTTTTGTCTGTTTTTCCTCGGATAAGGCTTCTATAATCGTAAAAGGTTCTTTCTCTTTAATCAGGCTCTTTATTTCCTGTCCCATATCTATTTTTACCGGCCATACTTCAGTAAATCCTGTAAAAATAATCTTTGAGCTTTTTGTCTCAAATCCATATCTGCCTGACGTCCCGGAAATAGTCCTTGTTTCAAGAACTGCGGGTTTCATCTGACTTGCAATAAATCTTTTCCATATAAGTTCATAAACTACAAACTGCTCTTTTGACAGATGTTTTTTTATTTCTTCCGGAATAAGATAAACATTCGTAGGCCTTATTGCCTCATGCGCCTCCTGGGCAGAAGAAATCTTTGCCTTATACACAGGCGGTTTTTCCGGAACGAACTGCATTCCATATTTTTCTTTTATAAGTTTAAATGCCTGGGACTGTGCTGATTTTGCAATTGAAGGGGAATCCGTTCTCATATATGTTATAAGACCCACAGGATTTTTTTTACCGATATCAATGCCCTCATAAAGCTTCTGTGCAATAAACATTGTTTTTGATGACGTAAGTCCAAGCTTTATTGAGGCTTCCTGCTGTAAAGTGCTTGTTACAAAAGGAGGATATGGTCTTAAATTTCTTTGAACGTCTTCAATCTTGTTTATTGTTACAGAAGTGTTTTGCAATTCTGAAAGTATCTTTTCAACAAGAACAAAGCTATCAAGACCAGTTTCTTCAATTTTTTTATCATCAATTGAAACAAGGTCAAGGAAAAACTTTTTTCCGTCTTTTTCAAGAAAAATTCTTATTGTCCAGTATTTTTTAGAGACAAAATTCTGTATTTCTCTTTCCCTGTCAACGATAAGTCTTAACGCAACAGACTGAACCCTTCCGGCGGAAAGAAACCCTCCAAGTTTTTTGGCAAGAAAAGGACTTAATGTGTAGCCAACAATTCTATCAAGTATCCTTCTTGTCTGCTGGGCATTAACAAGATTAATATCAATCTTTCTCGGATTTTCAAATGCTTTTTTTACGGCATCCGAGGTAATGCAATGGAAGGCAACTCTTTTAACCTTCCCTATGTCTTTTCCTATATATGTAACCGTATGCCATGCAATTGCTTCCCCCTCTCTGTCTTCGTCAGTCGCAATATAAACTTCAGGAGTATCTTCTGCTATTTTTTTTAACAATTCCAAAATATGTTTTTTGCCCTTCATGACGATATATGTTGGCTGGAATGTATTTAAATCCACTCCAAAATCATCCTCAGGAAGGTCTCTTACGTGTCCTAACGTAGCCTTTACAATAAACTGTCCTTTCAGGATGTAGTTTATCGTTTTTGCCTTTGTTGGTGATTCAACTATAACAAGATTTTTAGCCATTTTTTATTTTTACATTTTTCTTGATTAAAATTTTATCAAGTATTTATAATATCATATATTTATAATATCATAATTTGTAAATCTGCCATATAAATGTATTAAAAATAAGATTTCCTAATTTTATTTTTCCCCCACAAAAAAGATATTCAGGATGTCCAAGTAAATTCAGGGGAACGTTAAGCGTCAGTTCATTTTTATTATGAAAACAATCTATTACTTCAGATGATATTTCATTATTCCCGTTTTTTATTACAATTTTTTTCTTATAATTAATGTTTAACATAATCTTGGGCATGGAAGAAAAAGAAACACTATCCTTAAAACCAAAAAGATATAGTTCCATATTAAATTTTCTCCTGAAAACCATTCTTTTTCTCATGGTAAATTTAATAACGGGAGAACCACTTTTTTCCATGATTTCCAGAATTGCATTTTTATTTTGCATGAGTATAAATTTTCTGTCTTTTAATACAGGAATTTCCATTTTTTCAAAAATTTCATTTCTTCTTATAAAAGAAAAAATAAAATTTTTTGTTCCGATAAGTTCAGTCTGGAAACATCTTAATGCCCTGATTTTCTGGCCCATCTGTTCCGGAGTCAGGTAATAAGATACCCATGTCTTGTTACTTAATTTTCCAGGAGGCTCCAAAGTAAAATGGGATGCAAATCTTTTAGGTTCCGGCCACATTTTGTAGTGTATTAAATATGAATAAACGTCTGGCAACACCTCTTTTTTTGTTTCAAGAAAAGATACTGTAAAAAAATTAAACATTGCCCTGTGGTCGCAATTTAAATCCGCCGGATTCGGCAGAAAAACCTTTGTCGGAGATATTCCTTTAAGTGTTTTTGTAAAATCAGGGATTATACTCTCACCGACATAAGGCTTGGAATATGATAAATTCCGGGGATAAGGCACACATGTGGTTTTGGTTCTGAAACTTCTAAATGGCTTGTCAGTATTCCAGTATTTTATCCAGATATTAAGGGTTCCATGGTCCGGATAACCAAGAAAAATAAGATTTTCCGGGGAAATGTTTATTATCTTGTTTGCTTTCATAGACTCCTGGCTCCTTAATTCTCCAAGTTTTATATAATCAAAAGGGTGAAGTATCAGCCGTTTACTAAAAAGTTTAAACGCCACTTCATTTCTGTCTCCATTGGTAAAAAACACGATGTATACCCTGCCTTTTTTTTCAAGACATTCCTGGATTATACCTGCACATCCCAAAATTTCATCATCGGGATGTGGTGCAAATACTATAATCCTGTCTCTGTTTGTAAAATACAGTCCATTTTCCATTTTTTATCTTTATTTGATAAATATCAAGCAAATATTCACCAAGACAGTTTTTCCGCCTCAAAGACGAGCCAAACTTATTTCAAACTCCGTTCTACTTGAGTATTTACAATATTAATCAAGAAGTGTATAATTTACCATCAAATAAGAATTTTGTTAAGAGACGTATAAAAAATATTTTTTATATGATTGGAAAAAACATGGCTTATATGTGGGAAGGAAGATTAAAAGGATTAAATAAAACGGCGCAAAAATTTACATTTTCACTCGCTGTTGACAGAAAACTTGCCTTATATGACGTGAAAGGAAGCATTGCTCATACCAGGATGCTTGTTAAAACAGGTATAATTACAAAAAATGAAGGAAAGCAAATAGAAGACGGCTTAAATAAAATCCTTCTTGAACTTAAAAAAAATACTTTCCTGTTTAAAGAGATGGATGAAGACATACACACTGCGATTGAAAGAAGACTGACAGAAATAATTGGAAAAACAGGAGAAAAGATTCATACCGCCCGTTCAAGAAATGACCAGATTGTCGTAGATGAAAAACTCTACCTGAAAGACATAATTCCACAAATTACAGGAAAAATAAATACTTTCCAGAGAGTAATTGTAAAAAAATCAGAAGAATACATGGGAACGTACCTACCTGAATTTACACACTTTCAACCCAGCCAGCCTGTCCTGCTTTCACATCATCTGCTTTCTTACGTATCAATGCTTGAAAGGGATAAAACCAGGTTTAAAAATTGTCTTGATAACCTTGATACTTCACCATTAGGCGCAGGCTCAGGAGTGGGAACGTCTTTTAACATAGACCCTTTGTTTTCAGGCGGACAGATTGGATTTAAAAGAATATTTGATAACAGTGTTGATGCGGTAAGTGACAGGGACTTTATCCTTGAAACAATCTCCACGTGCGGTATACTTATGATTCATCTTTCCCGTTTTGCAGAAGAAATGATAATATGGGCATCCCCTATATTTGATTTTGTATCTCTTCCTGATGAATTTTGTACGGGTTCCAGTATAATGCCGCAGAAAAAAAATCCTGATGTCCTGGAACTTATAAGAGGAAAAACCTCATGTATTACCGGGAATATATCCGGATTTTTTTCTCTTATGAAAGGACTTCCTCTATCATATAACAGGGATTTCCAGGAAGATAAAAAATTTCTCTTTGAAACAGTTGAAATTTCTATGTCAAGCCTTGATATTTTCACGGAGATACTGAAAAAAATCAGGTTTAATGAAAAAAATATGGAAGCCGCCTGCAACAAAGGATATATTCTTGCAACAGACATTGCAGAACATCTTGTCAAACAGGGAATTCCATTCAGGTCAGCACATCATCTTACAGGACAGATTGTTGCTTATGCTATAAAAAACAATAAACAGATAGATGATTTAAGTGAAAATGAATTAAAGAAGATAGCACCCGGTATTAATGCTGAATTTGTCAAAAAACTTGACGGAAAAAAATCCATAGAACTAAAAATCTCACCCGGGGGAACAGGAAAAAAGCAGATTGAAAAACAGCTCTTAAAATGGAAAAAAACATTGAAGTGATTTTTAAAGAATTCTTTTATTACAAAAGCGGACGTTTTTTCGTGGAAAACATTCCTGTCAAAACCCTTGCGGAAAAATTTGGAACCCCACTTTATGTATACAGCAAAAATTATATTATAGACAGGGTAGGGGGGATAAAAAATGCCTTCAAGCCCGTTAATCCACTTGTATGCTATTCTGTAAAAGCCAATGGCAATCCTGAAATTATAAAGATTTTAAATACTAAAAATTGTGGTATGGACGTTGTATCCGGTGGAGAATTATCCAGGTGCCTGAAAGCAGGCGTAAAACCTGAAAAAATCGTCTATGCCGGTGTCGGAAAAAAAGAAGAGGAAATCACTCTCGGTATAACGTCAAATATTTTAATGTTTAACGTTGAAAGTATTCCTGAACTGCAATCCATTAATCTGATTGCTAAAAAATATCATAAAAAAGTTCAATGTGCATTAAGGATTAATCTTGATATTGAAACAGACACGCACCACTATACCAAAACATCAAAAAAAGAAACTAAATTCGGCTTTCCCCCTGAACAGGTTTCTTTTATATTAAATAATAAAAAGAAATATAAAAATATTGATTTTACAGGTATCCATTTTCACCTTGGTTCACAATTAAAAACACATATTCCTTATATTACGGCATTAGAAAAACTCAAAATATTTCTTGATAATATAAAATTCATACTAAAAGTTCTTGATATAGGGGGAGGTTTTGGCATTAATTACAAACCAGACGAAAAAGTGGAGGATATAAATATTTTTGGTGAAAAAATATCAAAATTTATATTATCCAACTTTAAAAACACAAAGTTAATAATGGAGCCTGGAAGATTTATTATGGGAAATTCCGGTATTCTTATAACGAAAATAACCTATCCCAAACAAACAAGTCATAAAAATTTTCTTATTATTGATGCAGGAATGAACGACCTTATAAGACCTGCGCTTTACAATAGTTATCATCATATCCTTCCTGAAAAGGAAAAAAACACTGAAAATATTTTATGGGACGTCGTAGGTCCTGTCTGTGAAACAGGAGATTTTCTTGGCAAAGACAGGCTTTTACCTGAAGATTTGAAATCAGGAGACGTTATAATTATTGCAAGTACAGGCGCTTACGGTTTTGCAATGAGTTCAAACTACAATGGAAGGCCCCGGTGTGCAGAAATTTTAGTTGACAGGGAAAAAATAAAGGTTATAAGAAAAAGAGAGGATTTCTTGGATTTATAAAACTTTTATGGAAAACTGGATTGAATAAATTTAAAAAAAAACTGCTTAAGTTGTTAAAGGAAAAAGCACTGATTATCGGAGAAAGAAAACTGTCCTCAGGAAAAACAAGTAATTATTACATAGATGGAAGATTAATAACCCTTGACCCTGAAGGATTATATCTCATCGGAAAAATAATCCTTGATATGAAATAAGAATGCTTATCCATTGCGGTTGGAGGCTTGACTATCGGAGCAGATCCGATTGCATCAGCAGTGGCTGTCCTGAGCCATAAGGAAAAAACACCTGTAAAAGCTTTTATAGTCCGGGCAAGACAAAAAGAACATGGAATGGGTAAAGAGATAGAGGGCGATATTAAAAAAGGCTGGAATCTTGCAATAGTGGATGACGTAGTAACAACGGGAAATTCTATCATAAAAGTGATAGAAGCAGTGGAAAAAATTGGCTGTAAAGTCAAAAAAATCATTGCAATTGTAGACAGACAGGAAGGAGCAAAAGAAGCCCTGCAAAAAAAAGGTTATACGCTTGAATCCATCTTCACCAAAGAAGATTTACTGTAAAAATTCCCTCAAAGAAGACTGCGAGCCGGGGAGAGGATTTGAACCTCCGACCCGCGCATTACGAATGCGCTGCTCTGCCACTGAGCTACCCCGGCATATTTGCTATTTTTTTAATGCATTCAACAGGGAAACAGCAATTAGAGTATGCCCCGTATTGTTAGGATGTACAGGTTCAGGACAGAATGTATCTGCATCATAATATACAAGAGCTTTCTGGAAAATATCATGAAGTTTTATGATAGGAATACTGAATTCCTCACTTAATTTTAATACGTTCATTCTATATTTTTCAAGAAGGTCAAGAACGTTTTTTCTCCAGTTATCCGACCTGTCATTTGATATATAAAATGGCTCCATTAGAATAATATTGGATTTTATTTCATCCATTGTTCTCTTAATGACATACCTGTAATTTTCAATAAATTTTTCCTGTGTGTGCATTTTACAATCCGGTGATTCACAAATAATTCTGTGGGCGTCATTTATTCCAATAAGAATGCTTATCCATTGCGGTTTATGATATATCACATCATCCTCCCATCTGTTTCTTAAATCACAAACAGTATTCCCACTTATTCCCTTATTTACCACTTCTATTTTTCTTTCTGGAAAACAGGAGACAAGAAGGTCTGAAAATATTTTTACATACCCATTACCCAATGGAAAGTTCTGAAGAACCCTTCCACAATCAGTAATGCTGTCTCCAATGCATAAAAACTTTTCATTTTCCCTGACTTTTATATCCATATCATTTTTCTCCTTATGTAATGTTGATAAAAAACAATCCATATCCTATAAGTATAATATATTTTCAAAAAATCTGAATTTATATTATAATAAATTCTGGATAAAACAAAAAAAGGAGGAAATTTCATGAAATCCAAAATAAAAATTTATATGGTCATAACAATATGTCTTTTTATTTCTGTAGGGCTAACAGCTTGTTCCAAAAAATCAAAGGAAAAAAATACAGGCAGCGGAATTACACCTTCAAATCTGCCGGAAAAATATGGACAGGTTCAGGTTAATGCTTTAAATGAAGGGAAAGCAACAGATGATGTCGCTTTTCTTAAAAGCGAGATTGAGGTATTCTATATGAAAGAAGGTAGATATCCAAAATCTTTGCAGGAACTTGTTTCCATGGGGATTATAAAACAAAATCAAATGCCAAAACCGCCGGAAGGAATGCAGTTTATATATAACCCTAAAACAGGTAACGTTTCTTTTAAAATGAAAACCCCATAAATACAACAAAAAGGAGAATTTTTTATGTCAGAAAAAAAGATATTTAGTGCTATAGGTGAAAAAGAGGTTACGCAGGCAATAGTTGAAACATTTTCAAAACAATTCAAGGAATACGTTGAATCAGACGTAATTATAATTGGTGCAGGACCTTCAGGACTTATGGCGGGAAAAGAACTTGCAAAGAAAAAAATTAAAACATTTATTATTGAAAGAAACAATTATCTTGGCGGTGGATTCTGGATAGGCGGATACCTTATGAATAAGCTCACAGTGAGGGCACCTGGAGATAAAGTATTAAAAGAGCTTGGCATTCCCTATGAAAAATATACAGAAGGACTTTTTGTAGCTGATGGTCCGCATGCCTGCTCAAAACTAATCGCAGCAGCATGTGATGCCGGTGTAAAGTTTGCAAACATGACCATATTTGATGACCTTGTTTTGCATGAAAATAACAGGGTAGGGGGTGTAGTGGTAAACTGGACACCGGTAACGGCCCTTCCACGTGAAATAACCTGCGTGGACCCTGTAGGATTGGAATGCAAGGTAGTTGTAGATGCAACGGGACATGATGCATGTGTTGTCAGAAAACTTTCAGAAAGAGGATTGATAAAGGTACCTGGTTTTGGCGCAATGTGGGTTGAACATTCTGAAGACCTTGTGGTTGAATATACAAAAGAATTGTATCCTGGTCTTGTAGTCTGTGGAATGAGCACGACTACATCTTTCGGTCTTCCGAGAATGGGTCCTACATTTGGTGCTATGCTTCTTTCAGGAAAAAAATGTGCTGAAGTTGTCATGGAAGTTCTTCAAAAACTATAATATTAAATGGAAGATTACAATATACCTGAAACAGTCTATATCTATAACGAAGGTATAAAACACATAAAATTCCAGGAATTAAAAAAGTTTATTCTTGATAATTCTGGCATACATAAGGTAAGAATAATAAGATTAAAAGAAAAACTCGTTTTGGTAAATGGCATTATACTGAATTTGTCTTCTACTAATAAAAAATTCTGGATACTGCCTTATTCAAGGGATAAAAATATCTGTCATGTAATTATCACAGAAAAGATTTTTGCCACCTTAGATGAATTCAAAAAACCACATATACGGCCGGCATTATTTTCTGAGCCATCAATTATATCTATTCCAGGAATTGTGGAAGGACCCGCAAAACCAAAAGAATATTATACTTACAAGGAAAGATATATGAGGGTTGGAATATGGGAACTAAAAAAAGATGAGATAAAAGAAAAATTTAAAGGAGAGTTTATTGATTATAAGGATAAAAGGATAACAGAAGTGTTGAAAGGATATATAAGCCAGGCTCTATTTTTTTATGTTACAGGTTATCCTTTTTGTGAAGATAAAGACTGCAGGGGATTTAACAGCCACTGGCAGAAAGACCTTATCCACAGCCAGATAGAAAGTGGAAAGTTTTGTAAAACCCACAAAAAAATTATTGAAAAAATCAAAAATAAGATATAATAAAACATAAATACCCAGTGAACGGTGTTTGAAATAAGTTTGGATTGTCTTTGAGGCTTTGTTTGAAAGAATATTTTTACAAAGATGAGAAGAGCAATCCAGAACTTATTTCCTACTTCAGCTCAGTCCATTATTAACGCCGTTCAGTGAATATTTACGAAAAAACAATACGGGGCGTAGCGCAGCTGGCTTAGCGCGCATGGTTTGGGACCATGAGGCCCTCGGTTCAAATCCGAGCGCCCCGATTAGCAGTCTTCTTTGTGAGGGTTTGAACCGAAGGTTCACCACGACATCTGTTTTTACCATAGAGGAAGTTGCTTTCCAAAGAAGATGGAGAGTGTGCGTCAGGAGTGCATCCTGAACGTTCCAGCACAATCCGAGCGCCCCGATTAGCAGGGTATATTCCGAGCACATAGTTTACACTTTCTGACTGCGAAGATCCGTTTGGTTTTAAAATATTGGATAAAATATGAAAAAAAGTGTAAACTATGTGTCAATAAGAACAGCAGTCTTTTCTGCAAGGGTTTGAACAAAATATTCTAATTTTGTAACAAATTTTCCACCTTGGTAATAAATCTTAAAATTATATGTTTATTTTCTATAAATTTCTTAATTTCAACCCAGTTTAAATCAAGATATTCATGCGCTAAAATATTCCTTAGGTGAACAAATCCACTTAATATTTTGGCATCATATTCATCTAAAATTTTCAGAATAGAAAGTTTTTTTATAGCATCTGAATAGCTGGTGGGTATTTCAATATTTTCCACAACAAGTATAATTTTGGAAATATCAATTATAGCATTCACAATATTTTCAACAGTTCTCTCTAAAATTTTTCTGTCTGACGATTTATTTAAATAATTCTGATAGGTAAAATCCTTAAAATCATCTAAAACCTTTAATTCTGTAATTACAAAATCTACTCTTCTTATAATAGATTCTCTTTGTATTTTATCAAATTGAGCCATTTCTTATTTTTTTTCTTTGATTAAAAAAATCAATCACATAATCGCAAAAATCCTCTGCTTCTGATGAAATTTTCAACATGTAATTGAGATAAAATTTATAATCTTTTATTAGCAGGTGTATTCCTCGTAACGCAGATAGAGATATTGATGGCCCAGCAGTATTTAACACAATCAAATCTGTATTTCTTTGTACAGCAGAATCAATTTTATTCCACAAAGACATATAATCATCCGGATTTTCTAAGTATACTGCTACATCAATATCTGATTCAGGCATTTCCCTATAAGTAGCAAAAGAACCAAAAACAAAACTCATTTTTACATTCACTTCTTTATCACACACATTTTTTATATTATTTAAAATTACCTCTCTTTCCATTTTTTAAGTATAACATATTATTATGGCTTAATCCAAACTAAGGATGAGGTGGGTTTTTTAAAGATTTCTTGACCTGGCCAATAAAACTATAAACCGTAGGGACAATAAATATTGTAAGAAAAGTTCCTATACCGAGTCCGGTCGCTATAACCAATCCTATATCAAATCTGCTTACTGCTCCTGCACCCTTTGCAAATATTAATGGAAAAACACCAAACACCATAGCAGCAGTTGTCATCAATATGGGTCTAAGTCTTATGGCCGCGGCTTTTTCTATTGCCTCCCGCTTGTTTAATCCTTCATTCTCCTGTAAATCATTTGCAAATCTTGTCATAAGTATCCCATGCTTGCTAACAAGACCTATAAGCATAAGAAGACCCATTTCTGTATATATATTTATTGTAGCAAACCCCAGGTTTAAAAATATCAGTGCTCCTGTCAATGACATCGGTACACTGAATAATATTATAAGCGGGTCTATAAAGCTTTCAAATAGCGCTGCAAGAACCAAAAATATTATTATAAGAGCAAAAACAAAAGTTATTATTATAGTGTGTCCCTGCTGGATGTATTGCCTGGATTGTCCTGCAAAATTATAAGTAAACCCTGATGGAAACACTTTTGGAAATAAATTTTCCAGGTAGGTTATAGCCTGTCCAAGTGTTACCCCGGATCTCATAGTAGCGGATATTGTTGCAGAATTTAATTGATTGAATTGGTTTAAAGATTCAGGGACAACAGATATTTTTGTTTTTATAACACTTGATAATGGGACAAGCTGGCCATTGGAAGCCTGTATATAATATTCCCCAAGTTGATGAGGATAATATCTGAATTTTTGTTCAATCTGTGGGGTTACTTGATAACTATAGCCCTGCATAGTAAACCAGTTTATATAATTTTCACTTAATAACGTTGAAAGTGTATCACCCAATTCCTGCATATTTATGCCCATACTCAGGGCTTTACTTTTATTAATAGAGATATTTATCTGGGGCTGGTCATACTTAAGGTCGCTATCCATATAAGCAAATAAGCCACTTTTTCTTGCCTGTGCCATAAATTTTTCAGTAGTATTATAGAGCTCGTTATAACCCGCAGTAGTTGTTACAACAAATTCTATAGGAAGACCACTTGCACCGGGAAGACTGGGTAAGGGAAATGCCACTACTTTTAAACCTGTTATAGTGTTAAGTTTTTTCTGTATTTGAGGTATAATCTGCATTTCAGTTTCTTTTCTTTGGTTCCATGGTTTTAACAGCATACCTCCAAAAATGGTATTGCCTGGACCTAAAGCCATAAAATATTTCTCTTGCTGACGGAAAGACGTAAATATATTTTCTATATGTTTAGCATAGATATTCAGGGTATTTAAAGTGGCTGTTGGTTCAGATGTACCATTAATAATTACAATACCCTGGTCCTCTGTAGGTGCTAATTCTGATTTACTTGTTTTAAGTAAAAAGTATGCACTTGACAGGACAACAATAATAACAAGAACAACAATAGCCCTATAATTCAGTACTGATTTTAATAATTTGGAATATATAATTCTTATTTTATCAAAAGAAATTTCCAATAAATGTGAAAATCCCTTTTTACCTATGTTTTCATTGAGAAATTTTGATGAAAGCATTGGAGATAGGGTAAGAGCCACAATACCGGAAATAATAACATCTCCCGCCAGAGTAAAGGCAAATTCCTTAAACAAGGCGCCTGTCAATCCGGACATAAAACCTATTGGTAAAAATACGGCAATAAGCGTTAAAGACATTGCAATAATAGGAACCCCTAATTCACGGGCAGCCAAAAGTGCGGCATTAAAGGGTGTTTTACCTTCTAAAATATGCCTGTCCACATTTTCCACTATTATTATTGCATCATCTACTACAAGCCCTATTGCCAGCACCATTGCCAGTAAGGTTAATATGTTTATAGTATATCTCAAAATAAACATTATAAATAAGCCGCCAATAATGGATAAAGGAATTGCAATAATAGGAATGGCAACACTTCTATAGGAGCCGAGAAATAAAAAAATCACAATAATTACAACTATCAGTGTTATTACTATTGTCTTTAAAATTTCAGATATAGAGGCTTTTATATATTCTGTTCTGTCATGAGCGACTTTAAGGTTCATTCCCACAGGTAATTGTTTATCTATTCCCGGCAGGATTTTTCTTATATTATTGACAACTGTCAAAGGATTTGCTCCAGGAGTTGCATATATTCCCAAAGCAACACCACTTTCCCCTTTGTATATGGCTTGTGAATTATAATTTATAGAGCCTAATTCTACAGTTGCTATATCCTTGATTCTAAGCAATGTTCCATTATCATTTGCAACAACTAAATTTTTAAATTGTCTGACACTGTGTAAATCAGTGGCGGCAGAAGTATTAATCTGAATATAAGGACCTTTTGTATACCCGGTTGCTGCGATATAGTTATTACTTATAAGAGCATTATCTATCTGTAATGGCGTAATGTTATACTCTGCCATTTTTATAGGATTAAGCCAGATTCGCATGGCAAATGTTTTATTTCCGAATATAAATACCTGTCCTACACCATTTATAGCCTGTATCTGGGGAATTACCATCCGGGTCAGGTAATCTGTTATCTGTGAAGATGTTATTGTTTTTGAAATAGAAGCCAAAAAGAGTGATGGAGTGGCTGTAATACTTGTTTTTGTTATGACTGGCAACTGCGCCTGTTTGGGCAATTGATTAAGAACAGAATTGACTTCAGACAGAACTTCGGCTAATGCTGCATTTGGGTCATAATTAAGTACCATATAAACGTCTATTGTACTTAACCCTTCAGTATTGGTGGATGTCATATAATCTATACCTTCAGATGAAGCTATAGCTCTTTCAAGAGGCGTTGTGATAAATCCTTTAATTACATCAGCACCTGCCCCGGGGTATGCTGTTTGAACAGTAATAAGTGTGGCTGCAGTTTTTGGAAATTGTCTGATACCAAGACTTGTAAACGACCTTATACCCAAAAATAATATTATTAAACTTACAACTATGGAAAGAACAGGTTTTTTTATAAAAATATCTGTAAATCGCATTGTTATTTAATCCTTTTGTGTGAAGCCTGAATTGCCACCTTTGAACCATTTATCAGTTTTAGCTGGCCTGCTGTTACCACCATTTCATTTGCCTTTATCCCCTTTTTTATAATTACAACGTTATTTCTTTGTTTACCCACTGTAACATAGCGGGTTGTGGCAATAAGTTCATTATTCTTTTTTGTAACTACAAACACAAAATCACCATAGGTATTATATGTAATAGCTATTGTTGGAATAGTAATAACATTATGTTCAATGGGTAATAAAGCCTTTACAGTTACAAACATGCCGGGTTTTAATATTGAACTGTTATTTGAAACGATTGCTCTTACAGTAACATTCCGTGAAATATTATTTACATTAATGCCGATTGTTTGTATTTTTCCCATTAATACCAGGTGCGGATACGCATCCATTGCAATGTTTATGTTTTGACCCGCTTTAATTTTATCCAAATCATTCTGGGGAATAGAAAAATCTACATATATGGGATTTATTGTATATAAAGATACGAGATTGCCTCCGGGGTTTACAAATAGACCTGTACTTATACTTCTAATACCGAGTATGCCGGAAAAAGGGGCCTTTATAGTCATATCATCTATTGTTGTTTCTATCTGTTCTATCAAAGCCTGTGTTTGTTTGATTGTTGACAGGGCCTGTATATAAGAAGATTTGGATACCGCTTTTTTTTCTTTGTATAATTTCTTATATTGTTTATAATTAAATTCCGCCAAAATTAATTGGGCTTTGTACTGTTTAAGCTGTGCAATATAGGCAGAATCATCAAGTTGAACCAGTATCTGACCTTTTTTTACAAACTCACCAGAATGAAAATATATACCTGTTATCTGGCCACTTGTCTGTGTTGTAACATCTACAGAATCTATAGATGTTACGGTTCCTATGGCATTAAGATAAGGCTGCCAGTTTTGTTTTTTTGCAATAGCGACAGATACATAAGCAGGTGGAATTTTAAAATACTTCATTGCCTGATGTTGCTTATAATTTTTAAATGCATCAAATCCAAAAATACCGCCAAAAATTACAACCAGAATAAAAATCACAATCAATAATCGTTTTATCATGTTAAGACTCCCGTTTTTTAATCGTTTTATCTTTTGTTTTGTTTAAACCCATACCCAAGGCATTATAGATAGATATTATATCCTCCCTTAATAAAAGATTCTGATTAACTAAATTATATTGTGCATTAAGCAAATTGAATTTCCAGGTAAGATATGTTATGGGATCTATTATCCCTGCATGATATTGGGCAGTATATAGTTCAAAAATCTTTTTTGTAGAATGGTAATTATTCTGCCAGGTTGAAAGAGCCTCAAAATCTGTTTTATATGAAGCAAGAACATTATCTGTTTCACTGAAAGCATTAAGTACAGTATTCCTGTAACTTAAAACCGCCTGTTGATATTGTATTTTTGCTCTTTCATACTTGCTGTAATTTCCGTTATAATTAAATAAAGGGGCAAATACATTTAAGCCGAAATCCCAGACGCTGCTTGAATTAGTGATAAAATCAGCCAGGCTCGTACTTGCAAAACCATAACTTCCTGTCAGGGAAAATACAGGAAACATATTAGCAAGACTTTCTTTTTCAGCATAAGCATATGAATATACATTGTCCAGAGACGCTTTTACATCCGGTCTCTGGATTAATATTTCAGATGGCAGGTTGACCGGCACTAATTTTGTATAATCCATTTCATTAAAATATTTATTATTTATACCTGTCCTGATATTTTCCGGATATTTCCCAAGGTAATAGGCAAGAGCATTCTGGTTAATTGCTCTGAGTTTTACCAGGGTAGTGAGGCTATATTTTATATCTTCCAGCAGTATTTTTGTATCCTCTACAGAAACAGGCTCAATAAGTCCGCTTTTATACCGGTCATTGTAAAAATCCAGAATTTTTTTCATTATAAGATACTGCTCATTCAGGTTTTTTATATTTTTAGATAATGCACATAGCTGAAAATAAGTCTGGGATACATTACTCAATAATGCCAATTTTACAACATCAGCATCTTCTCTGGACAGCAATAGATTAGTCTGTGCCTGATTTACAGCATTTTCCGCCTGGTTCCATATAGGAATTTCATAAGAAGCATTTATACCAACCTGGTATAGATGATATGGTTCAGTACTTATTGGCGTAAAAAGTACACTTGAATTTTTAGAAGATTTGTTTTTTGTTATTGAAAAATTGATATTGGCTTGCGGTAAAAGGTATGACTGGCTTTCTGACACATAAGTCCGGGCAATCTGTATATTCTTTACGGCAATTTTATAATTCAGGTTGTTTTTTAACGCTTCATTTATAAGGATATTTAATTGTGGTTCATTAAAATTTTTCCACCACTTGTTTTTTATAGGCACAGAAGAAGGTTTCAGGGCATACCTGAATTTTGCAGGAATTTTTATAGAAACAGGCTTGGGGGGGGTATACATACTACACCCTGTTAAAATTACCACTAACCATAAAAAAAATAACGTCCCCTGAAATGATTTTTTAAATAGCATTTATTTTTTTAATTCGCTTTTCAAATAGTTTGAAAATCAAAGTATATGACAGAATAAAAAACCTGTCAAGTGTAACAGCAAAGAATCTGTCCAAAAAACACGCGATGAAAATCTTTTTTGGGATACAATCCTGAAACAATTTCAGCAGGTATTTCTGTCCCGGCAAGATCCTGTTTATATATAACCCTGCATTCAAAATTAATTATGCATTCCCTGATAATGGGGGAATTTATATGTTTTGAAGGAAGCGCGGTTAAATTCTTTTCCTGAAATTTATCATGGTCCCTGCCTGATACTGTACCACAATAAAGAACAGTTTTTTTTAACTCTTCAGGCGCTATGTTCACGGTAAAATCTCCTGACTGGTTGATAATATCAAAGGTATAACGTGTTGGTCTGACAAGAGCCATAAAAACCGGCTTTTGCCATATAATCCCGATTGTCCCCCATCCAATCGCCATTGCATTGGGTTTTTTATCCCTACATGCTGAAACAAGAAGCACCCTGCTTTCATTTAATGCTTTTAGGGTTTCATCAACTATCTCCGTCCAATCAACAATTTTCTTTTCCATATAGGTTTTCCTCCTTAAAAATTTATTATAACATATTTTTTAAAAAATATGATTAAATATGGATATGGAAAATCTTACACCCATGCTGAAACAATACAATGAAATAAAAGCAAAACATCCTGACTGTATCCTTTTTTTCAGACTTGGTGATTTTTATGAAATGTTCTATGCCGATGCACAAAAGGCATCAAAAATTCTTGACCTTGTTCTTACTTCAAGATCAGCAGGACAGGCAGGAAAAATCCCGATGTGCGGAATTCCTTATCATGCGGCAGACTCTTATATTTCCAGACTCATCAAGGCAGGAGAGAAAATAGCAATTTGTGAACAGACAGAAGACCCCAAAGAAGCAAAAGGAATTGTCCAAAGAGAGATTATCAGGGTTATAACCTCAGGAACCTTTATTGATGAGCAGAATCCGGACAGCAGATACGTTTTTTCTTTCATTCAGGGAAAAGACAAAATCGGAATCTCCTTCCTTGATTTATCAGGCGGAACCATATATACAAATCAATACACTAATATTCAAGAAGTAATCAACATAATATATAAACTTCCTGTATGGGAGATTATTTTCCCTGCATCAGAAGAAAACAAAATAAAAGAAATTTTCAGCGGTATAACAAAGACAAAAAACATACTTCTTTCTCCATTTCACGATTGGACTTTTAATCCTGACATGGCAAAAAAATCCCTCTGTGAACATTTTGGCGTGCAAAACCTTAATGGATTTGGAATGGAAGAATTAACCCTGTCCCATTCCAGCGCAGGTGCACTTCTTGAATATCTGAAGGAATTAAATAAAAAGTCGCTCCTTCACATAGATAAAATTTCCATTTATCATGATGCAGAATACGTTTTTATATCCCCTTATGCATTATACGGGCTTGACATTGAAGAATTATTAAAAACAATTGACCGGACAACCACTGCAATGGGAAAGCGGATGTTTAAACACTGGCTTTATCATCCATTGAAAAATCCTGAAAAAATACTTCAAAGACAGAAGGCATCTATCATACTGAAAGAAAATCCATCTATTCAAAATGACCTGTCAATCATTTTTAAAAGCATACCTGATATTGAAAAATCACTTTCAAGAATAAGCTGCGGATTTTTTTCAGCAAAGGACCTTCTTGCTTTAAGAAATTCCTTATCCCTGATACCCGACATCAAAAAAACGTTGGAACCGATTTCACAGGTAAATGAATTTTTTATCTTGAATGACATCCCGGAAATCCGCATCTTTCTTGAAGAATCCATAAATCCTGCTCTTCCTGTCTCAAACCCGGAAGGAAAAATCATAAAAGAAGGTTACAACAAAGAACTTGATGAATTAAGGGATATACAGGAAAATGGAAGAAACTGGCTTAAAAATCTTCAGGCTGAAGAAATAAAAAAAACCCATATTAATTCCTTAAAAATCGGGTTTAATAATGTGTTTGGCTATTATATTGAAATAAGCAGGGCGAATCTTCATCTTGTTCCTCCTGATTATATAAGAAAACAAACACTCGTAAATGCAGAAAGATTTATTACATCACAACTAAAAGAATTTGAGGAAAAAATGCTTTCTGCAGAAGAAAAAATACTTGAGATTGAAAAAAGAATTATAGAGGATATCTGCAAAAAAATACTTGAAAACTCAGAAAAAATACATATCTTTTCCACCACTCTCGCAACACTGGATGTTTTACATTCATTAAGCAGACTTGCATCATTACCAGGCTATACTGCTCCCGAAATAACCAATGAATTTCAAATAATTATCAATGATGGAAGACACCCTATCGTTGAAAAATACGTACAGGCTGAATTCACCCCCAATGACACGCTTCTTGACTGCGGTGAAAACCACCTGTTGATAATTACAGGACCAAATATGTCAGGGAAATCCACGTATATAAGACAAAATGCCTTGATTGTTATTATGGCACAGATGGGAGGTTTTGTTCCTGCCTCTTCCGCCTCTATTGGTATCGTGGATAAAATCTTCACAAGAATCGGCGCACATGATGAAATAATAAAGGGACAGTCCACTTTTATGGTTGAAATGTCAGAAACCGCTGACATTCTGAATAATCTTTCTGAAAGAAGTCTTATTGTTCTTGATGAAATAGGAAGAGGCACAAGCACATATGATGGATTGTCTCTTGCATGGGCAATCGCAGAATATCTTGCCAAAAAAAAGGTGCGTGTTCTTTTTGCCACCCACTTTCATGAATTAACAATTCTCCAGGAGGAATTTCCCGGGATAAAAAATTATAACGTAGAGGTCAGGGAATGGCAGAATGAGATAATATTCCTTCATAAAATTATTCCAGGGGGAACAGATGAAAGTTATGGAATCTATGTGGCAAAAATTGCCGGTATGCCACAGGAGGTTATAAAACATTCAGCAAAAATACTTGAAAAATTGGAACTTGATAATAATTTCCCGGAAAAATTTAAAAAAGGGCGCAAAAAATTCCAGATGGATCTTTTTTCTGATTCAAGGACCTCATTTGCAGAGAAATTAAAAGAGGAAATCAGCGCCATTGATACAAATAATTTGACACCTCTTGAGGCTTTGCATAAGATTTACCAGTGGAAGAAAAAAATAAAGGGAGAAGAATCCGAGTGATGAGATGGAAT
>JAMCZX010000035.1 GCA_023485205.1 Candidatus Omnitrophota bacterium | reverse complement strand
TCTATTATTTACCTGTAATATTGGATTGCTTTTCCAATAATCATCAACTTTTATATCCTTCTTTCCATATCCGAAATTAAATACTATTTTATTTAAATCTCCTGTTGTTTTTTGCCATGAATTTAGAGCTTCTATTTCATGAACCATCCTCATTGCCCATTCTATTTTTTCCTGTTTAGGTTCCGGCAATTTACTTATTATTTTATTATTGTCTCCACTGACAGGATATAAACATAATGGATAATTACCCACCTGCCTGCCAATAGACTCTGTTCTTAAATAAGAGGGCGCAAATGGTTTTGTATTACTAAATTCAAGATCAAGGTCTGCTGTCCCAAATGTCTGCAAAGGCAAAACTAATGAATCTGTCATGTGGTCTATCCATTGTAATAACCATGGATGTTTCATTTTTTCTCTATACTCACTTAACAAGTTCCAAACTCTCATCATGTATTTTCTCTGTTGCCATATAGTAAAACATGGTTGAATTTCATTCCCAACTTTATAAGCATCTGTTGTTCTATAATTATATGAAATACGCGGATATGTGTTATCCCAATAAAGACTTACTCCTCGTTTTAACCATTGATTTGCATACCATAATCCATAATCTCTATAACTTTTTACATAAGTTACAGCCGCACTGGGATTAACATTTACCCCTTTTAAAAATATTTTGTATGTTGGCCATTTCCTATTATATAGATATGCTTCATTTGTCCATTCGTATTGATATGTTTTCCAGGGAGCTCTTACTGTTGGAGCATATAATTCTTCTTCATATACAGGACAAGGAGCATCAGGACCAATACCTGCCGCCCAAACACCTGCATCCCATAAAACGCTTTCCAACCAGTTTCCTGTTCCAAAAACTGGAGGCGGATTATATTTTTTATAAAATGCTTCAAACCATTTTTTTATATTTTCAGGAAGCTTTCCTTGTTCCCTACATTCCATTATTTTATCTACTACACTCCAGTGGTCTTTGTAGGGTCCTTTATAAGAACAATTCAATCCACCCCATGGAGCAACACCAATTTGAAATGGAATATAACGCAAATGTTCTCTCCAATTGGAAGGCATGGGTTTTGTCGGTGATATATCCAATCCAAACACTAATTTTGTTGGTCTTTTTATTATTATAGGTTCATCTATTAAATAAACTTTAAGTATTACTTTTCCGTTTTTTCTTTCTATTGTCTGAATTGGTATTTTCATATTTTTTGCTGTAATCCATCCCTTATCATTGTCTCCAAACCATGCAAGTCCTCTTGCATTTTGACCTATCCAGATATATGGAACAAAACTATCCAACCAGGAATCAGTATTTGGCACTTGTGTACTATTCCATATTATTCCTGTTCCTTTTGGCAATTTACTTGGATTTGTTGCATGGTCTGTTGGATATGTATGAAATAAATATGCATACTTTTCTTTTAATGGAATATATAAATAAAGATTTTTTATCAGAATTGGTTTTTGTCCGGGTTTTATTTCCATATTGACTTTTATTGTTCCATCAAACCATATTGTTGATTTTGTAGTTATATTTATCGGGTCTGATTTTATATTTGTTTGGTATACAACTTTATTCTGTTTTCTTTCTATAAATTTTCCTTGTTTATCTGTCCAATTTATCTCTCCCTGTATATCTTTCCCTTTTATTTCCATAGGGCCAGCAAGAATTTCTTTACCCTTGCTTATAATACTATTCAATAAACCAAAATTATTTATTGTATATTTTCTTAGAACTATATTTATCTGTTTTCCATTTACTATTACGGGTGTAAACGGTTTAAATACTTTATCAGTTATTCCAAGTTTATTATGTTCCCATATAAAATATTGCCTCACAAAAGTAAAATCTCCACTTTTTATATATCTGCCATTTTGTTTTATGAATAATTCTAATTTATATTTACCTTGCTTTAATACAGGAATATGTAGTTTTTCTTCTTTTTGAGTAAATTTTAATGTATGTTTAAATAATGTTCCGTTTATTCCATTTAATTTAAATTCTATATTTTCTATTTTATTTACTTCTATATTAGGAATGAGTTTGTAATAAATTAAATTATATGAAGGAAAATATTGAGCCCGTAATGTTACAGGAAATGGTTTTTTAAGAATTTTAAGTTTTGCAGGGTCTCTATATCTATAATAAGCGTTCCATACTTCCTCTCTGGTTAATGCTTTATTATATATATATATATTATTATATTCTGCCCAATTACAATGCTCCCAGCTTATAGGTATAGGAAAATTTATATCATTTGCATATTCTCCATTTTGTTTTGTATTTAAACCTGTGCCATATTCATTTGCCCGTTGTTTTCCATCTATGTAAATTTTTATATCCTGCCCTTTCCAGGTGATTATTATTTGATACCATCTGCCTTCATACAAAGATATATTATCCGCATTAATAAATACAAGATTCCCTTGATTATTTGTAAAATATATTGATAAAGGCCGTTGTGTTCCATCATTATTTCCATATCCATTATTTAGGATATAAAAAATAAAACCAGGGAATACACTTAAAAAATTAACATTGAAATCACTATAATTTGTAACTCCATAAGGTTGAAGCCAGAATTCCACACTACCTTGTTTTAAACTTAAAATATGTGTTTTATTAATATTTATATTGCCTCTAAAACATTCCCCGCCTATACCTCCTCTTACGAATTTCCCATGTGTTAATATTTGTATATTTCCAACTCTATTTATTTCCGGAGTTGAATTTCCATTTAAAGGAAGAAATAAAACAAGACCATCATTAGAAAGAAAATATGGGGGGCCTTTGGGAACATTTATAGATTTTATATGCTTTGTCCATGCAGTATCTTTAGGCCAAAGGGCAAAAACATTTTGGTCAATTCTTACTTCATCTATTAATCCTGAAAAACCCCCTGTACCTTTTTCATTGTTTCCTATGTATACCAAACCTGGCTGGGTTTCTCCACTACTAAGCCATTGTCCCCAAACAATAGGAACCTGTGTTACTAATTTTCCATTTAGATATAATCTTCTATAGGTTAAACCTGCCCCACTCATTCCAGATATATGTACCCATTTATTTAAAGGTATTATTCCTTCAGGAGAAGAGGTAATTATTGCTGTTCCATAAGGCGCATTTACTGTACTTGTGACTGAAAGTGAAAACCCTCCTTTAGAATTTATATAAAGAGCAAAACCATTTGTTACCCTTTTTATTGCAGGATTATATATTGCCGGCCTATACACAATATATTCCTTATGAACAGGATAATGTTTAATTTTTATCCATGCTTCTACAGAAATAGGACTACAAAACTGGTTACCTTTTAAAATTTTATCAGGTATATACTCTATAGCCCCATTTCCAGTAAACCTTGCACATCCACCAAATTTTCCCTTGCTGTAATAATTTACATTCCCTATTATCTTTACCCCTTTTATATCACCATAATAATCAGAGAAATTTGGTCTGTTAAAAGGAAATAATCCATAAGTATGAGGACCTACTGTATATGGTCTCCAAAATGCTGTCTGGGTTGCAAAACCCAATGATGTAAAAATCAAACTTAATAATATCAAAATACTAAAAACAACAACAATCTTTTTCATTGTATATATCCCTTTTAATTATAATAAATAGTAAATATTCGCTAAACACTGTTTTCCACCTAAAAAATTGGCGGACAGGCATATTTACAGACACAGATGCACAAAGTTTCCGCCTACAGCGGAAACTTTGTGCCTTCAGTCAATGCAGTTGACTGAATATTTACGAAAATATATATTGTTACTGCGCATTAAACAACCAGTATCGGCTAACTGCAACAGTAGTAACCCACCACGCTCCACCTGGGAAATTATTCCAGGATAGAGCGGAACTATAAGGTACACTTCTGGCTGAACCATCACAAAACAAAAAATTTATATTATTTTGCGTATAATCATCATAGTTAGGTCCTTCTCCACCATAAAAACCATAAAAATAACCTGGAATATTAGCCCATGCTGATGGACCAACAAGCATACATGGTATTCCTCCAAATGGGTTCATCCCTGCAGGATTAGGATATGCTCCATAACAACCCGTTGAATCTCCAGCAAAAACTAACTGAGATGGATATTTAATTTGAGCAATATTTGTAGGAGTCCAACCATTTGCACTCCAAGGACCAAAAGAAAGACCATTTATTCCTATAGTTTGGTACCCAGTAGCCCATCCTTCAAGATAATTGTTTATAGGAGTAGCATTCCCAGTACTTTTCCATAATTCTGCAGATGCATTACATTTACTAATACCAGATATATCAGGAGAATTTGGGTCTATCCATAAACTTGCTCTATAACCTGTATAAGGTAATAATAATGCCACCCAGGTAGGCCATCCATTATTTATAGAAGATTCCGGGACAAATCCATTATAATCATTAGTATACATTGCCATAGCCAGACCTATCTGTTTTAAATTGCTTAATCCCACTGCCTGTCTTGCTTTTGCCCTTGCTGCTGCGAGAGCCGGTAGCAACATTGCTGCCAAGATTGCTATGATGGCTATTACCACCAATAACTCTATAAGGGTAAAACCTTTTTTACTTTTCTCTTGTTTTTGCATGTTTTTTGCCCCCTTTTCTGTATTATTATTTACTTTTTCTTTTATAATTTTACTGATAATTTGTTTCATCCTTTTTCACCCCCTTTATTTTTGTGTTCTGTCATGTTATACTCAGATTTTTATAATTTGTATAATTTGTAAAGACATCCTGTTTCATTTATATTTATATAATATTATTCAGATAATTTCAATAGTTTATAGTCCCGTTTAATAACTTATAGTATCAATTTGACATTATAAAGATAAATTTTAATGCATAGTATAAAAATTTGGACTATTAATATAAAATTTGACATTTATTAATTATCTGATATACTTTTCCTATTATGGGAAGAAAAAAACAATGCAACGGCAGAGATTCAAGACCTAAAACATTAGGTGTTAAGGTATCTCAGGGAAATATTGTAAAACCAGGAAATATTATTATAAGACAAAAAGGGTCTAAAATATATCCAGGTAAAGGAACTAATGCGGGTTCTGATTGGACAATATATGCTATGCAACAGGGAATTGTAAATTTTACACAAAGTAAAAAAAGAAAAATAGTTGAAGTATTACCTTTGCCTATTAATAATATATCTCAATGAATTTATCTGAAATTACAATTGTTCCGGTTAAAAATATTGAAAAATATATAAAAAACCCCAATCTATTACAAATTTTTTCAGATAGAGAAATAAAATATTGTTCCAAATTTAAAGATTCTTCTATTCATTTTGCAGGCAAATTAGCAGCAAAAAAATCCTCTATAAAACTTCTAAAAAAAATCAGTAAAGAAAATTACCTATTACGGGATATTGAAATAATAAATTTACCTTCAGGCAAACCTCTGGTACACTTCAAAAACCCTAAAAAAAATAAAAACATTAAAATATCTCTTTCTATTTCACATACCAAAGATATAGCAATATCTTTATGCATAGCAAATGTTTAAATTATTAAAAAGAAAAAAAGAAACACACAAGGGCGATTATGGACATCTTTTTATTGTAGGAGGTTCACCTGGTTTAACAGGAGCAGTATGTCTATCTGCAGAATCTGCCTTAAGAGCAGGCTGCGGACTTGTTACTATAGGAATACCAGAAAGTCTTTCCAATATAATTGAAATAAAAACAACAGAACCAATGAGTAGAAACCTACCAGAGACAAAAAAACATACAATAGGACTAAAAGCAGTAAATATATGTAAAGAATTTATGGAAAACAATGCAGATGGATTATTAATTGGCCCCGGTATGTCTACAGAAACAGACACAAAAAAATTCTTTAAAAAGTTTTACCCTCAAATAACAAAACCTATTATAGCCGATGCTGATGCATTAAAAATATTAAGTGAGAATTTATCACTTCTTAAAAATCATGAAAATAATATAATAATTACCCCGCATCCAGGCGAAATGTCATCTCTAACAGGATTAAAAATCAGTGAAATACAAAAAAACAGGGAAATAACAGCAAAAGAATTTGCAAAAAAATTTTCTGTTATAGTTGTCCTAAAAGGTTATAAAACCATTGTAACAGATGGAGAAAAAATATATATAAACCAGACAGGAAATCCTGGTATGGCAACTGCAGGAAGCGGGGATGTCATTTCAGGGATAATTGCAGGATTTATTGTCCAGGGTTTTTCAGCATGGGATAGTGCCTGTATGGGTACTTATATTCATGGACTTGCAGGAGATATGGCTGAAAATAAATATGGAGAATATTCACTTATAGCCTCTGACATTATAGAATTTATTCATTCAGCAATAAAATATCTACAACGCTATTCAAATTCAAAAAGATGAAGCTGTTTTTCTTCATTAAGAAGTATAGAAACCGCATTAATAACATCTTTAACATATATATATTCCATACATATAAATTTTTTATTACATTTTGCTTCAAGTTTGCATGGAAAACAATCAATATCTGCATGAAGAACATAATTTTTGGTTCCAATAGGACCATATCTATAGGGATTACTTGGTCCAAAAATCACCACTACAGGACATCTTACAGCTGATGCTAAATGAAGGGTCCCTGTATCATTTGTAATAAGAACATCTGCCATTTTTAGAATAGCTGCAAGTTCCCCAATAGTTGTTTCTCCTGCAAGATTAAATACATTCTTATTATTAATACCAATTTTTATATCTTCTCCTAAACTTTTTTCCAGTTTATTACCTGTAATAATAATTTTGGCATCATAAATTTTAAGAATTTCTTTTCCTGTCTGAATAAAATTTTCTTTTTTCCATCTTTTTGCCGGAAATGCTGCTCCGGGATTCATTACTATAATTATATCTGATTTGTTGATTCCAAAAGTTTTAAAAAATTTTTCTGTTTTTTCTATATCTGTCTGTAAAACAGGAAAATATAAATTTATATTTTCCGGCTTTCCAAAATAAGATTCAACAAACTTAATGGTTCTTTCACTTTCATGTGTAAAACTTTTATCTGAAAAAAATTCTTTTATAAAAAATGTGAATTTATATTTTCCACGAAGAAAAAATGGTAATAAAGAATTTTTAAAATCAAATATGATATCGTATCTTTTTTTTCTTAAAGATGTGAAAAGGTTTAAAGATATTTTTTTATTCCAGACATAAATATTTGAAAACCATGGATTATTTCTGGCAAATCCCAAAGCTCTTGGCCCGATAACAATATCAATCTCTGCTTTTTTATATGTATCTTTTATTAACTTTATTGTTGGGGTAAGCATAAGATTGTCGCCAAGAGAACCCAAACCAATAATTAAAATTGATTTTACATGATATTCTTTAATATTCTTTGGTATTTTTTTAAAAAACATTTAATTAGTATATAACCGATATTTATTTTTTACAAGATTGTTAATATGTTTTATAATAATCCCAATGAAAATACTTGGAATAAATGGAAGCCCCAGAATTGGGGGAAATACAGATATTTTACTTGATAAAGTTTTAGAAGGAGCAAAAATCTCCGGAGCTGAAACTGAAAAAATTATTCTTAATAAACTTAAGTTTGTAGGCTGTCAGGAATGCAGAGAAATGCCTGATGACAGACCCTGTATAATTCAGGATGATATGCAATCTATCTACCCGAAGATAAAAAATGCAGAAAGAATTATTGTTGCTTCCCCTATATTTTTCGGTTCTATTACAGCACAAACCAAGGCAATGATTGATAGGTTTCAATGCGTATGGCGAGCCAAATATGTTCTTAAAAAAGATATGTTTTCTGAAAAAAAAATTGGTGCTTTTATTTCAGTTGAAGGTTCTAATATTGAATATTTTTTTACAAATGCAAGACAGATAATTAAAAATTTTTTTAATGTGGTAAATATAGAATATAAATATGAGCTTTTTTGCCCGCAAACAGATAAAAAGAACAGTATCCTGGATAAACCTGATTGTTTAGAAAAAGCTTTTGAGTTGGGAAAAAAACTCGCCACTTTTTAACTTGATTATTTCAACTGACTGTTTACATATGCCTTATAAATATCTTGACAATATTGCACAGGCTGATATAGCATTTGAAGCCTGGGGAAAAAATCCTGAAGAAATGATTATATCTGCCTGCACTGCCACAGAAAATATTATGATCGAAAATATCAACTCTATATATCCCAAAGAAATCAAAAATCTCCATATTAAAGAAAATTCTTTGGAAATGCTTGTTTTCCGAACAATTGAAGAATTAATATTTTTTAAAGATTCAGAAAAAATTTTTCTTTTACCTGCAGATATTAATTTGAGAAATAAAAATAATTATTTTTATCTTGATATTATATTCCAGGGGGAAAAAATAAATCCTGATAGACATAATCCTGGCGTTGACATAAAAGGAATAACATTACATAATTTCAAGGTTGAACAGATAGATAATCAATGGAAAACCACAGTCATTTTAGATATATAAAAAGACCTTACAGACTAATGAATTCTTTTGCTTACCTGCGGTTTATAACCTCTGACAGATAATCACTTTTACTGCCAATAGCCTGTAAGGTCTTCTTTCAATATAGTTATACCTAAAAAAAGTAAAAATGTAAATAGATATCTGAATAAATTGACCTTAAAATAAAAAATATGGTATTCTTTATACAGAATAATTATTTATCAAAAACAATCTTTGGGAGAAAATAATGGCTACTTTTAATATGGGGATTTTTGGACATAGCAAGTCCGGAAAAACAATTTTAAGTGAGGCTATTTTATTTAAATCCGGAGCTACAGACAGAATGGGAAATATTAATCAGGGAAATACCACATTAGATTATGAAGAAGAAGAAAAGAAAAGATTAATGAGCATAAATCTTTCAACAGCATATTTTAATTGGAAAAAAAATCTTTGTTTTCTTACTGACAGCCCCGGGTATATGGATTTTGTCGGTGAACAGATTTCTGCCTGTAATGCTATTGATATTGGCATTATTAATATCGCTTCTGACAGTGGAATAGAAGTGGGAACAGAAAAATCATACGAAATATTAAAAAACAAAGGAGTCCCTATAATTATTTTTTTAAATAAATTGGATTCTGAACAGACGGATTTTAAAAATATATATAAACAAACTTCTGAATGGCTTGGTAAAAAAAATATTCTAATCACCTATCCATTAATAAATAACAAAAAAATTGAAAAAATTATTAATCTTATGGATGATACTTCTGAAATATCTGAAATAAAAGAATATAAACAAACCTTTTTGGATTCTGTAGCAGAACTTGATGATTCTTTAATGGAAAAATATCTAAATGGAAATAATATTACACAGGAAGAAATGAAAAAAGTATTAAAAGAAAATATTATCAAGGGAAATATAATACCTGTTTTTTCAGGAGCCGCTATAGAACAATCTGGTATAGAAGAGCTTCTTAACTTTATTACTGAATTCTGTCCGGATACTTCTTCGTTCCCTCACGTAAAAGCAAAAAATCCTGATGGCAAAGAAATTCTACCCATA
>JAMCZX010000008.1:8395-9656 GCA_023485205.1 Candidatus Omnitrophota bacterium | reverse complement strand
TAGTATATCTTTCTTTGTCATCCCTTCGGTATAACGCATATCAGATGGGGCAGGAATATTAACCTGCTGTGCATCACCTACGCCTTTCGGCCTCAGCTTAGCTCCCGCCTAACCCTGGGTGGACGAACCTTCCCCAGGAAACCTTAGACTTTCGGCGTTCCAAATTTTCATTGGAATTTTCGCTACTCTTGCCGGCATTCTCTCTTCTTCCAGATCCACGGATTCTTACAAACTCGCTTCACTTCCGGAAGAATGCTCCCCTACCACTTTCAACTTTTACAGTTAAAAATCCAAAGCTTCGGCACCATGTTTAAGCCCCGTTATATTTTCAGCGCAGAATCACATCGACCAGTGAGCTGTTACGCTATCTTTAAAGGATGGCTGCTTCTAAGCCAACCTCCTGGTTGTTTAAGTAACTCCACCTCTTTCGCCACTTAACATGGATTTAGGGGCCTTAGCTGTTGGTCTGGGCTGAGTCCCTCTTGACTATGAAGCTTAGCCCTCACAGTCTCACTCCCGGAAAACAGAATATGGCATTCGGAGTTTGATAGGGCTTTCCCGACATAAATCGGAATTGCCCAGTCAGTGCTCTACCTCCATATTCCTATTAACCGAGGCTGACCCTAAAGTCATTTCGGGGAGAACCAGCTATCACCCGGTTTGATTAGCCTTTCACTCCTATCCACAGGTCATCCAAGACATTTGCAACTGTCACTGGTTCGGACCTCCCCCACCGATTAAGGTGGGTTCATCCTGCCCATGGATAGATCACCGGGCTTCGGGTCTACTAACAATAACTAATGGCACTATTTGTACCATTCGCTTTCGCTCCGACTCCTCCATTAATATGGATTAATCTTGCCACTGTCAATAACTCGCAGGCTCATTCTTCAATAGGCACGTCGTCATCCGAAAAAAATCAGACTCCGACTGCTTGTAGGCGTACAATTTCAGGTTCTATTTCACTCCCCTCCCGGGGTTCTTTTCACCTTTCCCTCGCGGTACTTGTGCACTATCGGTCGAAAACATATATTTAGTCTTGGAAGATGGTCCTTCCGGCTTCCCACGAAGCTTCTCGATTCCTTCGTGGTACTTAGGAAACAAAAACATGTATTTCCAGATTTTCGCTTACAGGACTGTTACCTTCTATGGTTGACCTTTCCATGTCATTCAACTAATCTAGAAATTTGTAAACATGCAGGGAAAATAGTCTTTCCCATTTTCCGGTCCTGCAACCCCGGATATTGAACACGACTATGTT
>JAMCZX010000008.1:0-8330 GCA_023485205.1 Candidatus Omnitrophota bacterium | reverse complement strand
GCCGCTACTTAGGGAATCGAGACTTTCTTTCTTTTCCTCAGGGTACTGAGATGGTTCACTTCCCCTGGTTCGCTTTTTCTATTTAAAATAGAAAATATCATGAATTAACTTCATGATGGGTTTCCCCATTCGGGAATTCCCGGATAAAAGGTTATTTGCACCTACCCGAGACTTATCGCAGCTTACCACGCCCTTCTTCGCTAGTTTTCGCCAAGGCATTCGTTATACGCTCTTAGTAGCTTAACTACAAATTTAAATTTATAATTGTCAAAGAACAAATCTTTCTATTTAATTATACCTGAACAAAAATGTATTGTCAATAATTTTTTTGTTTTTTTACTATCTATTAAGTAAAGGTAAGTAAAGAATTAATTTTATACATATTAAAATTCTTGTCAAATTTTTTGAAATTTGAGTTAAAAATTGAAGTAATTTTTTTTTATCTTTTACCAGTTATCAGTACGAAATGGTGAAGCCGGCAGGCCGGAGGAATTATAAAGATTGCATTCAGGATTATCTGCCCACGCATATCGTACCGCTACAGGTTTTAAAATTTTAGGACTTGATATTACAACTTCATTATTTTCTACAACAGCCTCAGCCCATACAAATTTTTTATTTTTTCCTGATATACTAAATCCTTTTAAATACTTACCATGACAAATAAGTCCTCCAGCTGTATAATCAAATTTAATCCTGATTTTATTTTTTTCAATAAGCATTGATTTATAAATAGGCCCTGAATAAACAAGATTTTTAAAATCGCATGTCATATCAAGAGCCGGCAGTGAAAGCCGTATACCTACATCCTGCTTGTTACGAGGATGAATGTCCCCTGCCTCACCAATATCAATTGCCACTGCCATACCGGTGTTAGAGACAGACAGAGTCAGCGTCTGTGCCTCACGAAGTTCTGCCCAGGCACTATCCGAAGGTTCGCCCTTAGGCATCATATAATTTGCAAGCTGAACATATAAAAAAGGAAAATTTCCCTGCTTCCACGCCTTACGCCAGCTTTTAATCATAAGAGAAAAAAGGATACGATATTGTTTTGCTTTATCCACGTTTGATTCACCCTGGTACCAGATTGCGCCACAGATTCTGTATTTTATTAGCGGTTTTATCATATTATCAAAAAGAATATATGGTGAATTAGCATTACCTTCTCCACGAGGACCTGCCGGAGGAGGAGGAATAAGTCCAAAGTTTGCTTCAATTCTGTATTTCCATATCCCTGCAAGAGGAATGGCTGAGGTTTCATTGTCAACAGGGAAAATCTTCATCTGAAGAGGTCTACCTATAAACCCACCCTGATAAATATTACTGAAAACTCTTACAGAAATTACATTTTTCCCAGTATTGACCAGTTTTCCCGGAACCGTATAAATACGTGGTGTGCACCAGGCATCCAGACGCTGTTCCATATTAATGCTCCCAATCTTTACCCCATTAAAATATGTAATGTCAGATTTGTCCGTAGGTCCAAGACTTAGTGTCAGGGCTTTCCCTTTCCAGTCACCAGGTATCTGAATTTCTTTACGGAACCAGAATATTCCGCTATAATTGTGCCCGACAGATTGCCAGTTTCCAGGAAGAGACATATTTCTCCATTCGGAATTATCTAACTCAATATTATGCCATCCATCAATTTCCCCCTGATTTTTTAAGTCCTTGATATCATATTTTTCCCCCCATTTTCTTTGCTGCTCCAAAAAAATTTTCTTTGAGTCCGGATTAAACAGTTCCTCTTCATATTCCTTTACAACTTTTTTAAAATTCTTATCTGAAATCAAGACTTCCCGGGAAGTCCATGCTTCGGCAATTGTACCGCCCCAGGATGAGTTGATAAGTCCAATTGGAATACCTGTCTTCCTATGAATTTCACGACCAAAAAAATAACCTACAGCAGAAAATTTCCCAACTGTTTCAGGAGAACAACAAGTCCAATGGCCCAAAACATCACCGTCAGGGGTTAAATGGGCTTTTAAAGGGACTGAAAACAATCGTATATTTGGATAATTTGCATTTTCTATCTCCTCTTCCGCATTGAGGGCAGAATCAAGAGGCCACTCCATATTTGACTGTCCTGAACAAACCCAGACATCACCAATAAGAATATTTTTAATCTGTATTTTTTTATTTTCTTTTTTTGAATAAATAAACATATCCTTACCCAAACAAGAAAAGAGTTCCGGTTCAAAAAAAACAGACCACTTGCCTTTTTTATCGGTTTTTATGTTTTTTTGCTGCCTTGAAAATTCCACATAAATTTGATCTTCGGGTTCAGCCCAACCCCAAATATTAATTTTTTTTCCTCTCTGCAAAACCATGTTATCTGATAAAATACAAGGAATACTGAATCTACTTTCCAATTTCATTTTTTTCTCCTATGTTTTTTATAATAAATTGTTAAATAAGGTTGAAGCAAAAATATGGGAATTTTTTTCTTCTTCATCCGTAAGTATATTAATAAAAAATTCCCTGTCAAATATTTCTTTAAATCCACCTATAATATTTTCTATAAGGTTTTCTATTGGAATTGTTCTTTTAACAAAATCATAGATTCCTGCTATCTTATCAAAATCCTTATCCCTGCTATCTTTGAAAATTCCGGACCATAAATTTTTTCTTACTTCCATAAGGATTGAACCATGCTGAAGAAATGATTCCTTATCCCGTTTTTGAGCGCTTCCTATAACTTTTTTATTATCTATAACAAGGTCATATTTGGAAGAAAGGAAAAAACATGGAATTTTTGTCATGGAAGGTTCTTTTCCTTCAGAAAATCCTCTTATTTTCATATCAATACCTAATTTTTCTATCCCTGATTTAAGTGCATTACATATAGATATATATGAAGAAAAAGGAGAATAAAAATCCTTATAAGAATCTGTATGCCCGCAAAAAGAATAGGTGAGCTCTTTATCATGAAATATTGCACTTCCACCGGTTGGTCTCTGTACAACAGGAATATTATTTTTTTTACAGAAATCCATATGAACAAGAGCGTCTGCCTGTTGCCCATAACCCAGAGAAACAGAAGGTGGATTCCATAAATAAAATCTCAGAACCGGAGAGGATTTTTTATCTTTCACAGCCTTCCATAAAGCATAATCAATGCCCATATTAATATATGGACTACATTCTCCTGAAATAATTATTCTCCACATAATTTTACTATTTGTTAACTGGATTTCGCCTGTGAATATTGAAGACCCCATAGATAGGCATATAATCCGTTTTTTATTAAAAGCTGCTGGTGGGTCCCTTCTTCTTCTATTTGTCCTTTTTTTAAAACAATAATTCTATCTAAATTTTTTACTGTGGACAATCTATGGGCTATAAATATAACTGTCCTATTTGCTATAACATTATCCAGCGCCTGATGAAGAAATTTTTCAGAATCAGCATCCAAAGACGCACTAATTTCATCAAGAATTAAAATAGATGGGTTTTTTAACATTGCACGGGCAAGACATATCAGCTGTTTTTGTCCTCCTGAAAGTGTCAATCCTCTTTCTCCAATAACTGTTTCATATTCCTGGGGAAAACTTTCAATAAATTCTGAAACTCTTGTTATTTTCACAATATTCTCAAATTTTTCATCACTTATATCTTTTAAACCAAAAATAATATTATTTCTTATCGTATCAGAAAACAAGAATGGCTCCTGTGTTACAAGACCAATATGTTCTCTTAAACTATGCATAGTAAAGGTATTTATTGGTTTACCATCAAATAGAATTTCTCCCTTTTCCGGAGCATAAAAGCGAAGAAGAAGTCCGGAAATTGTACTTTTACCCGCACCAATATGACCTACAACACCAATTTTTTCACCTGCTTTTATCTTAAGATTAAAATCTTTAATTACATCTATGTTTGCATATTTAAACCACACATGGGAAAATTCTATCTCTTTTTTTATTCCAACAAATTCTTCCTGTCCATAATCCTTAACTTCTGTCTCTTCTTCAAGAATACTATAAATACGCGGAAAAGCAGAACTTGATTGATACACAGAGGTTGCAGAAGAAAGAATCGTTTTTACAGGATTAATCAATGAGCCCAAACATGTAAGATATAAAAGAAGAAAACCAGGGGAAAAACTTCCTGAAAGTACTTTTTCTACTCCCATAAATATGATAAAACAGGCTACAATTGTAGTAACAATTTCAGTAAAAGGACTTATGGCACCGGTTCTTTTTATAATTGATATAGTCAGTCTGAATATTGAATTATTTTCTTCAGAAAATTTTTTTATTATTCTTTCTTCCTGATTATATGCTTTTATAACAGGTTGTGCATATATACTTTCAGAAATAACATTACCAAGATTAGCATAATTGCTTTGAATCTGACCTGTTAGTTTTCTCAATTTTTTACCAAGATTTAATATCGGGAAAATAATTATAGGAAGAATAATTATCACAGAAAGGCTGAGCTTCCAGTCAATAAAAAAAATTACAAGTAAATAGAAAATAGATTCAATAGACTTCATAAAAATAAGAGGAATTTCCCTTGAAAATATATTACTAACAAGACCTACATCATAGGTAATTCTTGTTGTAATTTCCCCGGTTCTTTTCCTGGTAAAAAACTTCATTGAAAAATATTGAATCTTTTCATATATTTTTTTTCTTATATCTCTGGTAATTTCATTACTAAAATAACTAAGAAAATAAGTTTCAAGATAGAATGTAAGTCCTTTTAAAAAAATAACAAAAATAATAAAAAATAAAATGTATCTTAAAAGAACCAATGAAGGTAAAATATTAAGATGTGCCACAAAAACATCAAAAAAATGAAAATCTGCAAGATTTTTGGGAAGAACAATCCCTGTTTTAGCAAAAATTTTATCCATTAAAGGAACTATGGAAAGAAATGATATACCAGATGTTACACTCGTTACAATACTTGCAATAATACCACCTATAAGATATGGATAGGAAAATTTTACATATTTTCGTATTTTAAGAAATTCTTTAAACATTTTTTAATATAAATTCAGATATTTTTTCACTTATAATAGGGGTCCCACATATTTTTTTTATTTCTTGAAAACTATTTTTTTGTTTTTCTATTTCTTCTTTATTATCCAGCAATAAAATACATCTTTTCTGAATTTCTTTATAAGGCATATTTTGTAAAAATTCAGGAACAATTTTTTTACCATAGATAATATTCACAGGACTGATATAGGGCAATTTTATCATAAATTTTAAAATTAAATAATTTATAAAATTCATTTTATAAAAAACACACATGGGTTTACCAATAAGTGCAACTTCAAGATTCATTGTACCAGAAGCACAAAAGCACAAAGATGAAACATAAACAATAGACTGTGAATTTTCTTCCCAAACAGGGAAATATGTATTAAATTTCTTCTGAATACTGGAAATTATATTCTTCATTTCTTCAGAGGCTGAAGAAATTATAAACTGTAGGTCAGGCAATGTACGACTTATTTCTATGGCAATTTTTAAAAGAACAGGCAAAATATTTGAAATTTCTGATTTTCTACTGCCTGGGAAAAGTCCTATAATTCTTTTTGTCTTATTCAATCCTGTTTTTATCCAAAAATCCTCTTTAATGTTTTGGGACTCAATTAAATCAACGATAGGATGACCAAAATAAAAAGATGGAATATTTTCTTTCTGATATATGGCATTTTCAAATGGAAATATGGTAATTACTGAAGAAAAATATTTTTTTATTATTTTTATTCTTTTATAATCATGAGCCCAGACTTTTGGAGGGATATAATAAATTTTTTTTAAGTCCCCCAGTCTTTTGGCAAGTTGAAGATTAAATCCAGGGTTATCAATAAAAACAATTAAATCCGGTTTTTCTAATTTTATTTTTTTCTCTGCTCTTTTTAAAAATCTTGCAAAAGATATAATATGTAAAAATACATCTGTAAACCCAATAAAGCCGGAAGAAGGATATTCTTCTATTATTCTTATTCCATATTTTTCAAGACTTTTTCCTCCAGCACCAAGGATTTCTACTGAGGGATTAATCTTTTTAATATACTTCATAATCATCTTGGCATAAGAAAAACCAGAAATTTCTCCACAAACAATAACAATTTTTTTCATAGATTATATTTTTTCTTAAAAGGATTTCCAGAATGGGGTAAAAATTTGGGAACAGTCCAATAATCTTTTAGAACTTTTTTTAGTATAATATTTCTGTAATTTTTAAATATAAACTGTTTACCTAAAACAAAATAAATGTTTGCCCCTTCAATTTTTTCTGTTACAATTTTCACCTTCTTAAAAAATTGTTTATAAAATTTTTTATCTGGTTTTTCAGGGCAAAATATCAAAAAATCTTTTCCATTAAACTCTGTAAAATTAGAAATTAAATCATCTTCTCTGCCACTATGTGAAAGACTCCCAAAAATCACAAAATATTTCTTATCATAAAAAGACATAATAGAGGCTCCTGTATAACCCTGAGCCGCAAGTATATATGTAGAAGGAAATTTATTAATTCTTTTACAGATTTTTTCAGGCGTTTTAAACATTACAATATCACTATATCCACTATTTTTATGAAAGTTTTTTAATATTTTTTTCAATGAAGTAATTGGAAGTAAACATATTATAGAAATAAATAAAATCTGCAAACCTGCGAAGAAAATATTATATTTAAAACTATTTTTCAGTTGATATATTTCAAGTGTTATTATGCAAAGGAATAAAAATGGAAGAAAAGAAATAGTCCAATGGATACCCACACCTGTTTTGAAAGAGATATAAGTTAAAAAAAGAATAGGAATAATATACAGAAAAATAAAGAATAAAAACTTTTTTTCTGAAAAAGCAAAGAATTTTTTACCCTTTCTTATAATATAGTATAAAACCCACGGTGTTATAAGATAAATCTGGTATATAAAAAACATTAAAATATGTTTAGGTTTAAAAAAGAAATGCTTATTTCTATATATCAGATTAAACATAAGGTTAACCCACTGGTGAGTATAATTCCAGTAAGCATTAATGAAAACCAGCGGAAAAGATGAAAGAACAAAAATCCAAAAATTTTTCCAGTTTTTTTTATTATAAATACAAAATAAAAGCAGAGATAAAAAGTATAAAACAGCAAAATATTTGCATAAAAAAGCAAGTCCAAAAAAGATACCTGACCAGATAAAATATTTTGTTTTTTCTCTTTTTATTCCATAAAAGAAAAAAAGACCGGATAAAAATGTGAAAAGCACAAGAGGAATATCATTAACAAAAACAACCGCAAGAATATTTAACGGAGAAAGAAGAAAGATGGAAGAAATAAGAAAAGCTTTTTCTCTGTCGTATTCTTTTAAAAATAAAAACATTATAATTCCAATAAGAACAGTACTAAAAACAGAAAACAATCTATAGACAAATATCGGCGGATTATACCTGCCAAAACCAGACAGCAGGTATGCCAACCACCAAATTATAGGCGGATGTTCATAATACCCCCAGGCAAGATGATATTTGCCAGTAATGATAAAATATGCTTCATCTCCTGTAAGAGGAACAATTACAGAAAGAAAAATTTTTACCAGTAAAATAATAATAATCAGAAGAATAAATTTTTTATTTGTTGTCATATTGATAAAAAATTAAACCAAGAGCGATAATCACGGCTGTTTCCACCCTTAAAATTCTTTTTCCAAGACTTGCAATAAAAGAACCAGAATGTTTTGCAATTTCCGCCTCTTGTTGTGTAAAACCCCCTTCAGGACCAATAAAAATTTTTATCTTTGTTTCTGATTTTATCTTTATACTTTTTAAAATATTTTTTAAAGAATCTTCTGCCTGTTCCCAGAAAAAGATTGAATAATCCGACTTAATATTTATCGCTTCATTAAAAGAGATAGGTTTTATTATATCAGAAATCCTTGCACTACCTGAAATTTTACTTCCTTCAGATAAAATTTTTCTCCAGCGTTGTAATTTGTTTTCAATGTTTTCTCTTTCAATTCCAACAATACATCTTGTTGTCTGAATAGGAATAATTTGTTTCACTCCAATCTCTGCTGCCTTTTCTATTACCTTATCAAAAACCTTATTTTTTGTTAAAGCAATACATAAAATTATTTCAAGGTCTGGTTCAGTTTCAAAAACTTTTCTTTTTTCTTTTATTTCTGATTCAATTTCACTATTATGAATTTCTTTTATTTCAAGGGTATACTCCCACCCGCTGCCATCAAAACCAATAAAAATATCTTCTGCCGTCAGTCTTAATACATTTTTAACATAATGAAAAGATTCTCCCTTTATATATATATTGTTTCCCTGTATGCTGGAACCAGATAAATATACTCTTCTCATATT
>JAMCZX010000040.1 GCA_023485205.1 Candidatus Omnitrophota bacterium | reverse complement strand
ATTCTATTTCTTCAGAAAAAATTTTTCCTTGTTCTGTAATCTTTTCATCACTTTCCATAAGATTTAAGATAGAATCTTCTATAGCAGAGGCCTTTTTTTTAAAATTTTCTATTTCATCAAGGAAAGCGGTATACTCTTTATTTGTTTTTACTTCATTTTGTTTTTTTTGTAGAGAAGCAATTTGGTCTTCTATGGCTTTTAATTCTGTTTCCTGCTGTCTTCTTTCTACTTTTATCCCTGTATGAATTTTTTCTTTTTCTTTTTTTTCTTTTTCTTTTTTTTCAAAAACACTTTTAAAATTTTGAAATTCTTCAGGTAAAAATACAATTTGTTGGGTTATATCCATTATTTTGATATCAACATTTTGAATCTCCACTAATTTTTTTATTTCTTCATCCATAATTTTAAATATTACAATTTTTTAAAATATTCGTCAAAAAAATATAAATTGCGACTTATAATTTTATTTGCCTGGGGAGATTAATATTTTCCCTTTATTTTATGGTAAAATAATATAAAATGATAAAACGAAGAAAAACAAGAAAAATAAAAGTGGGCAGTATTTATATCGGGGCAGATGCACCAATTTCAGTTCAATCTATGACAAAAATTCCTACATCCTTGCAACAACCTCTTATAAAACAGGTTTCTTCTTTAATAAAAAAAGGAGCTGAAATTATTCGTATAGCAATTTTAGATAAAGAAGATATAAAAACAATTCCAATTTTAAAGAAAAAATTTTCTATTCCATTAGTTGCTGATATTCATTTTGATTATAGATTGGCATTCTATTCTATTGAAGCTGGTATAGATAAAGTTCGTGTAAATCCGGGGAATATAAAAAGAAACAATTTAAAAGAAATTTTAAACATGGCAAAAGAGAGAAAAATTCCTATAAGATTGGGTTTTAATTCAGGGTCAATACCATTAAAAAATGACCTTTTGGGGGACCTTGTGAGTTTTGCTGCTGATATAATACATTTTTGTGAAGATAATAATTATTTTGATTTAATTATTTCTTTAAAAACTCCTTTTGTTTATGCAACAGTGGAAGCCTACAGAAATATTTCAAAAATATGTAATTATCCGTTTCATCTTGGCATTACAGAGGCCGGTAGCGGTTATATTGCTGTTTCAAAGAGTGTTATGGGTATAGGATTGCTTTTAAATGAAGGAATAGGAGATACTATCCGTGTATCTCTTACAGAAAAACCTGAGGAAGAGGTGGAGTGGACAAAATCTATTTTGCAATCTCTTGAATTGAGAAAATTTGAACCTGAGATTATTTCATGTCCTACATGTGGAAGATGTGAAGTTCCTCTGTATAATATATCTAAAAAATTTAGAAATAAAATTATTTTGTTTTCCAAAAGATATCCGTCAATAAACAATCTTAAAATTGCACTTATGGGTTGTAGTGTAAATGGTCCTGGAGAAGCAAAACAGGCTGATATAGGAATCGCAGGAGGTAAAAAGAAATTTATTCTTTTTGAAAAAGGATTGGTTATAGGTACATATAATTCTGAAAATATAGAAAAAGAATTTTTTAAAAGACTGGAGAAATATGGAAAAAATTAGAAACCCGGTAGTTGATGGGTATTTTTATCCGGCAGATAAACCATCTCTTTTAAAAATGCTAAAAGAATATATAAAACCTTTTAAAGAAAAACACCAGGCTATTTCAGTTATTTGTCCTCATGCAGGCTACATTTACTCAGGAAGAATTGCAGGCAGTATTTATGGAAGAATAGAAATTCCGGATAATGTGATTATATTAGGTCCAAATCATCATGGTTTTGGAGAGCCTTTTGCAGTCATGGAAGAAGGGGTATGGAAAACACCATTAGGAGATGTTGAGATAAATAAAATACTTGCCGGAAAAATTATTGAAAACAGTAAATATTTACAGACGGATACTCTTGCTCATAACCAGGAACATTCCCTGGAAGTGCAGGTTCCTTTTCTTCAATATATAAAAAGTAATATAAAGATTGTTCCTATTGTTTTATCCGGGGCATTAGATTCTGTTGCCTGGGATGAAATAGGTAATGCAATTTCTCAAGGGATAAAAGACTATAATGAAAAAGTACTGATAGTTGCCAGTTCAGATTTTACACACTATGAAACCCAACAAACAGCTGAAGAAAATGATAAATATGCAATGGAGGCGATAATATCTTTAAATGAGGACCTTTTCATTGAGAGAATTGCAGAAAAAGATATTTCAATTTGTGGATATGGTTCTATTATAACAGCAATAATCGCATCAAAAAATCTTGGGGCTAAAAACGTAGAAATTATTGATTATAAAACAAGCGGGGATATTACTGGCGATTACCAGCAGGTTGTTGGATATGCAGGTATAATAATCAGATGAAAAGGTCTCTTAATCTTTTACAGCTTACATTTGCTTCAACCAGTGCCATTATTGGTTCAGGCTGGCTACTTGGAATAGCATTAAGTGCAAAATATGCAGGTCCTTCTTCAATTTTTGCCTGGTTTATAAGCGGATTTGCCATAATTCTTCTTTCTCTGGTATACAGTGAAATTGGAAGTATGTTTCCTTTAACAGGAGGGGTTGCAAGATATCCTAAATATACACATGGCGCTTTTTTGGGATTTATAACAAGCTGGATACTTATTATTGCCGGAGCTGCTGTTAGTTGTATTGAAACAGAAGCTACGGTTCAGTATCTTAATTCATATATCCATACACTTTTTATTAATAAATCTCTTACCCATGAAGGCTTAATATTTGCTTTTTTTATCCTGTTGATTTTCTTTTTGCTGAATTTGTTTGGAGCAAAAATATTTACAAAAGCTAATAATTTTCTTACATATTTTAAAATTTTGATTCCGGTAATAACAGCAATATTACTTATTTATATTTCTATTAAAAACGGAAGTATTAAGAATATCACAACCTATAATCTTATTCCTTATGGATACGATGGAATAATGAAAAGTATATCTTTGGGCGGGATAATGTTTTCTTATTTAGGGTTTAGGCAGGCTATAGAATTATCAGGGGAGGCAAGAAATCCGGGCAGGGATGTTCCTATAGCCACAATATTATCCGTAGCTATTGGCGTTATAATATATACATTACTTGCATTCAGTTTTATCATATCTGTTCCAGATGTACAAAATAATAACTGGGGCAATATATTTTATACTTCTTCTTTTGTAAGTTTATTTCAATTTTATAAACTCCCTATGTTTGCTCTGTTAATTATTATTGGGGCAATAATATCCCCTTTTGCAACAGGGCTTGTTTATTTAGGAACAACAACAAGAGTTACCTTTGCTATGGCAAAAATGAAGTTTTTACCAAAAAGATTTTATTCAAACCTGAATAAATATGGAATTCCTTATATATCTCTTATTTTTACATTTTTTATATCAGTATTATACCTGCTTCCATTTCCAAGCTGGCAGTCTCTTGTTGGAATAATAACATCAGGTATTGTTTTTACATATATTTTAGGCCCTATTGCCCTTATAGTATTTAGAAAATTAGAACCTGATAAAAAAAGACCATTTTTTTTGCCGTATGCCAATATTATTTCCCTGACGGCTTTTATCATTGGAACTCTCATAATATATTGGACCAATTTTAAAGTTTTAGAAAAATTGGCTATGGGGATATTTGCAGGAATTTTAATTTTTGTTTTTACTAATTTTTACCAAATCAAACATAAATTTAAAGAAACAGTTATACCTGGTCTCTGGTTTATATTTTATATGCTAACTATTCTTTGTATATCCTTTTTGGGAAGTTCAAATTTTGGAGGAACAAATATAATAAAATCTCCTTATGACTTGGTGGTAGTTGTTATAATTGCAATTTTATTTTTCTTTATAGCAATTAAAACTCCAATAAAAAAAGAGGAAATGAAGATGATAATAGAAGAAGAGTTTATTGGTGAAGAATTAGAAATATAATATATGCCCAGACTATATGGTATAATATATAGTTATGACTGGAATAGATTTATTCAATGTCTCAAAACAAAGTTCAGTATATGTAACATGTTTATTGTCATATTTATTGGGCATAGTTCATGGGATTACTCCTGATGAACATACCTGGCCAATTACATTTAGCTATTCTATCGGAAGTTATTCAGCAAAAAAAGGTTTTATAATCGGGCTTGTTTTTTCTCTGGCTTTTACTCTGCAAAGGGCAATAGCAAGTCAGCTTGCATATTTTTCTCTGATAAAATTTTTATCAGCGCCTTCTGCTGACTATATTGTTTACATGATAGTTGGTATTGCTATGGCTCTTGGTGGAATATATGTGTTTAGATTTAATGATATTTTTCATATACATTTTGACAGAATAGATAGAATTCACCACAAGGAGGTTTGTGAAGGAATAGAATGTAGTCCGCATAAAACATCAGTGAGGATGGCTCTTTTCCATGGTTTTATTGCAGGCTGGGGTTTTGGAGCTTTTGCCCTGATTTTATATACAGTGCTGTCTCCTTCTATGCCAAATGCTTATATGGGTTGGATTCCCGGCTTTCTTTTTGGTCTGGGGACAACAACAGTTCAAATTTTTGCAGGGGCATCTTTTGGATGGTTAAGTAAAAATCTTAAACTTCCTGCAGAAATAACCCGGAGGATTTCCAATCTTACAGCCGGTAGAACACTGTTTTATGGAGGATTATTATTTTTTATAGCAGGAATTATCGGCCTTATTTTTCCCAAGATAATGAGTTTTAATATAATAACCACTATACATGTACATAATTTACATAATCTTGGAATAGGATTTTTTCTTGTAATATTTGTTGTTTTATTTATAGGTTTATTTACTCTTATAAGAGAAACAATCAGGTATCATAATATCCTAAGAAAATAAATGATTACATTTTTTAATACATTAACCAGAAAAAAAGAAATTTTTCAACCGATAGAAGACAAAATTGTAAAAATATATACCTGTGGTCCTACAGTTTATGATTTTGCTCATATAGGTAATTTTCGTGCCTATATCTTTGAAGATATACTGCATAGATTTTTGGAATATGAAGGCTTTACAGTAAAACGGGTAATGAATATTACTGATATTGATGATAAAACAATCATTGGCGCCCTAAAAGAAAACATTTCTTTAAATCAATTTCTGAAAAATATATAGAGGCTTTTTTTTGAAGATATAAAAAAATTAAGAATTAAAACAGATAATATTATATTTTCAAGGGCAACTGAAAATATTCCGGAAATGGTAAACCTTATTAAAACTCTTCTTGAGAAGGGACATGCTTATAAAAAAGAAAATTCAATATATTTCAGAATATCTTCTTTCCCTGAGTATGGCAGGCTATCACATTTTGATTTCTCAAAAATAAAAACAGGTACCAGTGTTGATGCTGATGAGTATGAAAAAGAATCTGCCAGGGATTTTGTTTTATGGAAAGGGGAAAAAGATGATTTCTCATGGGATACAGAAATTGGAAAAGGAAGACCCGGATGGCATATTGAATGTTCGGCAATGGGCATGAAATATTTAGGAGAAACATTTGATATGCATACAGGGGGTGTTGATAATATTTTTCCTCACCATGAAAATGAGATTGCCCAGTGTGAAATGGCAACTGGTAAACCCTTTGTAAAATATTGGCTTCATTGTCAGCATCTGATGGTTAATGGGGAAAAAATGTCAAAATCCAAAGGGAATTTTTATACACTAAGGGATTTACTGAAAAAAGGTTATGACCCTGTGGCAATAAGATATCTTTTGATGTCCACGCACTATAGGGACCCTCTTAATTTTACAGAAAAATCTCTCCAGCAGGCGAAAAACACAGTGGATAGATGGAATGATTTTTACAGAAGAATAAAATTTCTTAATATAGATGAAAGAAAAAATGAACAGATTTCACAGCAGTGTATAAAAACTGAAAATATTTTTCGGGAATCTCTTGGAGATGATTTAAACATATCAATGGCTTTAGCCGGAATATTTGAGTTAATGCATAGTACTAATAATTCTATTACAGAAAACAATATAAACCGGGAAAATTTAGAAGAAATAAGTAAAATAATAGAAAAAGTTGATTATGTCTTACAAGTTTTAAAACCATTTGAAGATTCAATAGATGCAGAAATTTTAACTCTTATAGAAAAAAGAGAACAGGCAAGGAAAGAAAAAGATTTTTCTCAGGCAGATAAAATACGCAGTATTCTTCAGGAAAAAGGAATTATTTTAGAGGATACACCTTTAGGTCCAAGGTGGAAACAAAAAAAATAAAAATGGAAGAAAAAATTATTATTCAGGGCGCGCGGGAACATAATCTTAAAAATATCAACATAGAAATACCACGGAATAAATTGGTTGTAGTTACCGGAATTTCAGGTTCAGGGAAATCTTCTCTTGCTTTTGATACGCTTTATGCAGAAGGACAGAGAAGGTATATAGAAAGTCTTTCAACCTATGCAAGACAATTTCTTGAACAGATGAAAAAACCGGATGTTGATAATATTATAGGACTTCCGCCTGCAATTGCAATAGAACAGAGAAAATCTGCCTCAAATCCCCGTTCCATAGTGGCAACAACTACTGAAATATATGATTATCTCAGGCTTCTTTTTTCCAGGGTTGGGATTCCTCATTGTTATAAATGTGGAAGAAAAATCAGCCGTTTTTCATCTTCAGAAATAGTGGACAGCATTATTCAGATGCCTGTTAGTGAAATAAATATTTTAGCTCCGCTTGTAAGAGGGAGAAAGGGACAATATAAAAATATATTTGATGATATAAAAAAGGCAGGATTTTTAAAAGCAAGGATTGACGGGAAGATTTATGATATTGATGAAAAAATTCAGATTGAAAGATACAAGGCACATACAATAGAAATATTTATAGACAGGCTAAAAACTTCTGAAGAACATAGCAGGATAGCAGAGAGTATAGAACTTGCCCTGAAAATAGGAAAAGGGCTTGTTATAATAAATAATAAAGGAAAAGATACATTGTTTAGTGAAAAATATGGATGCCCTGTATGTGGAATAAGTTTTGAAGAACTTGCTCCAAGAAATTTCTCTTTTAATAGTCCTTATGGTGCCTGTCAGGAATGCAAAGGATTAGGCTTTTTAATAAAAATAGCCCCTGACCTTGTAATTCCGGATAAAACCAAAACCTTCAGGGCAGGAGCAATAAAACCATGGCAGGAGGCAGGAGGCAGAGGATTGTTTTTTTATTATAGAGGACTTTTAAGAAATATTCTTTCTTATCTTGGAAAAAATCTTGATGATAGACCTGCAGACCTTACAAAAGAGCAATTGAATATTATTCTTTACGGTTCTAATGAATATGAATTTGAAGGGGTTATTCCTAATCTTGAAAGACTTTTTCATCAAACAGAAAGTCAGCATAGAAAAGAAGAAATAATGAAATATATGAGAGAACTTTCCTGTCCATCCTGTAAAGGAGGCAGACTTAAACCAGAATCTCTTGCTGTTACAGTTGGAGAAAAATCAATTATGGAAGTTTGTTCTATGAGTGTAGGGCATGTCAAAGATTTTTTTCTTAATCTGACACTTAAAGAAAAAGAAAAAATAATAGCACAGCAGATATTAAAAGAAATTATAAGCAGATTATCATTTCTTCAGGAAGTAGGGCTTGATTATCTTACACTTGATAGAATGACACATACACTTTCAGGTGGTGAGGCTGAAAGGATAAGACTTGCAACCCAGATTGGTTCCGGTCTTGTTGGAGTGCTTTATATACTTGATGAACCAAGTATTGGTCTTCATCCAAGAGATAACCAGCGGCTTATAACAACCCTGAAACATTTAAGGGATATTGGTAATACAGTAGTTGTGATTGAGCATGATGAGGATATGATAGAAAATGCAGATTTTATTATTGACCTTGGCCCGGGGGCTGGAAAACAAGGGGGTAATATTATTGGTGCTGGAACTCTTACAGATATAAAAAACTCACCTGAATCAATAACAGGGAAATATTTCTCCGGGATGTATAAAATTGCCTTCAAAAATCAAAGAAAAAAACCGGATGGAAAATTTATTGAAGTTATTGGTGCCCAGCATAATAATTTGAAAAATATAGATATTAAATTCCCAATAGGTTTATTTATATGTGTTGCAGGGGTAAGTGGTTCAGGCAAAAGCAGTCTTGTTGATGACATCTTAAGTAAAGGTTTAAGAAAAATTTTATATGACAGCAAAGAACTTCCCGGGAAATATAAGGCTATAATTGGCACAGAACACATTGATAAGGTTGTCATAATTGACCAGTCTCCCATAGGAAGAACACCACGGTCAAATCCGGCAACATATACAGGAGCATTTACATATATCAGAGAAATTTTTTCAAAAACTCAGGAGGCACGAATAAGAGGATATAAACCAGGAAGATTTAGTTTTAATGTTAAAGATGGCAGATGTGAAGCATGCATGGGTGAGGGTATAACGAAGATTGAAATGCATTTTCTTCCGGATGTTTATATCCCTTGTGAGGTATGCAAAGGCAATAGATATAACAAAGAAACACTTGATATAAAATTTAAAGGTAAAAATATAGCAGAAATTCTTTCAATGAAAATAGATGAGGCTCTTAAATTTTTTGAGAATATTTCCCAGATAAAAAATAAAATTCAAACACTTTATGATGTAGGACTTGGATATTTGGAACTTGGTCAATCAGCAACAACATTATCAGGTGGAGAAGCCCAGAGGGTTAAACTTGCCACAGAATTATCAAAAAAAGGAAATGAAAGGACATTATATATTCTTGATGAACCTACAACAGGGCTGCATATTTATGATATTCAGAAGCTGCTGGATATTATCTATAGACTGGCTGATAAAGGTTCTACAATTATTGTTATAGAACATAATCTTGAAGTTATTAAATGTGCTGATTATGTTATAGATTTAGGTCCTGAGGGAGGAGATAAGGGAGGGTATTTAGTATGTGCAGGTACTCCTGAAGACATTATAAAGAATAAAAATTCTTATACAGGTAAATTTTTAAAGAAATATATACCCACTTAAGTGTAAATATATCAATCAAGGATAGTTTTTATTATTTTTTCAATTTTTTCCAGCTGGTCTAAGTTTTTTGTTTTTAAATAATCTGCAACTTTTTCTGCCAAAATATATCTTTTCTGAGTATGTTCAAATCTATTAAAAAGGTCTTTCATTTTTACACCAAGTCCGTCAGCAATTTTCTTTAGACTTTCCAGAGAAAGATTTCGTTCTCCTCTTTCTACTGAACTAATATATGTGGGATGAAGATGTGCTTTTTCTGCAAGGGTTTCCTGTGAAAGTTTTTTTTCTTTTCTTAGTTCTCTTATTCTAATACCAATCTCTTTTTTTATATCCATAGATAGTATTAGATTATAAATACCTTTCAATTTATTTCCATAGACAATAAGTATAAATTTGCTGTATAAAAATAGACTTTAAGTATATTTTTATTAATCTATTATAAGATTTACTTAAAATACATTAACAAATTATAAATTTTAATGTATAATAAAATTATGGAATATACTTTTTTATTATCTGCAATACAATCCAGGGATGGGTTTTATAGGCCTGCTTTATGTTTGAAGACAGTAGATGAATCGTGGTATGTTTTTACAGATTCCGCAGGAGTATGCTTTAGAAGATTAAAGGACCCTGTAAAGGAGGATTTTAGTCCTGAGGAAATGAAAAAACAATATTTTGGTATTTATAGGCTTATTACCCAGAAGTGGAATGAAATCAGCACAGTACTTAAGAAACCAGTGGTATAAAACAACTATTTGATTTTTATTATGGCGTAATATTTGTTTTTGTATTTACTGTGGCTGAAGAGGGTTTGTGTGTTTCCATAGGATGTGGTGTTGGTATTCCCTGTTAAAAGACCCTGGACATCT
>JAMCZX010000026.1:1032-10316 GCA_023485205.1 Candidatus Omnitrophota bacterium | reverse complement strand
ATCTGAAATTTTTTCAAAGATTAGTATTCCAAAGATAGAAAACATTCACTTGACTCTTAAATTTTTAGGGGAGATTTCAGAGGAGCAATGTAAAGAATTTGGACAAAACCTTGAAACCATTTTATCTGATAAAAAAAGTTTTTCTTTACAGATACAAAACTTTGGTGTTTTCCCTAATATTTTTCATCCAAAAATTTTGTGGATTGGTGTAGAAAAAAATAATTATTTGTTGGAAATACAGAAAGATATAGAATCACTTGCCTCTAAATTTGATGTGGCTCCGGAAAAAAATTTTAAAGAACATATAACAATAGCTAGAAATAAGAATAAAATAAATATAGAATCCTTTAAACAATTGTATGAAAAATTTAAGGATGTTGTCTGGGGTAATATAATGGTAAATAAAATATATATTATTGAAAGTAAACTAAAACCAGCAGGAGCAGAATATAATATATTAAAAACTATTACACTTGGAGAAAAAACTTATGGATAAAGAAAAAGCATTATCAATGGCTATTGGACAGATTGAGAAAGATTTTGGAAAAGGAACAATAATGCGGTTGGGGGAAAAAACGCATATTGAAATTCCTTCTATTTCCACAGGTGCCATTTCTCTAGATATTGCTCTTGGTATTGGCGGTGTTCCAAAAGGAAGAATTACTGAAATTTATGGTCAGGAATCATCAGGAAAAACAACCCTTGCTTTACAGATTATTGCAGAAGTTCAAAAAAGCAAAGGTCAGGCTGTTTTTATTGATGTAGAACATGCTTTTGACCCAAACTATGCCCAGAAAATAGGTGTAAATCTTAATGACCTGCTTATAAGCCAGCCTGATTATGGGGAGCAGGCTCTTGAAGTGGCTGAATCTTTGATAAGAAGTAATGCTGTAGATGTTGTTGTAATTGATTCTGTAGCCGCACTTGTTCCAAAGTCAGAACTTGAAGGTGATATGGGAGAGTCTGTTATGGGACTTCAGGCCAGACTTATGTCTCAGGCTTTAAGAAAACTTACAGGTTATATAAGTAAATCCCAGACAGCAGCTGTTTTTATAAATCAGATAAGGGAAAAGATAGGCATATTTTTTGGAAATCCTGAAACAACCCCTGGTGGAAGGGCTTTAAAATTTTATTCTTCTGTTAGAATGGAAGTCCGAAAAATTGAAAATATAAAAAATTCAGAAGGGGGATTAATAGGAAACAGAATAAGAGTGAAAGTTGTTAAAAACAAGGTGGCCCCGCCATTTAGAGAAACAGAACTTGATATTTATTATGGCCAGGGTATTTCAAAAGAAAGTTCAGCTATTGAATCTGGTGTTTTATATGGTATAATAGAAAAAAAAGGAAACCATTTTTATTTTGAAGAAAAATCTATAGGTAATGGTAAAGAAAATGCAATAAGCTATTTAAAAGAAAACCCTCAGATTTTAGAACAAATAATTAATAAAATCAAGACTGCTGAGGGTATTATAAGAGATGGGAAAAAACAGGAGATTAAAAATGGCTGACTTAAAAGTTGGAATTATTGGAGCAGGTGGAATTACGGATTACCATATAAATGGATATTTAAAAGCCGGAGCAGATGTTACTGCAATATCTGACACGCAGATAGAAAGAGCAAAGGTTCAGGCAAAAAAATTTAATATACCAAAGTATTTTTCTTCATATGAAGAAATGTTTAAGAAGACTCCGGAAATTGATGCTGTAAGTGTATGTGTTCCTAATAAATTTCATGCCTTTGTATCTATTGATTGCCTTAAAATGGGGAAACATGTATTTTGTGAAAAACCTCCGGCATTAAATGCAAATGAAACAATTCAAATGGTTAATACTGCTAAAGACTCAAACAGAATTTTAATGTTTGATTTTAACAATAGAGCCAGGCCGGAATCCCAGGTTTTAATGAAATATATAAAAGAAGGTGTTGTTGGAAAAATTAATTCTGCCCAGGCATTATGGATACGAAGATGCGGAATTCCTGGTTTTGGAGGATGGTTTACCCAGAAAAATCTTTCAGGAGGAGGTCCTGTTATAGACCTTCTTCATATGATAGACCTTTCTTTATATTTTATGAAATTTCCTCAACCCAGATGGGTTCTTGCCAGTATCTTTAATGATTTTTCAACTAATCCTGAATTTAAAGGTCCATGGGGTATACCGGATGTAAAAGATGGCAAAATGGATGTTGAAACCGCTGCTCATGCTTTTGTTAGATTTGAGGGTGGGGAAGTACTTTTTATTCGTAATTCATGGGCTGAAATGAATAAAAGAGAAGAAGTTTCTGTTACATTTCAGGGCACAAAAGCCGGTGGTCTGATAAAGAGAATTTTTAAAAGAGATGGAATAGATGAAACTGCAATTGATGAATGTGAATTATATACACAGGAAAATAGATGCCCTGTTAACAGAAAAATTATTGTGGAACCGGATGAAAAAATGGGCAGGGAACGGGCTGTTATAAATTTTGTAAATACTATTTTAAAAAAAGAAGAACCTTTTTCCAGAGCAGAAGAAGCCATAATCTTAATGAAAATTATAGATGCTGTATACCTTTCCGCAGAAAAAGGTGTTTCTGTTGAAATTGATTAAATTTGTTAAATGTTTCTAAAAATGGAGGAAAATATCTTATGAAACAGAATTTAAATATAGGATTAGTGGGATACAAATTTATGGGGAAAGCACATTCTTTTGCATATAAGAATGCAAATCTTTTTTTTAATTTGCCGGTAAATATTATTATGAAATCTATATGCGGCAGACATGAAAAACCATTAAAAATTGCCTGTGAACAATTTGGCTGGGAAAGTATTGAAACAGACTGGAAAAAACTTATTAAAAGAAATGATATAGACCTTATAGATGTTACCACTCCTCCAAATTTTCACAAAGACATTGTAATAGAAACAGCAAAAGAAGGAAAAACTGTTTTTTGTGAAAAACCTCTTTCAATCACTTTAAAGGATTCATATGAGATGTTAGAAGCAGTTGAAAAATATAAGGTTAAACATGCAATTAGTTTTAATTATAGAAAGCTTCCGGCAATTGCTTTTGCGAAAAAACTTATTTCTGAAAACAAGATAGGTAATATTTATCACATCAGAGCTGTTTATCTTCAGGACTGGATTATTAATCCTGATTTTCCACTGGTATGGCGGCTACAAAAAAATATTGCAGGCTCAGGTTCTCATGGAGACCTTAATGCACATTTAATTGATCTTGCGCACTTTCTTGTCGGGGATTTTGATAGGGTTATAGGTCTGAATAAGACATTTATCAAGGAAAGACCCCTTCTTGAGGAACAAGAAGACCTGACTACAGGACTTGACTATCAAAAAAATAATAATAAAAAAGGGATTGTAGATGTAGATGATGTTACTTCTTTTTTATGTGAATTTAAAAATGGTGTTGTAGGAACTTTTGAGGCAACAAGGTTTGCCACAGGCAGGAAAAATTATCAAAGATTTGAAGTTAATGGAAGTAAAGGATCTATTGTTTTTAATCTTGAAAGACTTAATGAACTTGAATATTATTCATCTGAAGATGATATTTCTTCGCAGGGTTTTAGAACTATAAATGTTACAAATAATTCCCATCCTTACGCAGGGAATTTCTGGCCGGATGGGCATATCATTGGTTATGGAGAATCTTTTATAAATGAAGTGGCAGATTTGGTTATTTCTTTAAATAAAGGAGAAAATCCAATACCTAATTTTTATGATGGTATAAAATCCCAGGAAGTGCTTGATGCCGTTAGTGAATCAATCAATTCTAAAAAATGGATAAAAGTGGTTTATAGAGGTTAAAACTATCAAAAAAATAATAATAAAAAAGGGGGAATAAAAAATGAGATGGAGAAATTTTATAAATGAAGCAGGGAATAATGAAACAAAAAAAATAAAAAAACTTGTAGGAGGTATTATAACGGTAATTATTGTGGCTGGTCTGGTTGTATGGTTTGTTCAGGCAAAATCTTATAATAGAAACGTCGGTGGTAGATTATCTTTAAATCAATCAATACCTGTATCTGTTAACCCTAATGCTCTTGCTTTACAGGATGATATTGTTCAGGTTGTAAAGAAAGTAAAGCCGGCAGTTGTAGAAATAACAACAGAAAAAACAGTTACATATAGATACTGGAATCCTTTTGGGCAGAATAATTTTTTCGGCAACTTTTTCGGTCAATCTACACCTTCACAGCCAAAAACATACCAGAGAAAAGAAAAATATCTTGGTTCAGGTTTCATAGTTAGTCCCAATGGATATATATTAACAAATAATCATGTAGTAAAAGGTATGGATAAGATTTTTGTAAGAGTTTTTGGAAGTGATAAGAAATATCAGGCAAAGGTTATTGGTACAGATTCACAGACAGACCTTGCTCTTTTGAAAATTAATGCTGGAAATAATCTGCCCACTGTGTCATTGGGAAATTCCAATAATGTTCATGTTGGTCAGTTTGCAATTGCTATTGGAAATCCAATGGGTCTTTATGAATCTGTTACCTTTGGGATTATCAGTGCAAAAGGCAGGTATGTTTCAGGTATGCCTCTGGAAGAAAGTTTTATTCAGACCTCAGCCCCGATTAATCCAGGCAATTCCGGAGGGCCACTTGTTAATTTGGAGGGGCAGGTTGTTGGTATAAATACCTTTATTATTGCTCCCTATGTAGCTACAAATCTTGGTTTTGCAATACCTATTAATACAGCAAAAAAGATTTTTATTCAATTAAAAGAACATGGAAAGGTTATAAGAGGTTTTCTTGGGGTGTTTCTTCAACCTCTTACATCTAAATTAGCAAAAACTTTTGGATTAACATCAAAAAAGGGGGCACTGATTGCCAGCGTTATTCCAGGTACTCCGGCAAAAAAAGCAGGACTTCAATCAGGAGATATTATTCTTGATTTCAATGGTAAACCTGTTAAAAATATAATGGAGCTGGAATATGATGTTTCAAATACATCAGTTGGGCAAACAGTTATTTTAACAATATGGAGAAATAAAAAGAAAATTACAGTTCCTTTAAAAGTGGAAGAAAGGCCTTCCAAAAAAGAACTCACTCTTGCTTCAGAATATGCTTCTGGTGAAGTTTCATGGAAAGGTATGACTATAAGCAGGATAACCAATAAAATAAGACAGGAATATAATATTCCTGATATAAAAGGTGTTATTGTTGTAATGGTGGAACCAGGCTCTATTGCTGACCAGGCGGGAATAACATCAGGGGTAATTATAAAAAAAATTGATAACAGCAATATTACTGGTTTTAAAGAATTTCAAGATATTATTAGTAAAATTAAGAAAAACCAGGATGTATCAATTCTTATATATGCAAATGGACAGGACCAATGGGTTAGCCTGAGTGAAAAATAATATAAAATGACAAGTGATGAAATACGAAAATCTTTTCTTCAATTTTTTGAAAATAAAGGTCATAAAATTGTCCCTTCCAGCAGTCTTATTCCCTTTGATGACCCAAGTCTTCTTTTTACAAATGCAGGCATGGTTCAATTTAAAAAATTTTGGGCCACCAATATACTACTTCCATATAAAAAAGCTGTTAGCTGTCAGAGATGCGTAAGAGCTGGAGGAAAAGACAGCGACCTTGAAAAAATAGGATATAGTGCCAGGCATCATACCTTTTTTGAAATGCTTGGTAATTTTTCATTTGGTGATTATTTTAAAAAAGAAACGATAGAATGGGCATGGGAATTTGTTGTAAATGTTTTAAAAATAAAACCTGAACAATTATGGGTATCTTATTATGTAGAAGATGAAGAAACAAAAAAAATATGGAAACACTTTATTTCTGAAAAGAGGATTGTTCCTCTTGGGAAAAGTCATAATTTTTGGGGTCCTGCAGGAAATACTGGTCCTTGTGGTCCTTGCAGTGAACTTTATTTTGACTGTGGAGAAATCTGAAGAATCACCTTTGAAAAATCCTGTGGAAAACCAGACTGTAAACCCGGATGTGACTGTGATAGATTTCTTGAATTCTGGAATCTTGTTTTCCCTCAATATGACCAGCAGATTGATGGTACATATCTTGACTTGAAAAGAAGAGGTGTTGATACAGGGATGGGTCTTGAAAGAATTTCCCGAATAATTCAAAATACACCTACCAATTATGAAACAGACCTGTTTTCCCCTTTAATAAAAAAAGTTGAGGAAATCTCAGGTATAAACTTTTCTGATAAAACAAGTGTGGTATTCAGAATAATAGTTGATCATATCAGAGCAATTGTTTTTCTTTTAAGTGATGGTATTATTCCTGAAAATGAGGGTAGGGGATATGTTTTAAGAAGAATTTTAAGAAGGTCTGCGTACCAGGGGAAAAAATTAAATATTTCCAAACCTTTTCTTTATCTTATAGCGCCATCTGTAATAGAAATAATGTCTAATGCTTATCCTTTTTTAAAAGAAAATCAAACATATCTAAGTCATATTATCAAAGAAGAGGAAGAAAGATTTTTAATTCTTTTAGATAGTTCTCAGAAAATTTTTATTCAGGTGGAAAAATCTTTTAAAAATAATGTTATACCCGGGGATATTCTTTTTAAATGGTATGATACCCAGGGTATACCAAGAGACCTTATAGAAGAAATTTCACTTGATAAAGGTTTTTATCCTGATTGGCAGGAATTTGAAGTTTTTATGGAAAAACAGAAAATTAAAAGTAGAAATAAGTCAAAATTTCAAGAGAGAATAGAGCCGATTTTTATTTCCCAGACCTTAAAGGAAACAATTTTTACTGGATATAATGAAAGCCAGACAAATACTAAAGTAATATCTTTTTATTATATTCCGCAAAAAAAATTATGGCAGATTGTTATTGAAAAAACACCTTTATTCCCTGAGAAGGGCGGTCAGATTGGAGATAAAGGGGAAATAATTGGAGATAACTGGTTATTCAAGGTTATTGATACAAATATCAATCAGCATGGTATTATTTTTCATACAGGAGAATTTTTCAAAGGTGATTCTTCAGATGTGAAAAAAAATCAGGATGTAGAAGTAAAAGTATCAATGGATTTCAGAATGTCTGTATCTTCCAATCATACAGCCACCCATATTTTGCACTATTGTTTAAGGGAAATGTTAGGGAAAGAAATCAAACAGGCAGGTTCCTATGTAGGATACGATAAACTTCGTTTTGATTTCTTTTATCCCGGTAAGATTGAGCAGATATTAATTAATAAAATAGAAGATATGGTTAATTCAATTATATTACAGAATAAAGATGTGATAATTGAAGAAACAGATTTCAGGGATGCTGTGTCAAAAGGAGTGATAGCTCATTTTCTTGAAAAATATGGTGAAAGAGTGCGGATTATAGATATAGGTGGGTTTCATAAAGAATTATGCGGGGGAATTCATTTAAAAAACACTTCGCAGATAGAGTTTTTTAAAATTTTAGCATTTTCAAGTATAGGAGAAAATGTAAAAAGAATAGAAGCAGCAACAAGAAAAGAAGCATATAACTGGATAAAAGAACAGATTAAAATATTAGAAAATTTATCCCATCAGTTTGAAGTAAGTTCAGACCAGTTGGTGGATTATGTGGAAAAATTAAAAAAACAAATTAAAGAGAAAGATATACAATTACAGACTTTTATAAATAAATTTATATCATATCAGGCAGAAAAAATTCTTTCAGATACTAAAATATTAGAATTAGAAAATAAAAAGGTTTATATTGTTTCAAATAGAATAGATAATTTTCAGATAGATATATTAGGCAGGATTGCTGATGAATTGTCTAAAAAGTTAGAAAATAGTATTAGTATTTTTGCCGGAGTATTTAAATCTAAAGTTGTTGCTATCTGTAAGGTAAACAATTCTCTTTCCAAACTTATTCCTGCAGATAAATTATTAAAAAAATTATTAAATTATGTTGATGGTTCTGGCGGTGGCAATAGTTTATTTGCTCAAGGTACCGGCATCAATATAGAAAATATTGATGAAATCTTTCACCATATTGATGAGATTATAAAGGAAATTAGCAATAATAAATAATTTATGGTAAAAAAACAATATCTTACCAAAGAAGAAGAAATAGAATATATTAGGCGAATAAGAAAAGGGGATAAAACATCTTTAGAGGAATTTATAAGAATGAATCAAAAATTAATTATTTCTATTGCCCAGAGGTATGCTTTTAATCCGGAAATTTTTTCTGATTTAATTATGGAGGGGAATTTAGGCTTTATGAAAGCAATAGAAAAATATAATATAGACAAAAATACACGATTTACCACCTATAGCTACTTCTGGATTAGAAAATATATATTTAATGCTATTATTAATCAGTTTCAGTCTATAAAAGCCCCGGAATATGTTATGATTCTTAGAAAAAAATATAATGACTATATTTCCAGGAGCAATTTAGAGAATAATAAAAATTCAACAGATAAAGAAATTTCCGAACATCTTGGTATTTCTTTAGACCTTTTTTCAAAAATAAAGCATTACTTTACATATTCTCAGACATCTTCTTCTATTAAAAAAGATAATGAAGAAATTTTTGATAGTTTTGATATTATAGAAATTACTAATGAAGGGGAAAAAATAACAAATTTTATAAATGATGAAGAAATTCTTAATAGACTTTTTCAGAGATTAAAAGAAAAAGAAAAACGAAGCAAAACTGATGTATGGTTGAAAATATTAAAAATGTATTTTGGTCTTAATGGTCAAAGGCAGTGTTCTTATAAGGAAATTTCTAAATATTTTAAGATTTCAAGACAAAGAATTCATCATATAATAAAAACAACAATTCAAAAACTTCAACAGCAATATAAGGAGATGAAAAATGAAGGAATTATATAATTTAATACGGGATATTCCGGATTTCCCAAAAAAAGGTATTATATTTAAAGATATCACTCCGTTATTAAAAGATGAAAAAGCTTTTGAAAAAGTAATAAAGATTCTTGCTGATAATATTCCGGATTCTACAAAAAAAATCGCAGCAATAGAATCAAGAGGTTTTATTTTTGCAGGTGCACTGGCATTTTTATTGAAAAAAGGATTTATCCCTATAAGAAAAACAGGCAAGCTTCCTTATAAAACTATCAATTATACATATCAACTTGAATATGGAACAGATACAATTGAAATTCATAGTGATGCCATAGAAAAAGGTGAAAAAGTTGTTATTATTGATGATTTGCTTGCGACAGGAGGAACCGCTTATGCAGCAGCTAAACTTGTTGAAAAGTGCGGAGGTGTTAAATCGTGTATTTTTGTCTATATTATATTTTTCTATTGCTTTCATAAAGCCTAAA
>JAMCZX010000026.1:0-1022 GCA_023485205.1 Candidatus Omnitrophota bacterium | reverse complement strand
AACAACTTTTTCACCTTTTTCTATGGCATCACTATGAATTTCAATTGTATCTGTTCCATATTCAAGTTGATATGTATAATTGATAGTTTTATAAGGAGGAACCGCTTATGCAGCAGCTAAACTTGTTGAAAAGTGCGGAGGTGTTGTAGAAAAAATTGTTTTTCTTATTGAATTATCATCTCTCAATGGAGAAGAAAAACTAAAAGATTATCAGATATTTAGCCTTTTAAAATTGTAAATAAATTTATATGAATAAATATTTTATTATTATTTTTTTATTTTTATCTGTTTTAAGTTATTCTGCACTTGAAAAAATTCCATTTGATAAATGGCCCCAATTTACAATAAAAAATATGAGGATTTTAATTGCAGAAGGGAATCTTGCCCATCAGGGTTTTGCAGGGGCAAAAGCAAAGGATTTTAAAAATACATTTATTTTTTTCCCTGGTATAAAAAAAGGCATAGAGTTTGTAAATTATGACCAGGGTTATGGACCTGTAATAAAAACACTGGCTGTAATTTTTATGAATAATAAATGGGAAATTTTAAAGATTTCAATAATGAAAAAACAAACAGGAACTGCTATCACTCCCAGTAAGACATCCTGTGTTTTTGAATGTCTGCCTTCTATTGCCAGGAAATTAAAATTTAAAGCAGGAAAACCTTCCCCTATTGTTTTATCAGATTCTCAGCTATCTGGATTGCATTAAGGGCTGCACCTTTTCTTATATTATCTGCCACCACCCACATATCAAGAGCATTTTCCAGACAATGATTTTTTCTTATTCTTCCAACAAAAACTTCATCTTTGCCGGATGCTATAAGCGGGGTAGGGTAGATGTTTTTTTCAGGTTGGTCCATAACAATTATACCTGGAGATTTTGAAAGTATTTCTTTTGCGGTTTTTTCATTTATACTTTTTTCAAACTGGGCAGTTATGGATTCACTATGAGCATTATAAACCGGCACTCTTACACATGTGGCTGAAATTTTTAATTCCTGAATGCCCATTTTTTTTTTCT
>JAMCZX010000039.1 GCA_023485205.1 Candidatus Omnitrophota bacterium | reverse complement strand
TTGATACAGAGATTACCCAAAAAGACAATCAATTGGAAAGTTTGAAAAAACAGATTGAAGAGCTTAAAAGAAGTGCTGAAGTAGGTTCCCAAGAACGACAGGGGGAAATACTTGAAACAGAGCTTGAAGATGTTTTAAAGAAAAAATTTATCCACGATGTGATTGAACCTGTAAAAAAAGGTAAACGTGGTGCGGATATTATACATAAAGTATGTAATTCTTCTGGAGGACATTGCGGAACAATTATATGGGAAGCAAAAAACGCTAAAACCTGGCATGAAGATTGGATTGATAAGTTAAAGAGTGACCAAAGAGAAGAAAAGGCAGAAATTGCCGTATTATTAACGACTGCATTTCCAAAAGGGACAAAAAATTTTGGGAATATCAGTGGAGTTTGGGTAACAAGTTATCCCTTATTTGAAGGAATTGCGATAGTATTAAGGAATAGTATCATTGAAATTGCAGGTGCAAAAAATGCTTCTGTAGGAAAAACTGAAAAAATGGAAGCTTTATATAATTATTTGACCAGTACGACATTTCGGCAGAAGGTGGAAACACTTGTAGAATCTTTTGTAACCATGCAGAAAGATTTGTATAAAGAAAAAGCTGCCCTGACGAGTCACTGGGCAAAAAGAGAAAAACAGTTAGAACGGGTATTAATGGCGACTACTGGAATGTATGGTGAAATGCAGGGGATTATAGGAAAATCCCTTCCAGAATTAAAAGAATTGAAGATAGAAGCATTGGAAGAAGGAGAAAAAAAGTAAGGATAAAAAGAATATAAATGGTATAATGATTATGCGAATATGGACTTAAAAAACAAAAAAGTAACAGTAATAGGTATGGGCGAAACAGGAATTGACACTGCCCTTGCATTAAAAAAACTTGGCGCCGATGTATATGTAACTGAAATAAAAAATACAGAAGATATAACAAGAACGCAGATTGACCTTGAAAAAAAAGGCATAAAAACAGAAATTGGGAAACACTCCCTTCAATTTATCTCAGACTCGTTTCTGATTATTCCAAGTCCGGGTGTTCCCCTGGATGCCCTCCCTATCCTATGGGCAAAAGAAAAAAACATTCCTGTAAAAAGTGAAATAGAAATCGCCTATCAGCTCTCTCCATCAAAAAAAATCGTGGCAATAACAGGAACAAACGGGAAAACGACGACAACAAGTCTTGCCGGTCTTCTTTTTAAAAATGCAGGACTCCCCCATATAACATGCGGGAACATCGGCAACAGCTTTATCGGTGAGCTAAAAAAAATAAAACCAGAGACAATTATTATCCTGGAAGTCAGCAGCTTCCAGCTTGAATACATAGAAGAATTCAGACCCCAAATTTCTGTTCTTCTTAACATAACAGAAGACCACCTTGATTATTATGAAACCTTTTCCCAATACATCTCTGCAAAAAACAAAATTTTTATCAACCAGAAAGAAAATGATATTGCAGTTCTGAACTGGTCAGATGATTTATGCAGGAAAACAGGAGATACCCTGTCTATAAAAAAAATATACTTTTCAGGCAGGCAGAACCTGAAAAACGGCATATCCCTGAAAGATAAAAAAATTATTTATTTCTTACATGATACATACACAGAAATGGCATACATTTCAAAAGGAAAACTTTTCGGTCCCCATAACATTGAAAACATAATGGCAGTTTGCGGAATTGCCCTATCAATGGAAATCCCTTCATCCGTAATCCAGAAAACAATTGAAGAATTTATTCCTCTCTCACACAGACTTGAAAAAATAGCGGAAATAAACGGTATTATCTATATAAATGACTCCAAGGCAACAAATATTGATGCAGTAAAAAGAGCCCTGGAAAGTTTTTCTTCAGAAAAAAATATTATCCTTATAATGGGCGGCAAGGACAAGGGTTTTTCTTTTACACCTTTAACAAAATTAATATCAGAAAAAGTAAAATATCTTGTGCTTTTAGGTCAGACAGCAGAAAGAATAAAAAAAGAATTAAAAGAAAGCAGTGTCCCCCAGAAAATTGTCCAAACAATGGAAGATGCTGTTATATTATCTTCACAGACAGGGAAAAAAGGGGACATTGTTCTTCTTTCACCCGGATGTTCATCCTTTGATATGTTTAAAAACTATGAGGAGCGTGGAGATGACTTCAGAAGAATTGTCAAAAACTTATTATAACTGTTTTATTGTATGTGTAATTTTATGGGCGAATTGCCTCATTAAAAAACTATCCAAAAATCCACCAATACAGGTAAATCTGAATCTAATCCCTCCTGTTTAAAATTTTTATCATCTAATTTTATTTCATTTTTCTCTCTTTTTGTGATTGTTGTATTTTTAAAAATTGTTTTGTTGTTGATTTTGTTGTAATTGTGGTTTTACTCCTAACTTATAGAGTAAAGTGGCTGTAGGACAAAATCCTGTAAAAGCAAATATAATTAAATTTAGGCCTATAAGACCTGTTAAAATTAACCAGTATAAACTAAAAATTAATACAAGGGCAATGCTTATCAGAATAAAAATTCCTGCAATCAGAAATAAAATTCTTTCCAGATACCATTTATCTTTTTTCATTATATACATTTTATTCTCCTGTTTCAAATTTCTTTTTCTTTTTTTTGTTCCTGTATTTTTTCTGCTTCTTCTACAAGAAGGGGGCAGGGTTTGTTTTTAAACATTTCATAATAAACCAGGGGAATAACAAGTAATGTAAGAAATGTAGCTATAGGAGCACCAAACATTAATGATATGGCAAGTCCTGAAAATACAGGGTCTAAAACTATAACTGATGAACCAACTACAACAGCCAATGCCGTAAGGACAATAGGTCTTAATCTGACTGCTCCGGATTCAATCAGGGATGATTTAAGATCTCCGCATTCTTTCCACTGATTATGTGTAAAATCTATAAGAAGAATGGAATTCCTCATAATGATTCCTGCCAGTGCTATAAATCCTATCATAGAAGTGGCAGTAAAAAATGCTCTCATCATCCAATGACCCGGAATTATCCCTATAAGTGTTAAAGGAATAGGAATCATAAGTGCAAATGGAATCAAAAAGTTTTTATACCATCCGACAAGAACTATATAAATAAGAATAAGAACAGCTGCAAAAGCCATAAACATTTGTCCAAACACCTGATAGGTCATATGCCATTCACCTTCCCCGCCCCAATTTAATACATATTTGTTTGTTGTTTTCCATGGAAGGCCGATAAATTCCTGTTTAAATTTATAGCCATCAGGTACTTGAATACTCTTAACGGCTTTTTGCATTTTTAAAATTGCATAAATAGGACTTGCTTCTCTTCCTGCTGTATCTGCCATAACATAAGTGAGGTCTTTTAAATTTTTACGCATTATAGGCTGTTGATATTCTTTTGTCTTTTTTACTTCAACCAATTCTGATAGAGGAATCATTGTACCATCAGAGGATGGAATGGTTATACTCCCCAAATTCACAATTCCTGTTCTTTCATTTAAAGATGCTCTTAAAAATATTTTTACAGGTTCTTTTTCATTTTGAAGGTGAACCAAACCTATTTTCATACCATTAAGAGCAATGTTAAGAGCTTCAGATATTTCCTGAGTGGAAATTCCGTTTAATGCGGCTTTTTCTTTATTTACATAAAATATTATTTTTCTTTGAGGATGTACTACTGACCAGGTTACATCTACCACTCCGGGGGTCTTTTTTAATATATTTTTTACCTGTTTTGCAATTTCTATTTGTCCTTTTTGAGCTGGTCCATATATTTCTGCTACTATAGTGCTTAAGACAGGAGGTCCGGGTGGGGTTTCCTCCATTCTTATTCTTCCTTTATATCTTTCAGCAATTTGTGTTAAGGGTCCTCTTAGTTTTTCTATTAACTGATGACTTTGAATTTTTCTTTCTTGTTTTGGAATAAAATTTATTTGTATATCTGCCTGATTACTGCCATTTCTAAGAAAATAATGTCTTACAAGGCCATTAAAATCATATGGAGCACTGATTCCTGTATAGGTTTGATAACTTGTAACATATGGAACGGTTTGCAGATATAAGCCTAATTGAGTTACTACATTGTTTGTTTCTTCTAATGGAGTTCCCCTGGGCATTGATACAATTACCTGTGCACTATTTCTATCGCTATAAGGTAAAAGTTTGATAATTACTGCTTTAAATAATATAAGTGAAAGGGACAAAATAAATAAAACAGCCACTGAAGATAAGGTCAATAATCTTTTTTTCCTATTATCAAGAAGAGTTTTTATAAGATTTTTATACCATGTTGCTATTTTATTTCTTTTTTCTTCTGTATATTTCACATTTTTCAATAGCATATATCCCATCCATGGGGTTACCATAAATGCAAGTACAAGAGAAACAATCATTGCAGCGGAACCATCTAATGGTATAGCCCTCATATACGGACCCATCATACCTGAAACAAAAGCCATTGGCATCAAAGCCAATATGACTGTAATAGTAGCAAGAATTGTGGGGTCTCCGACTTCATCTGTTGCAAGAATGGCTCTTAGAGGACCTATCCCATGTATTCTGAAATGTCTATAAATGTTTTCAATTACTACAATAGCATTATCCACTAAAATACCTATTGAAAAAATAAGAGCAAAAAAGGTAACCCTGTTAAGTGTGAATCTATACATATAATTTATAAATAATGTTATTGCAAGTGTAGTAGGAATTACTATCAATACAATAAGAGATTCTCTCCATCCTAAAGCCAAAAGAATAAGCAATGTAACCGCTAAAGTTGAAATGAGCATATGCCCCATAAGTTCATTTGTTTTATCTGCAGCTTTTTTCCCGTAATTTCTTGTTATAACTACATGAATACCTGAAGGGATTAAACTGGCTTTTAATGAATTGATTCTTCTTAAGGATTCTGAGGCTACATTAACTTCATTTACATACTTTCGTTTGGCTACAGTTATTGTTACTGCATTATATAGGCTATATTTGTTTTGAGGTTTTATATTCTTTGCTGCCGGCCCAAAATCCATAAATACATAATTTTCAGGAGATTCAGGCCCATCTTCTATTTTTACTAAATTTCTAAGATAAATAGGTTTGCCATTTATAACATTTACAACTATATTACCTATATCCTTTGTATTATCCAAAAATCCGCCTGCTTTTACAATATATTCCTGATTTCCTGAAGGGAAAGTTCCTGCCGGAATAAGAAAATTGGCTTTTTTGAGGGATTCTATTATTTGAAAGGCTGAAGTATTATAAGCGGCAAGATGTAAAGGATTCATAATCAGTCTTATCTGCCGTTTTTGTCCACCTAAAATATCAATTTTTGATACATCTTTATCCTTTTTTATACTGTCAGCAACCTCTTTTGCAACCCGTCTTAGTTGATATTCAGAATATTTATTACTCCACAGTGTAACATCAAGAATAGGGACATTAAATATGGACCTTTCCTTTATAATGGGCATTGAAACACCCGGGGGGATTTTGTCATAGTTGGCTTTTATCTTTTCATATACTTTTGTAAGGCTTTCCTGCATATTTAAACCCACCCTGAATCTTACAGTTGTCAGGTCCATACCCGGAGATATTGCAGAATAAATATATTTAACACCTTTTATTTCCCAAAGGTATCTTTCCATTGGTGCTACAACGTTATTTTTCATTTCTTTTACTGAAAAACCAGGGGCAGGAACCATAATATCCACCATTGGAACTATTATGTCAGGGTCTTCTTCTTTTGGGGTAATAATAAAAGCAAAAAGACCAAGTAAAATTCCTGTAATAACAACTAATCCTGTAATTTTTGATTTTATAAAAGCCTTTGCAATTCTTCCTGCAAAACCGAGTATGTCATCCATTTTTTCTCCATGATTTAGATTTACAGATTATTGGACTATCCCACCTTCAACAACCTTTTGAATTCCGTTAACAATAATTTTTTCTCCGGGATTCAATCCTGATAAAACCTCAACCTGTCCTTTATGTCTATTACCTGTTCTTATTAAACTATAAGAGATAATACCTTTGTCATTTACTGTATAGACTCCAATAAGTTCGCCTTTTCTTACAATAGATTTCTGAGGGATAAGTATTCCTTTTTTCTTTCCGACAGGTATATAAATTTTTACATATAAACCGCTTTTTAAATAAACCGGGTTGTTTATCTGGATTTTTATAAGAAAAGTCCTTGTCATCGGATCAATAGAAGGAACTATTTGTGTTATTATCCCATTTATCTTTTTTCTTTCATTGTCAGATGATACATACACGGGCATTCCAATATTTAATTTTCCCAAATATTTTTCATCCACATTGGCATTTATTTTAAATGATGAAGTGTTTTCTATTGTTAATAATGGAAATCCCGGCATAGCCATATCTCCTATTTCCACATTTTTTTTGCTTACAATACCCGAGATAGGTGCTGATATTGTTGTAAATCCATAATATATTTTCGCATATGACAACATTGATTCCGCTTGTTTATATTGCATATTGGCAACATTTTTACGGGTTGTTATTTCATCCATTTGCTGGGGTGTTATTACTTTTTCATCATAAAGCTGTTTATATCTTTTGTATGTAACATCTGCCAAAATTTTATTTTGTTTAGCTTCCTGCACAGATTTTTGGGCTGCTCTGACTTTTTGTAAAAAATCTTTATTACTTAAAGTTATAAGTGTTTGGCCGGCATAAACAAATTGGCCTTCTTTAAAATCCACTGATGTAACGGTTCCCATTACTCTGCTTGAAATCCGGCTTGTTATTTCAGGTTTGGTTGTACCTGCAGTTTCGTAATATTTGGTAAATTTTGAGATTTTTAATGTTTGAATGGTAACATTTTTAATAACAGGTCTTTTATTTTCTGAATTACTTTTTCTCGTACATCCTGAAAAAACAAATAAACCCATAATTAAAATAAAAACTCCTAATGTTCCAAATAAAGATTTTATTGATGCTTTTTTATTTCTTTCAATAAATATTTTATTCATGGTTTTCTCCATATTATTTATAAAAATCATCTAAAATAGTTCCACTTTCATAAGAAAGTTTAACAATAGCGAGTCTGTAAGCATTTTTTTTGGCTACAAGATTTGCTCTTGCATTATCCAGATTTACCTGCGTATCTAATAAATCAACAATTGGCGATATTCCATTAGCATAACTGATTGATACAAGTCTTTCACCTTCTTTTGCAGTTTTTAATGCAGATTGTGCAAGTATAATTGCTTCTTTTGCATCATTAACATTAAGATATGATTTATAAACATTATATTCCGCTTCTTTTTTAAATCCGCTGAGGTAATTTTTAACTTCTTTTACTTCATAGATGGCTTTTTGGGTTTCTTGCCTTCTTCTGGTTCCACTGAACCAATTCCATTGTAATCCTACTATAAGCATCCAGCTGTTTCCTTCTGAACCTAAAGGACTTGAATTGTCATTCATCTGGTATGAACCATTTAGCCCGACAGTGGGGAAATATGCGGATTTTATAAGTCTGATATTATTTTTTGCATTTTCATATTTTAGTTTAAGTGCTTCTATATCAGACCTTGATAATGCTTCATTGGTATAATAAGAAATATTCTTTAAATAAATTTCAGGATATTGGTTTGTTATATCAACCGAATTTGACATACCAAGCAACAAACCTAAAGCTCTTTCAGCTATTTTAACATTTGTTGTTGCATTTATAATCCCTTCCTTTGCTTCTGTTACGGCTGTTGACGCTCTTAAAACATCCGAATAAAGGCCTAATCCTGATTTATAACGGGCTTCTGCCACTTTTAAATGTTCTTCTGAATCTTGTAATGTTTTTTCAGCCACACCCACATATTCTTTTGCTGTATATACCATTAGATATGCCTTTATAACATTATAGGTAATAGTTTCTTTTATTCTTGTATATTCTTTTTGTTTGGTTGAAAATTCTTTTTTTGCCATTGCGAGCCGGATATTTATTCCTCTTGCAAATATCGGTACATCAAAAGATAAAGCTGTTTGAAAATCATTTCTAAATCCCGGATGATTTAATTGGTTAATATTAAAATCTGAGGCTGAAAATTCCTGTTCATTTAATTTTTCCATAAAAACATATACAGGATTATTTGTTCCCATATATGTTTCTCCAAATGTAATATTCGGGAAAAAATAACTTCTTGCAATTCCTATATTCTTTTTTTGAGCAGAGAGTGAATCTTTGAAAGCCAATATTTCATTGTTATTTTGTAGCGCAATATTTATGGCATCTGAAAGGGAAATCTTTTTTTCTTTGGCATTAGATGGAACAGCAAATACAAAACAAAAAATACCAATTGCTAAAATAAACAATAAAACAGATTGATAATTTATTTTATTTGTTTTGCCTGTTATTGATTTTTTCTTTTTCATAATAAGAATCCTTTAATTTCTTTATGTATTTTAATATTTATTCATATATTAGAATAAATATAATATAGAAAAATAAAAATGTCAAATTTGATTTTTTTTAATTATATTATTATGTATCATATCTTAAAAATTAGAAGCTATTTTCATCCTTTTCTTGTGCACTTTCTTTTAAAACTTCTTTTATAAGATTAAATGCTTTAATTGTTTTTGGATTAGAAAGAGAACAATAAATTATTGCATCTTCCCTTCTTGTATTAACATATATTAACGAATTGTCAAAATTTTATTGAAGATTTTGTTACTTTTTTTATAGAAGATTATGAAAGGATAATCAATTTTTATATTTTCAGATAGAGGTTCATACGAATCAGATTTTGAAATGGAAGAAAGAGATTGTGTTGAAAAGATACTGGGAAAAAATGACAGGTCATAATTTGGAAGTTATAAATACCGAACTCAACATGAATTCCGCATGGAGGAATGGCTCTGATCCGAGGATGAATAATCTGCTTGGAGCCGTTTGGTATGCTGCAAAAGCAAGAGCATACATATTAGATGGAGGTGCCTCTGTTTTGAGTTATTTTCAACTTATGTCATCACCCAATCAAAATTCACCAACTGCAAAATACGGTGGATTTGGATTTGGCATGATGGATGCAGAATATCCATACACACCATATGCACCATTCTGGACAAACTATTTCCTGGCACGGTTTGTACCTGAAGGGAGTAAAATATACATGTCCGGGTCAAGCCGTCCTGAGGCTGTTGATTTGTTGGCTGTAAAATCTAAAAAATAATGTTAATATTTTTATACTGAAGCATCTATTTATTTTTATGCTAAAACAATGAGAACAAAATTCATCTTTTTTTTATAAATTCTGAGAGAGCGGTTGCATTGTTAAGTGGACTTTTAGAATCAAATATCAGCGTTACTGTCATTTGTTTTTCTTTATCTGAAATTATTTTGAGTAAATATTTTTTATTTTTTAATTCTTCAAAATAACGCTTTTTAAATTCCTCCCATTTTGTTTCATCATGAGAATACCATTTTCTTAAATCAGTACTGGGCGCTATATCCTTAAGCCATAAATCTATAGCGGCTTTCTGTTTTGTAATACCGCGTGGCCACAGCCTGTCAATTAAAATTCTAAAACCATCATTTTTGTCTTTGGGATTACGAGCGTTTTTAATCTTTATCATATTTTTATGTCTGGCTTCTGATGCATATAAATTTACCATCTATTGTAAAATTATACCTTGTTCTATTATGATTTGTAAACTGCTGATATTATTTTCCTGAAATCAGACATAATGGATTTTAGTGTGTTTATGATTAAAAATTGACAGTTATTATTGAAGGAGTTATCATAATGGAGTTACTTAAGAAAAGGAGAAAAAATGAAAAAATTAATTGTGGCTATAAGTTTTTTGCTTTTTCCGTTTATGTTAATGGCAAGCGTAAACAAGGCGGAATTTATAAAGAAGTTTTCTAAAGCCCAAAAAATTCAAAAAGCCAATTTAAGTGGATACATGCAAATTGAAATGTTCATGATGGGACTTCCCATGAAAATATGGGGAAATTTCTGGATAAAAGAAAAATTATATAAAATGGATATGTTAACGCAAATACCTAATAGTCCCAAGTCAATAAAATCTCTTCTGATATTTGATGGCAAAACTATCTGGAGAATTGGCAATAAAATGATAATGAAAATAGACGTAAATAAACTGCCAAAACAGAGTAGAGAAGAACAAATTCAAAATTCCCCCTTTCTCGGTACCGATAAATTCGCTGAAAATATGGATAAATACTACAAAGAGGCTAAAATTATTGATAAAACAAAAAATGGTAAAGAATATTATGTCGTTACTATACAGGGTAAGTTTATAAAAGAAATAACCCCTTCCAATGTAACCAACTTCCAGAAAATAGTTTTATGGATTAATAAAAAGGATATGATGACAAGAAAAATAGAAGTATATGGTAAAAATAAAGAACCTGGTGTATCAATAAAATTTAAGAATTTAAGTACAAAATCTATACCAGAGTCAATGTTTATCTATACACCACCCCCAAATGCCAAGGTTGTTGATATGACGTCTATCGTAGGCTCAATGTATGGGAAACAATCTTCTCTACAACCATAATAGTAGCGCTAACCGGATTGTGCTGGAACGTTTCAAAGATGCACCACTGACGCACACTCTCCGTCTTCTTTGGAAAGCAACTTCCTGTATGGCAAAAACAGCCGTCGTGGTGAACCATGTTCAAACCCGATTAGCTTTCAGGCAGGGAAATATAATAGTAGCGCTAACCGGATTGTGCTGGAACGTTTCAGAGATGCACCACTGACGCACACTCTCCGTCTTCTTTGGAAAGCAACTTCCTGTATGGCAAAAACAGCCGTCGTGGTGAACCATGTTCAAACCCGATTAGCTTTCAGGCAGGGAAATATAATAGTAGCGCTAACCGGATTTGAACCGGTGTCTTCACCGTGAGAGGGTGGTGTCCTGAACCGGGCTAGACGATAGCGCCATTTTCAATAATCCTACTAAAAAGGTATGCATATGTCAAATTTCAAGCAATATATAGGGTGTTTTCATATTCATTTTCCTGTAAAACATCATAGGAAAATGGTTGAAGCCATAGCGGATGATTCAAAAAAAAGTGGTGTAGACTTCATTTTTTTATCTCCGCATACGCCTGAAACTGAAACAGAAAAAAAACAATATATAAACTATTTTCAAGAAGAAGGATATTATGGAAAAACAATGGTATTTACCGGGGAGGAAATTGATGAACAATCTGATAAAAACCATATTATTTCATATGGACAGAAAGAATGGATTGGAAAAACTTCTTTTGAAAAATCTATCCCCGTAATAAACAAGAAAAATGGTCTTGCTTTTATTGCTCATCCTTTTGGCAGGCACAGAATTTTTATTTTAAATTCAAATCATTACTGGAATAAAGATATAAAAAACGTTACAGGTATTGAGATATGGTCTCTTTTATTTGACCTTGTCCAGAATAGAACTTTATTTACCCTGCCCGTCACCCATT
>JAMCZX010000021.1 GCA_023485205.1 Candidatus Omnitrophota bacterium | reverse complement strand
GAACAAAATATTAAAAAAGGCCAGTATAAAGTAAAATCTATTTTACAATCTGAAAGATTTAATATAAAAATCATTACAGAAAAAGAAATAGAAAAATTTGGAAATCCCATGGATATGTTTTTTAATTTAAATACCAAAGAAGACCTAAATTGGTTAAAGGAGATAGAAAATGGTATCACTTCAGGAAGCAATTAAATTGGTCAGTGAAAAATCAAAACCATTATCTATAGAAAAATCTGACATTATAGAATCCTTGCATAAAGTTTTGGCAGAAGATATAAAAGCCGGGTTTAACATCCCTTCTTTTGACAGGGCTGCAATGGACGGTTATGCTATTTATTCTCAAAATACCATAAACGCCTCAAAGCAATCTCCTGTAATTTTAGAAGTCAAAGGAGAAATAAAGGCAGGGGATACAAAAATACCAAAATTACAAAAAGGCACTGCTATTTCTATAATGACAGGAGCGCCTCTTCCCATTGGATGTGATTGTGTAATAAATAAAGAATTAGTTAAACCTCAAGAAGAAAAAATAAAAATTTTTATGCCTGTAGAATCCGGAAGAAATATCGCCTATACAGCAGAAGATGTTAAAAAAGGACAAACAATTATTAAAAAAGGAACACTGATAGACTCTTGTGTTTTTTCAATGCTTGCCTATCTTGGAAAATCAAAAGTAAAAGTTTATAAAAAACCTGTTGTTGCTATTTTATCCACAGGAAATGAGATAAAAAAGCCCGGACAGCCGCTTTCCAAATATTCAGTGTATGACTCCAATACCTACACATTTTATTCTTTAACATTAAAAAATGGTGGAATCCCTAAAATTCTGGGTATTGCCAGTGATGAACACGCATCTCTGGATAAATTTATTAAAAAAGGTCTGGGCCATGATATACTTCTTCTTTCCGGAGGTATAAGCGCAGGTAAATATGATTGGGTAGCTGATGTTCTTATGAAAAATGGAGTAAAAATGATTTTTTGGAAAATAGCCATGAAACCAGGCAAACCCATCTTTTTTGGAATAAAAGGAAAAACACTGGTTTTTGGGCTGGGTGGCTATCCACTTGCCGCCTATATAGGATTTTTAACTATTGTAAAACCTGCCTTACAAAAAATTTCAGGAATTCAACATGATACAGATATAACAATTCCTGCATATTTTAAAGGTAATATTGAAAATAAAACAGATAAAGACAATGTAATTTTGGTTAAATTAATTGAAGAAAAAGATAAAATCACAGCTATACCTTCTGTCCAGGAAGATAGCTGTCCCTCGCATTATTCTCAAAGATCAAGTCTTCTAAGTCTTACTTTAAAATCCAATGGTTTATTTTTTTTAAAAAAGGGGGAAACCAAAAAAGAAGGAGATATTATCCTGGTTCATCTTTTAGAAAAATAACAAATAAAACAAGGGGGAAAAAATGTTAAGTGATTTAGAGATTGCCCAAAAAGCAAAAATAAAACATATAAAGGAAATAGCAGAAAAATCAGGAATTGATGAAAAATATTTGGAACTCTATGGAAATTATAAGGCAAAAGTCAGGACAGATATTCTGGAAACACTTAAGGATAAACCTGATGGCAAATATATAGACATAACTGCCATAACCCCTACACCACTTGGTGAAGGTAAAACTGTTACAACAATAGGTCTTTCACAGTCCATAGGCCAGATTGGAAAAAAAGTCTTTACATGCATCAGGCAACCTTCTTTAGGCCCTGTGTTTGGTATAAAAGGTGGAGCTGCAGGAGGTGGATATTCCCAGGTAATCCCTATGGAGGATTTTAATCTTCACTTAACCGGGGATGTTCATGCTGTAGGAATTGCCCATAATCTGCTCTCTGCGTTTGTAGATAATTGTGCATTAAAGAAAAGAGAGCTAAATATTAATCCCGGTTCTATCACATGGAGAAGAGTTCTTGATGTTTCTGACAGATTTTTAAGGAACATAGTAATTGGTCTTGGAGGACCGGAAAATGGTTTTCCCAGAGAAACAGGATTTGATATTACTGTTGCTTCAGAAGTAATGGCAATACTTGCTCTGGCAACAGACCTAAAAGATTTAAGGAAAAGACTTTCAAAGATGATTGTTGCGGAAACTTATGATGGTAAACCTATAACAGCAGAAGATATAAAAGGAACCGGAGCAATGGCTGTTTTGTTAAAAGACACCATAAATCCAAATCTTATGCAAACCCTTGAATATACCCCTGTATTTGTTCATGCAGGACCTTTTGCCAATATTGCACATGGAAATAATTCAATCATTGCTGATAAAATAGCTCTTAAACTTGCTGACTATGTTGTCACAGAAAGCGGATTTGGTGCAGATTGCGGTATGGAAAAGTTTATGGATATAAAATGCAGAACAAGCGGTTTAAAACCTGACTGCGTTGTAATAGTGTGTTCTATAAGAGCTTTAAAGATGCATAGTGGAAAATTCAGAATTGTTCCTGGCAAACCTCTTGATAAAGGACTTACACAGGAAAATATTCAGGCAATAAAAGAAGGAGGAGTAAACCTTGAAAAACAGATAGAAAATGCCAAATTATTTGGTATTCCTGTGGTGGTCGCTGTAAATAAGTTCACCACAGACACAGAAAAAGAAATAGAAACAGTAAAAGAAATAGCCCTAAATGCAGGAGCTGATGATGTTGCAACAAGTCAGGTATGGGAAAATGGCGGTAAAGGCGGAATAGAACTTGCAGAAAAGGTTGTCCGGGCCTGCGATAAACCAAAGAATTTTAAATTTCTCTATGAAACAGACTGGCCCATTAAGAAAAAAATAGAAACAATCGCAACAAAGGTATATGGTGCTGGAAAAGTCCAGTATTTGCCTTTGGCAGAATTAAAAATTAAAAGATATACAAGATGGGGATATGATAAAATGCCTATATGTATGGCAAAAACACATCTTTCTCTTTCTCATGACCCTGAATTAAAAGGAAGACCCCAGGGTTTTACACTTCCAATCAGGGATATCAGGATTTCAGCCGGTGCCGGATTTTTATATCCTCTATGCGGAGAAATGAAAACAATGCCTGGACTTCCTTCTGAACCGGCAGGCAATAATATGGATATAGATGATGAAGGCAAAGTAGTCGGTTTATTCTAATACAATCCGTATTATATTTTGACAAAATGTATATCATTCTGTAAATCCATTTGACAAAATATTATGAGATTAAAATTTTTTATAATTACAGGTATACTTTTTAGTATCTTGTTTAATCCAGCATTAGTAAGAGCTGAAAATTTAAGAATTTTTGCTGCTGATGCTTTACCAAAACCCATTGAAGAAATTGGGCATTTATTTGAAAAAAGTCACCCTGGTATCACCATATATTATAGCTTTTTAGGTTCAGGAATTCTAAAAGGGGACATCCAGCAAGGCGCTCCCTGTGATATTTTTTTATGCGCTAATAGAAAATTTCAAAGACAGCTAAAAAAAACAGGCTTTATAAACAATTATAAAATTTTTGCTTATGATTATCTTGCATTAGCAACCCCTTTTAATAATCCGGGCAATGTCAATTACGCAAATATGATTCAGAAATTAATGGATAAAAATATCTCTCTTACCACTTCAACACCACATGCAGACCCTGCTGGAGACTATACATGGAAAATGTTTAAATTAATAAATAAAAAATACCCAGGAGCATTCAAAAAAATAGTTTCACATGCAAACCATTTGCTTGATGCAGCGCTTATAATTCCTGTTCTTGTAAATAACGACACAGATATAGGAATTTTATATACCTCTCAGATTCTTGAGGTGGAAAGACAGGGAACAAAACTGAATATGATTCCTATTCCGGCAAAATACAATACAAAAGCTAAGTTTACAGCTTCAATTTTAAAAACCTCTAAGCATAAAAAGATTGCTAAACAATTTATAAATTTTTTATTTTCCCCTAAAGGAAAACAAATTTTAAAATTCTGGGGATTTACTCCTGTAAAATAATATCTATATGTTTTCTATAAAAAAATTCAATCAGAATAAAATTTTTGATATAGTAATATTTATAATCCCGTGTATTTTTTTGATATGTTTAATTTTATTTTTATCAGGAATTTTTTTCCAGACATCTTTTAGTATTTTTATAAAAGAAATTAAAAACATAAAACTGTGGAAGGCAATACTATTAAGTTTTAAAATTTCTATTGTTGTTATACTGATTAATGTATTTATAGGAGTGCCTTTAAGTTATATCCTGTCCTTTAAAAAAAACAGGTTTTCTTTTTTACTTGATGTGGTAAGTTCTTTACCCTTAACCTTATCCCCCCTTATTATTGGTTTTGCCGTTTTAATAACAGCAGGGCCATTAAATCCTATAGGAAAATTTTTCATAAACCATGGAATAAAATTTGTTTTTACTCCCCTGGGAATAATAGTTGTTCAGGTTATAATTTCTTTTCCATTTTTTGTAAACATTCTTAAAGAATCTTTTGATTCTATAAATAGAAAAATGCTGAATTTAAGTAAAACACTTGGGGCATCATCCTTTGATATACTTTTTAAGATAATATTACCTGTTTCTTTCAATGCTTTGCTGGCAGGTATATCAATGAGCTGGTCAAGGTCTATGGGAGAATTTGCCGCAACCCAGATGGTTTCTGGTGTAATACCAAACATTACAGAAACAGCACCAATATCAATTTTTATTAAAGCCTCTTATGGAAATTATCCTTATGCAATTGCAATTTCATCTATTTTAATTGTAGTATCTTTTATTTCCCTGGGGTTTTTTAAATTTTTTTCCTATAAATCCAAACAAAATTAAACTAATAATGATAAATGTAATTCATCCATATTCTTTGGGGTAATAAAAAAATATGTTAGAATATTTCTATGAAAACCCGTGAAGATATTTTAAAAATTTTATCTATGGAAAAACCAGCATTGGAAAAGCAATTTAAATTGAAACAAATTGCACTTGTCATCTGCAAGGTAAAATTCACCCAGGGTTGCAAAGTAAAATCCACCCACTCCAAAGACATTTACAGGTGTTATTAAATGTAATTGCAAGGTAAAAATAGACCACCTGTAGAGGTTTACATAAGAAAAAAATGCACGCTATTGACAAGGATTTAATGTTCATATAACATAAACATAAAGTTTATAAATCGTAAACTTATTGTTTTTAAGGCATGAATATGAAAAATATATTTTCAACTGAAGAAAGGATTAAAATCCTCAGGAGTATTGTTTTCAGAACAGGTCCCATAAGTGTTAATGCAACAGCTATTAATCTCAAACTAAGTAAAGGGCTTATCTCCATATATTTCAACATTCTTGTAAAAGAAGGTATACTGAAAAGAAGCAAAAACAAGTTTATAATGTTAGACTCTCCTTTAGTGAAAGGAATTAAGATCCTTCTGAACATAGAAAGTTTTCCTTCCAAGATATTCAGGAAATTTCCTTTTGTCGTTTCAGCAGGCTTGTATGGCAGTTCTATCAAAGGGGAAAATATAGAGGATTCAGATACAGATATCTGGATAAAAGTTAAAGATGTAGAAGAAGGGAAATTAGCAAGTCTATCATCCCAATTAAACAAAAAAATCAAGCATGCAAAAATCCTATTCTTGACTGAGAAGAAAATAAAGGAATTACAAAAAGAAGATGAAATGTTTTATCATTCCCTGACCTTTGGTTCTATAATCATATACGGAGAAAAAAATGGTATTCAAATATGAAGACTGTATCAAAAAAGGCTTGCCGAGAAAAATTCTCAAGGACCTTAATGACGCATTTGGTACAGACTTTACAGATGATGATAAAGTGTTTTTAAGCAGAGTTAAAGATAATCTATTGGGAAATAAAGATTTAGTTAATAGAATGGAATCTAATTCTAAGGAAAATGTAAAAGCTATTTTTGATAAATATTTCAATCAGGAAATGACAAAACTTCTCAATAGCAATATGAAATTTTATAAAAGGTTGGTAGATAATGAAAAATTAAAAACTCGGCTTAAATCTGCATTATTTGATTTGTTATATCTTGAATTTAATAAAAAACTCATTAAACCCTTAATTTGGTGGGAATAATATTATCTAAGGAATTATGAAAAAACAAGAATTTAAAAAAGGTGAAATAATTATTTACCAAAATCCACAAGGGTTTGAAATTCAAGTGAAACTTGAACAAGATTCTGTATGGTTAAATTCTCATCTTATTGCTAAACTTTTTAATGTTAACAGACCTGCGATTGTTAAGCATATCAATAATATTTATAAAGCCGGGGAATTAGATAAAAAATTAACCTGTTCTGTTTTGGAACAGGTTGCTGCTGATGAAAAGATACGCAAAATGAATCTTTATAACCTGGATATGATTATTTCTGTTGGTTACCGTGTTAATTCCAAACAAGCCACTCAATTTCGCATTTGGGCAACCAAAATTTTAAAAGAACATTTAGTTAAAGGATACACTCTTAATGATAAACGCCTTTTGCAATTCCAAATTCATCTTAAAGAACTACAAGAAGCAATTTCGTTTTTACAGGAAAAATCTAAATATAAATTGCTTGCAGGACAGGAGCAGGAAATTTTATACCTTCTTTCTAACTACTCAAAAACACTAACGCTTTTAGAACAATATGACAAGGAAAAATTATCCCTGATTAAAAAAACAAAAGGAAAATTTATCTTGAAATATGATGAAACAAAAAAAATTATTGATGAGATTAAAAAAGAATTAATTGCTAAAAAAGAAGCCAGTGAACTTTTTGGGCAGGAAAATAACAATAAGTTTAAAGGGATATTAGGAAATATTTATCAAACTTTTGGCAATAAGGAACTATACTCATCACTTGAAGAAAAAGCAGCTCATCTTTTATATTTTGGAATTAAAGACCATCCCTTTGTGGATGGGAACAAACGAATCTCTTCTTTTTTATTTATCTATTTTTTAGATAGGAATAATTATCTGTATAAATATAGCGGAGAAAAGAAAATTAATGATAATGCTTTAACATCATTGGCACTTTTAATAGCCATAAGCAATCCTGATGAAAAAAATAAACTTATTAAAATTATTACTAATTTGTTAATAACTTGAATCTTTATTTTCAAAATGTCCCTGACAATTCTTAAATGTAAAAATATCCATAAAAGTTTTTATAGCAGAAATATTGAAAAAAAGGTTCTGGATGGAGTTGATTTTGAAATAAACCAGGGAGAAATTTCTTCTATATTTGGTTATTCTGGCGCAGGCAAAACCACTCTTCTTTCTATTATCGCAGGTGTTATAAAACAGGATAAAGGAAATATTATTTTTCAGGGGGAAAATATAGATAACTTAGAACCATTTGAAAGACATATTTCGCTTGTAATGGATGAACCTTTATTATTCCCCAGAATGAATGTTGAAAAAAATATTGCTTTTGGAATGAAACTTTTAAGAAATAAATCAGAAAATACCTATCAAAATATTGAAAAACATATCAAGGAACTCATGGAAATGCTTGATATAACCGGGATAGAAAAACGTATGCCAGATGAAATAAGTATGGGACAGGCTCAAAGGGTAAGTATAGCAAGAGCCCTTGCTATAAAGCCTAAAATTCTTTTAATGGATGAACCCTTTTCCAATCTTGATATTGTATCTAAAAACAGAATTAGAAATTTACTTAAAACAATTCAACTAAAAATAAACATCACAATTCTTTTGGTAACACATGATATAGATGATATTATAAATCTTTCCGATACATTATTTATTCTTAAAAATGGTAAAATTTACCAACAGGGAAATCCTAAAAATATACTAAAGGATTTAAATATGGAACAGATAGATAAACTTTTAAAAGACCAGGATAAAGATTAAAGATAATGAAAACCAATAAATCTGATATAGAAAAAACAATTCTTGAACAAATAAAACAATTTGGTGAAAAAAAGGGTATAGTACCATATCTTGTTGGTGGCTATATAAGAGATAAATATTTAAGAAGAAAAACCCACGATATTGATATAGTTTTTCAATACAATGCCCTTGACTTTGCTAAAGATTTTTCAAAAGAATTTCATTATCCTATTCCTGTCTTTTATGGCAGATTTGGAACAGCCATGATTCAGATTAATAAAATCAAGATTGAATTTGCCACAGCCAGAAAAGAAAGTTATTCTTCTTCTTCAAGGAAGCCGGATGTCATACCAGCAGATATATACCAGGACCTTTTAAGACGGGATTTTACAATAAATTCTATTGCACAAAATCTTCTTACCGGAGAAATTTTAGACCCGTTTGAAGGTAAAAAAGACATAAAAAACAAAATAATAAAAACCCCTATAGACCCTGATAAAACATTTTATGATGACCCTCTAAGAATTTTAAGGGGAATAAGGTTTGCCACACTTTTCAGATTTCAAATAGATGAAAAAACAAAACAATATATGGCTAAAAACGGAGAAAGATTATCCATAGTAAGTATGGAAAGAATAGCAGAAGAAATAATGAAAATACTATCTGCACAAACCCCAAGTATTGGTTTTTATCTCCTTGATGAAATAGATATTCTTAAACTTTTGCTACCTGAAATAGCAAATCTTAAGGAAAAAAGAACAGAACATCCCTGTAAAGAACTTTTTCCACATACCCTTCAAACACTTGATAATATTTCCAAGAGGACAAAAAATGTTTATCTGCGGCTTTCTGCGCTTTTACATGATATAGGCAAACCAAAAACATTAAGAATAGAAAATGGCAAAGTGTCTTTTCACAGGCATGAGTTCTTAGGGGAAAAAATGTCATATAAGGTGTGTGAAAGGCTTAAAATTTCTTTTGAGAATGCTAAAATGATTGCGCTTTTAATAAGGTATCATTTAAGGCCGCATCTTCTGGCAAAGGAAAATCCTTCAGATAATGCCTTAATTAGATTTGCAAAAGAGATTGGAAACAATCTAAAAGGCCTTTTTACTCTTGCCAAAAGTGATATTACAAGCAAGAATGAAAAAAAAGTAAAACACGCCATAGAAAGATTAGATAAACTTTATGAAAGAATTAAAATTTTAAAAAATAAAATGAGACTGGCAAAGTTTAAATTAGCTATTGATGGTTTTACAATTATGAAAATTTTAAATATCCCTTCAGGGAAAAAAGTGGGAGAAATAAAAAATATTCTTGAAGAAATGGTTCTTGATGGTAAAATACCAAATAGAAAAAAATTCCTTTTAGATTATCTTAAAACAATGGATAAAAATGGAATATAAAACTGTAATAGCAGGACCTTTTGAAGTAAACACTTATATTGTCTGGGATGATAAAAGCCAGGACAAAAAAGGATTTATTATTGACCCGGCAGGAGAAAAAATTCTCATTGAACAGGTAATCAAAGAAAACAATATTAAACCCCAGTTTATTCTAAATACCCACTGTCATATAGACCATGTAGCTTTGGATAATTATTTTAAAGACAAATTGCATATCCATTTGTATGCTCATAAAGAAGAAAATCTTCTTCTGAAGAATTTAAAAACCCAGGGAGCGTATCTTGGCATAGATTTTAGCGAACAAATTATTATAGATAGATATCTTAAAGAAAATGAGATTATTAAGGTTGGCAGTATAAACATTAAGGCTATTTTTACCCCTGGACATTCGCCGGGCAGTATGTCATTTTTGGTTGACAGCACATATCTGTTTTCAGGTGACACTATTTTTAAGGAATCCATAGGCAGAACGGATTTATTAGGTGGAGATTCAAAAAAAATAATAGACTCTATAAAAAACAAAATTTTTTTATTGGATGAAAATATAATTATTCTGCCAGGACATGGGGAAAAATCCACAATAGGGTATGAAAAAACAAACAATTTCTATGTGGCCGCCTAAGCCTTTCCAATTAACAAAAGTTTGTCCCCTTTTTCCAGAATAAAACTTTCACCATCAGGGTTTATTATTGTCTTATCATTTCTCTTTACTCCAACAATTATCTCATCTGCTGTTTGTTTTAAAAATGATAAACTTTCATAGAATTTTTTCCCCACTAAATTATCAGATACATCTTTTTCTATCAAGCCACTTTTAGAATCTTCCTCCATCAATTGGGTAAAGAAGTTAGCCACACCTTTTATTTTAATGGATTTTACAAGAAGATTCTTGGAAAAATTTCCCATAGTAAATACTTCATTTATTCCTGTTTCTTTTAATGCCCTGGAGGCTTCTTTTTTATGCACATAGGCAATAATATATAAATCCCTGTCAAGGGTTCTTGTGGCAATCGCAGACATTAATGTTTTTGAATCGTCATTATCTGATATAATACATAGGCTTGCCTGTTGAATTTTTGTTTTTAAGATATCCTTGTCATCAACAATATTTCCTTTTATAAAGATAAAGTTTTTTTCTTCTGAGGGGGTTTTTTCCAGAGGAGCCAATAAAATAACATTGTGGCCTTCTTTTAAAATATTATCCAGAGAAGCATTAATAATATCACTGTATCCCAATATTACAATATGTCCTTTTATAAAATAGTTTTCCATGGTTCCCAAAAGCCTTTTTATTTTAACATCAAAAATTATAGAAGAAAAGGTGACAAGAAAAATACTTAATATGCCAATTCCAAAAAACATTAAGAGTATAGCAATAACTCTACCTATGGTATTATGTGGAACCACATCTCCATATCCAACAGTGGAAGCAGTTGTAACAGCCCAGTAAAAAGCTTTAAAGAAAGATATTTTCTCATAATGGCTGAAAAGAAAAGCAAAAATTAGAAGTATTGCTACCAACACATAAAAAATTCTCATTATGTCTGATTTATGACCGGATGTTAATATATTAAATCTTCTGAACAAACTTAAAAAAACATTTAGCATATTTTTTTATCTGCTGTTTCCAATTATTAAATCCAGGGCTTCTGTCCTGGTTCTTATATCTCTGAGGAATATTCCTCTCATGGCAGAAGTTGTTACCTTTGCCCCTGGTTTTTTAACTCCCCTCATTACCATACACATATGTTCAGCCTCAATGACAACCATTGCCCCCTGAGGCTGGAGAATCTTCATAATTGTGTCTACAATCTGACTTGTAAGTCTTTCCTGAACCTGAAGTCTTTTGGCATAAGCATCAACAAGTCTTGCTAATTTACTTATACCGACAACACGACCTCCATCAGGAAGATATGCAATATGGGCTTTTCCATAAAAAGGAAGAAGATGATGTTCACACATGGAATATAATGGAATATTACTAAGAAGTACCAGTTCATTATAGTTCTCCTGAAAAACCTTTCCTAAAATTTCTTCAGGATTTGATTTAAACCCTGATAATATTTCCTCATACATTCTTGCCACTCTCTCAGGAGTATCCTTAAGCCCTTTTCTGTTTAAATCCTCGCCAAGCGCTTCTATAATCATTTTTACTGCATCTTCAATTTTATTGGAATCAAACTTTTGGTTCATTTTTTTCTCCTAAAATTTCATCAATCTCATCAGAATTTAAAGTCTCTTTTTCAAGAAGAGTTTTAGCTAAAAGGTCTAATTTATCTCTTTTTTTTGTAAGGATTTCTGTCGCTCTTTTTTCTGCATCTTCTAAAATTCTTTTAA
>JAMCZX010000019.1 GCA_023485205.1 Candidatus Omnitrophota bacterium | reverse complement strand
TTCAGAAGATATCACAATAAAAAAAGCCATTTCACACCTTGAAACAGAAAAACCACTTTCATCCATTGATGCCAATGAAGAGGAAAAATCTTTTCTTTCCTGCCTGGGACTTGTAAGTTTCAAACCCGTTATATTATTTATAAATGGACCGCAGCCTGATGAATCACTGCAAAAATTTATCCTTGAAACATGTATCGCTTATACATATATTGACCTTTCAAAGGCAAATCAAGAGATTGACCTTTCTGCATTTTGGAATATCTTGTGGAACGTCTCAGGACTTATAACCTTTTACACGGCGGGAGAAAAGGACACCCGCGGCTGGCTTTTAAAAAAAGGGTCAAGAGCGCTGGATGCTGCTGCAACGATACATACGGACATAGCAAAAGGTTTTATCAGGGCGGAAGTAATAACCTATGAAGATTTTATCAAATATGGTTCTCATTCAGCATGCAGAAATGCAAATGTCCTGCGGCTTGAACCCAAAGACTATGTTATTTCTGACGGTGACGTTTTGAATATCAGATTTTCCCGGTAATTTTAACAACTCTTCTTAATCTTTTTCGTAAATACTCAAGTAGAACGGTATTTGAAATAAGTTTGGATTGTCTTTGAGGCTTTGTTTGAAAGAATGTTTTTACAAAGATGAGAAGAGCAATCCAGAACTTACCTCTCGGACATTGTCCATATTTCTTATATCGGAATTTCAGTCCCCCCCATTAAAAAAATTTGACAAGTTTTACATAGAGGTATTATATTATAGTTGTGGTATAAAATGGGAGAAAATGGTGTTTATTGGAGAATATAGGGGAAGAATAGATGACAAGGGACGGGTTGTAATACCTGTGAAACTGAGAAAGCTCCTTTTTGAAGCTGAAATTTATTCTGTATACGTGACAAGGGGTCTTGAAGATTCCATTTTTGTATTCCCTGAAAAAAGCTGGGCTCCCCAGACGGAAAAACTTAAATCATTACCATTCACAAAAGGGGACCCGAGAGCATTCACAAGACTTTTTTTCTCAGGCGCATTCTACTCAAAATTAGACAGGCAGGGAAGAATCTCTTTACCACAAACCCTTATTGTTTACTCACACCTGAAAGAGAATTTTGTAATTATCGGAGTTGGGGATAGATTTGAAATATGGGCTGAAGAAGTCTGGGAGGAATATTCCAGGCAGGCATCAAATTCTTATGTAAAAATTGCAGAAACACTTTTATACTAAATTGTAGTTAATACTCATTTGAAAGAACATAGAGCAGTATTGGAAAACGAGGTTATTGAATATTTAAGCCCGCAGCCGGGGAAAGTATACGTAGATGCTACATGTGGAAGTGGAGGACATGCAAAAAAGATTTTGGAACAAACAAATGGCAGATGTTTTCTTCTTGGAATTGACAAAGACAGGAATGCTCTAAAAAGAGCTGAAGAAAGATTAAAGGAATTTTCAGAGTCATTTATTATCATAGAAGGAGGTTTTGAGAACATGGATTCTATTATAAAAATGACAGGAAAGGAAAAAATAGACGGCATACTCTTTGACCTGGGTTTTTCCACTGAAGAGATTTCAGAAAAAGAGAGAGGATTCAGCTTTTTATTGGAAGGGCCTCTTGATATGCGATACAGCAAAGAAAACCATTTGACAGCAGGAAAAATCATTAATTCCTATTCCATGCAGGAACTGATAAAAATTTTCAGGGAGTATGGTGAGTTCAGAAACCCGGAAAAGCTCGTCCAAAAAATAATTGAGAGAAGAAGAAAAAGCCCTTTTAAAACGACAACAGAATTTGCTGATTTTATTTCTCGTATTTACAGGTCAGGGAAAAAGAAAATACATCCTGCCACACTTTTCTTTCAGAGTTTGAGAATAGCTGTTAACAATGAAATTGAAAATTTAAAAACAGGACTTGGACGTGCCTGGGGACTTTTAAATGAAAATGGAAGAATTGTTGTTATTTCTTTCCATTCCCTTGAAGATAGAGTGGTAAAAAACTTTTTAAGAAGCAGGGAAGACATAAAAATTCTAACAAAAAAACCTGTGATTGCCACGGAATTGGAAATTTTGCTGAACCCCATGGCAAGAAGTGCAAAAATGCGGGCAGGAGAAAAACAATGAAAAAAAACGGAAGACTTCTCCCCAACTGGATTCCAAACACTATTATTATTTCATTTTTTCTTCTTATTCATGTGTTTTTCTCTTCAAAAAATATCGCTCTTGGCTACAGACTTTCCAATATTTCAAATAAGTATGAAACCCTTGAGGGGTTGAACCAGTATTACAACGTGGAATTTCTTAAAGAGACATCCGAAGAAAACATAATGGAGAAATTGAATAAAATGCATTTGGCACTTGAAACGCCCAAAGACTGGAAGATTAAAACAATAGAAATAAACCGGGAACATAAAAATAAATCAGATGGAAAAGCCGAAGCAGCTACCAGATGAAATTTTTTCAGTACGGATTAAGGGATTAAAAATACTCTTTTTTATTTTACTAAGTATAATTTTTGGAAAACTTTTATACCTGCAGGGTTTTAAATATTCTTATTATCATTCAAAGGCAAACCAGCTCCATTTTATCAAAATAGAAATGCCGGCTCACAGGGGGACAATTTATGGCAGAAATAACAACATTCTTGCAATTGATATCCCGGCAAAAACACTTTATGTGTATACAAAAAACGTAAAAGACAAACAATCCACAATAAAAACAATCTCTGAAATACTGAATATTCCGGAGAATAAATTAGAAGAAAAATTCCGGGAAATATATCCTCTCATTGAAAGAAACATCCCTATGAATGAATATGACGCCCTTAAATCAAAAAACCTTCAGGGGCTTAACTGGGAAAACAGTTACCAGAGATTTTATCCAAAGGGAAAATTTGCCTCCAGTGTTATCGGGACTGTCAATATAGATGGTGGAGGTTTAGAAGGAGTTGAATATTCTTACAACAACGTTCTTGCCGGTAAAAAAGGTAAATATGAATTACTGATAACAGGGAGACACCGTCATCTGCCCGGTTTTGACAGGATAATATCCAGGCCGGAAAAAGGAGCTGCTGTTTATCTGACCATAGATAGCAATATCCAGGGAATAGTGGAGGACGGGATAAAAAAATGTTTTAAGGAATTTAATCCTTCCCATGTGAGCGTTGTTGTCATGAACCCAAAAACAGGCGCAATATTAGCCCTTGCAAACAGACCTGATTATAACCCGAATACTCCATGGGATTATTCTCTTCATGACAGAAAAGATTTTGCAGTGCAGGATGTTTTTGAACCGGGCTCCATGTTTAAAATTGTTACGGCTTCAGCTGTATTCCAGAAAAAAAAGGCAACCCCTGGTGAAAGAATTTTCTGCCACAATGGAGTCTGGCTTGTCCGTGGACATCTTCTTCATGATGCAGAGCCAATGGGAACCCTGACTGTTACACAGGTTATTGCCCAATCAAGTAACATCGGCACTGTCCAGCTTGCCATGAGACTTGGGAGAGATACCCTGTACAGGTATATAAAGAAATTTGGATTTGGAGATTTAACAGGTATAGACCTGCCTGGAGAAGCATCCGGGATATTAAAACCCCTGACTCAATGGACGCCTTTTACTATAACCACCGTGCCTTATGGACAGGAGGTTGGTGTAACCTGTATACAGATGATAAGAGCCATGGCAGTACTTGCAAATGGCGGTTACCTTGTCCAGCCGCATGTAGTGAGAAAAATTGTATTACCTGATGGAAAAACAGAAAAAATCAAACCCCAAAATACAGGTCCTGTCATTTCTTCCGGCACAGTATCTGTTGTTGACAACATATTAAACCATGTTGTCAGCAATAATGGAACAGGCTCTTTTGCGCAGATTCCCGGGTACAGAATCTGCGGGAAAACAGGTACTTCCCAGATATATGAAAATGGCCATTACTCCAATTCGCACTTTGTGGCATCTTTTATAGGATTTCTTCCCTTGCCGGACCCCAAGGTTGTAATACTCGTTAATGTTTATGACCCCAAAGGAGGGGTCTATTATGGAGGTTCTGTGGCAGCACCTGTATGGAGGGACATAGCATGGAGAATTATGCAGTATTATAATATTCCTCCTAAAAATATAAACAATCAGATAGCCCTTTCTTACAACAAACCATGAAACTAAAAGAATTAATAAAAGGTATAAAGATTATAAAGACCAACAACGGTCTGAACCGGGAAATCTCAGGAATATTTTATGATTCCCGGAAGATTATCCCTGATGGTATTTTTGTCGCTGTCAAAGGAACAGATACGGATGGCCACAACTTTATCCAGGAGGCAATAGAAAAAGGGGCTAAAACCATTATTGTCCAAAGAAAAGGATTGGTTTTTCCTTCAGGTATAACACAAATATTAGTGGAGGATTCAAGAAAGGTCCTGGGGGAAATATCCACGGTTTTTTATCAGGAGCCCTCCTTGAAAATGAAGGTTTTTGGAGTTACAGGAACAAAAGGAAAAACGACAATAACGTATATCCTCAGGAAAATTTTCCAGGAGGCAGGATACAAAACAGGACTTATAGGGACCATAAACTATCAGATAGGTGAAAGAATTCTTCCTTCAACAAATACGACACCGGAATCTGTTGACATTCAGCGGATGTTTTCCGGGATGCTGGAAAATCACATAACCCATGCAATAATTGAGGTATCATCCCACGCACTTGCCCAGGGAAGAATTTCAGGAATACACTTTGACTGTGGAATATTTACAAATATTGCCGGGCACGAACACCTTGATTACCATAAAACCTTCAGAGATTACGTGAATACAAAACTGAGCTTTTTTTCAAAATACCTCAAGGAGAGTAAAAAAGAAAAAAAATCCGCGGTAATAAACCTTGATAATAAATATGGAAAACTATTTATGAGGGAGGCACTTTCATCAAACCTTGATGTTTGCACCTATGCCCTCAATAAAAAAGCAGACGTTCACCCTGAAGATATAGAATATCATATTAACGGTACAGGATTTTCTCTTGATGGCAGACCCTATTTTACACCTCTTATAGGTGACATAAATCTTTCCAACTGCCTTTCTGCAATATGCGTGGCAAAAATAGAAGGCATACCGGATGTTCAAATAAAAACCGCCATTGAAAACATGCCTGTAGTGCCGGGAAGGATGGAATTTATAGAACAGGGACAGCCATTCAAAGTTATCATTGATTTTGCCCATACCCACCAGGCCCTTACAGAAATGCTCAACGTTATTTCAGGATTCAGAAAAAAAGGAAGACTTATACTTGTATTTGGCTGCGGTGGAAACAGGGATAAGAGTAAACGGCCGCTTATGGGCAGTATTGCAGTTAAGATGGCAGACATTGTTATTCTTACTTCTGATAATCCGCGGAATGAAGATGAAATAGGAATAATAAAAGACATTGAAAAAGGAATTCCATTCTGGCGGCGGAAAAAACACATGGTATTTGTTGACCGCAAAGAAGCCGTCAGACAGGCGATTAATATTGCCCGGGAGGATGACTGGGTGATAATTGCAGGAAAAGGACATGAAACAGTCCAGATTATAGGAAACGTTTACCAGCCGTTTAATGACAGGGAAATAGCAGTAAAATCAATAAAAGAAAAGATAAGTTAGATAAGTTTGGATTGTCTTTTAATCTTTATTTGAAAGAACGCAGTTGTAAAGATAAGAAGAGCAATCCAAGACTTATCTCTTACTTTAAGCCAGTGTAAATATTTTTTGACATTATTTTTTATAGAGAAATTTCAGAAGAAAAATGGAAAAAATTCAGATAAGTGATATTATAAAGTGGACAAAAGGCAGACCACTGAATATCCCGTCCGATTTTACAATATCATCAATAATAACAGATTCTAAAAATCCCTGTGAGGACAGCCTTTTTATCGCACTCAAAGGCGAAAGATTTGATGGCCATGACTTTGTAATGGACGTTATGAAAAAAAAATGCAGGGCTGTCATAGTAAAAAAGCCGGTGGAGAAAAAAATACCACAGATTATAGTAGATGACACCTTAAAAGCATTGGGACACCTCGGAAAAAACTATAGAAAAAAATTTTCCTGTCCGGTTCTCGGCATTACAGGCAGTGATGGAAAAACAACCACAAAAGAACTCATCGCCTCTTTCCTCTCCTCAAAATATAATGTGGTTTATAACACAGGAAACCTGAACAATGAAATAGGACTTCCCTTAAGCCTCTTTAAAATGAACAGGTCAACAGATATAGGAATATTTGAACTCGGTATGAACGGCACCGGCCAGTTAAGATACCTTGCAAACATTTTACAGCCGGACGTTTCTGTAATAACATCAATAGGCTCATCCCATATCGGATTTTTTAAAAATCATGCTGAACTTGTCTGCGCAAAATGCGAACTCCTGCAGAAAACAAAAAAACTCTCAGTAATCAATGGTGACACAGGTTATAATAATATCATTGAAAATTTTACAGACAACGTTGTTTTCTTCGGACTTTCTCAAAACAATGGATTCCGCGGAAGATACCTGGATTTTGATGAGAAAGGCTTTAACCTGATGATTTTACCATGGAAAGAAATCTTTCATGTTCCTTTCTGGAATGGTGCATTTGCATATTCTGTTATTGCTTCCTTGTTTACCGGGGATTATTTTTTATCTGAAAGAGACTCCATGAGAAAAACACTTTCCAACTTCCATCCATTGGAAGGCAGGGGAAAAATCAGTCAGCATAATGGAATTAAAATCTTTGATGAAAGTTATAATGCAAACCCGGATTCCATGAAAAAGGCGCTCTTTTATTTTTCCAAACAAAATGGAAAAAGAAAAATAGCAGTCCTCGGTGATATGGCTGAACTTGGAAGATTCTCAAAATTCTATCATATCAATGTGGGAAAATTCTTAAAAGGACTTCCCATGGATAAAATCTTTACGGTAGGACAGGACGCTGAACTTATAAACAAATATGCAGACAAAGATGGCAGACACTTTGATACAAGGGAAGAATTGGAAAAATTTCTTCTCTCCGGTATAAAAAGAGGAGACACAATTCTTGTAAAAGGCTCTCATATAAACCAGTTGGATAAAACAGTACACATTTTACTAAGGAGATAGACCATGCTTTACTATTTATACAAACTTTCATATATATTCCATCCATTTAATCTTTTCAGGTATATCAGTTTCCGGACAGTTATGGCTATGCTGACAGCGCTTTTTCTAAGCCTGATTTTGGGACATATATTTATTAAAAGATATAAACATCTTTATCATCCCAACCTTCTTGACATACATAAGGAAAAAGAAAAAGTGCCTACCATGGGTGGAATTATAATCCTTGCAAGTATTTTTACATCTGTATTCTTATGGGCAGACCTTATGAATATTTATATCCTTTTGCTCGTAATTGTCCTGGCATGGCTTGGTATTTTTGGATACTGGGATGATGCAGTTAAACTTTCAAAAAAAAGCCCAAAAGGATTAAGACCACTGATAAAAATTATTGGACAGTTCGGACTGGGGTTTCTTGTAGGTTTTATCCTTTATTATCATCCTGTGCTTGATTTTAATACTAAGATATACGTTCCTTTCTTTAAAAAAATATTTTTTCATCTAGGCCCATATTACATCCTTTTCACAATATTCATAATTACGGCAACTTCAAACGCCGTAAATGTTACAGACGGCCTTGACGGACTTGCAATAGGCTCTATTTTTATGGCGGCAATAGTCTATGGAATTATTGCATATGTCGTAGGAAATGCAATATATGCAAGGTATTTAAATCTCCCATTGGTCCAGGGGGCGGGAGAGGTGGCGGTTTTTTGTGGAAGCCTTATGGGCGCCAGCATTGGATTCCTGTGGTATAATTGCTTTCCTGCAGAAATGTTTATGGGAGACGTTGGTTCCCTTTCCCTGGGTGGCATCCTTGGACTTTTGGCAATAATCGTAAAACAGGAACTTTCACTTATAATAGTGTGTGGTGTTTTTGTAATAGAGGCGGCATCTGTCGTCCTGCAGGTTGCATCTTTCAAAATACGGGGTAAAAGGATTTTTCTTATGACACCTCTTCACCATCACTTTGAACTAAAAGGCTGGTCTGAAACAAAGGTGGTCATCCGTTTCTGGATACTTGCAATTATTTTTGCACTTTTTACCATTGTAACCCTTAAAATACGCTGACAATGAACTTAACAAACTATGAGGAGCGTGGATTATGTCTTCAAAAGAATGGTTGAAAACTTATTATAACTGTCTTATTGTATGTGTAATTCTATGGATCTGGGGGATGGTCATGGTTATGAGCTCATCCACTCCTTCCGGTATACAAAATACAGGAAACGCCTTCTATTACTTTGAAAGACAGGTTATATTTTTTGTACTGGGATTAGGACTATTCATGTTTTTCAGGAATTTCCAATATCAAAAACTGAAAAAATTTTCCAAGCCCCTTATTCTCTTTTCATTCCTTCTTCTTACAGGAGTTATTGTCCTTGGACATGTAGTAAAAGGTGCAAGAAGAGACATAGGATTTGGTTCTATTGGATTCCAGCCCTCAGAACTTGCCAAGGTGGCTTTTATAATATACCTTGCAGACTTTTTTTCCAGGAAGTATGGAAAACAGATGATTTTAAAGGACTTTACGGCTCCCCTTGTCGTCCTGATTTTCATGATGCTACTGCTGATAAAAGAGCCTGATTTTGGCAGCACTGTTCTTGTTTTTCTCTATGCAGCCGGGCTTTTATTCCTTGCAGGCATTAATTTAAAAATCCTATTTGGATTTATAGGCTCATTTATACCATTGGCTGCTGTTCTGATAGCCATGGCTCCTTACAGAATGAAAAGAATCATAGGATTTTTACATCCCAACCAGCATCCCTATGGCATAGGATACCAGATTATACAATCCCTTATTTCATTGGGCTCTGGCGGGATTTTTGGGGTGGGTATTGGAAATGGAAAACAAAAACTCGCATTTCTCCCTGAAGCATATAAAGACTACGTTTTTGCCATAATTGGCGAGGAAACAGGACTTATCGGGACCCTTGGAGTAATTGTGCTCTTTGCTATACTGGTTTTAATCTGTTTAAAGGTTTCAAGAAAAACAAAAGACCCCTTTGGAAAATATCTTGCAAGCGGTATAGGCTTGTATTTTGGATGCCAGGTAATACTCAACATAGGAGTTGTAATTGACCTGTTACCCTCAAAAGGCACCACCCTTCCATTCTTCAGCTATGGTGGCTCCTCACTTGTAATGAGCATGGCGACATTAGGTGTCCTCTTCAATCTCATAAAAAACCTCAGAAACGAAGAAGACCTCCCATTTCAACCCCTTGACCTTTAGCCCCCAATTTCCTTTTTCTTTCCCCATTTCTTTTCAAAATTCTTTTTATACTTTCCCTGAATTTTCTCCCATCCGATTTCAATAAGTCTCTGCATTATTTGATGTGAATTCATATTTAAATATTTTTTTACTACCTTTAACTTGTCAGCTTCTTTTTCAGTCAATGCTATAGTTATTCTTTGCCAATTCTGTCTCATTTTCTTTTTTTCTTCAATTTTTTGAATTTTCTTTTCACTGCCTTTTCTTTAGTACCCCACTTTTTATTAAAATCTTTTTTATACTTTGAAGGGATGTCAGACCAGATAACATCAAATAAACTTTGAATCATTTCCCGAATATTAATATTAAAATATTTCTTTACTATTGTTAACATATCCAATTCATGAGGCTCCAATGCAATACTTATTCTTTTCCATTTTTGTTTCATTTTTGTATAATAGCATAGTTCTTGAATAAATCAAAAATTATTACACCTATTAAACAAAAAAATTTGACAAAAACTATTATTTATGATTTAATTAACCAAAAGTTTTAAAAACAACATACTTTTTATTCAGTTTAAAATGGAGACTTAAATGAGTCAGGAAAACATATCCAAAATAGGTTTTTCATTTGACCCAGGAATAATAGGAGTTTTGGGCGATAGAAAATATTCAACTTATTCAGAGGCATTGAACGAAATTATTCGTAATTCCATAGGTTACAAGGCACAAAAAATAGAAATTGAAATTTCTACTGATAAAATTGTTGTGAGAGATAATGGATTGGGCATGGATTTAGATGACCTGACTAATCAATATTTTAGAATTGGAAGGGCTACAAAAGACGCAACAACTGGAAGTTTATTTGGCATAGGGAAATTTGCAAACCAATCTTTGGCACACAAAACTGAAATTATCACAAAAAAGCAAGGCAATATAAAAAAAATCCAAATTTTTATAGATTGGGATATTGCTGAAAAATCAGAAGAGATAGATTCATTGCACCCTAATGCATATAAACCAGAATTTAAAGAAATAATCTGTTCTTCTGAAGAACATGGTACAACCATTACATTAACAAATTTAAAATATAAACCTGATATTATCGAACTTAAACGTTATTTGGGGAAAAAGCTATTTCCCCGTTTGATAACAAATCAAGTCGAAATTCTAATAAATAATCAAAAGTGTACAGCCATGGAACCTCAAGGACAATCTTTTGCATTTGATAGTACAGAAAATTTTACTTTAGAGACAAAAGAAGTACCACCTATCCCTGAAGCCTCTTTTGGTAAAGTCTGGGGTAAATTTTATTTAACTGAACCAGATGATAATAATGCTTTAAATGTTTATGACTCATTTGGCCATAGAGTAGACATCTATTCTGAAAAAGATTGGCTTAAATTGTCGTCAAAATTTACCTCTGGAATAGCTTTCAAAAAACGTTTTGTCAAAACGTTTTGTCGGGATTATACATACCAAAACAGAGGAAACAAGAAATCAAAGTAGTTCTTCTGAAAAATGTTTACTTTTAAAAAGTGATAGATCTGCTTTCTTTGAAGATACGTTCTCATATACAGAGATGGTTAAATATATCCACGACATTGTAAAAATTATTCATGAAAAATGGTTACAAGAATATAGAGATATTTCATCCAAAATGAATGAAATGATTAAAAAAGAACTCCCAACCGTATCTAAAGTTTTAGAAACTATTTTATCGGAAACCGGATGGGTTTGGAAGAGAAATGAAAATGGAACAACTAAGACAGTTGTTAAAAAACATCAAGAAAAAGGTGGATATTCAGATAATGTAAATACATCTCAACATAAGATGCTTCAATGTCCTTTATGTAGAACCATAGAGTATATACCGTTAGCAGAATATAAATTTTATATTGGTAGAAGCGAAGAAGAAAAAATAAAAATGTCCGAAAAATGGCCATGTAAGGGATGTGGGTATTATTTAAATCCAGAAAAAGATCTTTATAAAAGAAAATCTCCCGAGAAAAAACCTGGATTTATTACAACAAAAGTGAAGTTAGGCTCGGGAAAAAGCATAGAAATTCAACCAACACGTCTTGGTAAAACTTCTGATATGGCATCTTATGACCCGGATAATGAATTTCTTGAATTAAATACAGAACATGCTTTTTATGTAAAAGCTGCTGAAGTTGGTTCTGTAGCACTTAGGCATCACATGATTTTGGCATCTTTATATGCTATTGCACAAGCACGAAAACGAGAGGAAAAAACTGAATTTGAAGTAGAATTTAATAATTTATGCAGCCTGGTATATAGAATGGTTGAAAAGGGACAAACAATTGAATTTCAAAAATAAATATTAACTATTTATAAGTATATAATTGTAACTAAGAGGATAATTTATGAGAATTTCTGCAATTTTTAAAATTGTAGGCCAAACTTTGCCCCTTGATTATAGAAGTGGTTTTATATCCCTTTTAAAAACATCTTATAAATTAGCTTCCCCCGATATTTTTTATTCTTCCATTTATGAAACAAATAGTTTAAAACCTTTTACCTTCTCTGTTTATTTTGGAAATAAATCAAAAGTGCAAGATAATAAAATTTTTATCAATACAGATACTATTATATTG
>JAMCZX010000034.1:7027-12357 GCA_023485205.1 Candidatus Omnitrophota bacterium | reverse complement strand
ATAACCAATAACTGGCGGGAGTAATAATTATGAAAATGGTATGAATAACAATACCACTTCAACAAATACCATGACCACTAATAATAATTATAACAATTCTTCAAGTTCAAATGGTAATTCAGGACCAAATTCTTATGTTAATATTTATGCTAACAATGTTAATCTATACAAAGAAATAAAAAGCAATCTTAAAAGCCTTATCAGTAAAAAAGGTAAATATGCTATAAACAAAGACGCAGGGACAATTTTTGTTTATGATAAAGTCAGAAATCTTAAAAGAATTTCAAAGTATTTTAAAAAATTAAATGAAGTTCTTTCAGAAGAAATACTTGTAAAAGCAAAGGTTGTAGAGGTAACGCTTAACAATCAATTCCAGGGTGGTGTAAATTGGAATTTACTTACCTCTGGTTCAAGTTTCCAGACAAATTTCAATGTTGTTTCTTCTGGTCCTGTTTTACTATTTAAGAGTAGACAAGCCTCAACAACAGGGACAACGACAAATGGCATGGAAGAAATAATTAATCTTTTAAGTACACAGGGAAAAACCTCTATTCTTTCAGAGCCTCAAATAACGGTTCTTAATGACCAGCCAGCAATAATTCAGATGGCAGATATTGAATCATATATAGCGCAATCAAGTCAGTATATAACTCAAACAGGAAGTCAGGTATCTGTAACCCCGGGAGAAGTAATGAATGGTGTAAATATGACTATAATTCCTAAAATATCAAAACAGGGAATTTTCTTAAATGTAATGCCTTCTGTTACCATGGTAAATCAGATACAAACTATAAATACCGGTAATGGCACAGAAATACAATTACCGCAGGTTGCTTCCCGGGCATTAAACACCTCTATAAGGATAAAAAATGGAGATATTATAGCCATAGGCGGGCTTATATACAATCAAAAACAAAAACAAAATCAGGGAATACCTGTTTTATCAGATATACCTCTTATAGGGTGGCTATTTAGACAGCAAAACAATCAGGTAACCAAAGATGAATTAATAATCTTCTTAACCGCAAGGAGAATAAAGTGGAGTTCATAAGACAAAAAAATACATTTTATATTTTCTCTGAAGTGAGAATACAAAAAGAAACAGAGAAACAGAATTTAGAAAAAATACAGGACCCAAATAATTTCTTTTGTTATGAAGAAATAGGTGAAAGCACATATCAGATTTTTCTTTTACCGGTATCAATTATAGAAAAAATCAACCATCAGGTAGAACCTGGTAAGGCAATAATTATTCCGTATCAGGTGGCTATAAGACATTTGATTGGAACAAGCCAGCCTATTTTATTTTTGCATGTTATAGACTCAACGCTTTTAATTACAGGAATAGGCATACACGGTAATCAGGTGTCTTTAACCACACAGATAGACCTTTCTCAACCAAACCTATCAAACCTTAAAGATATTGTTAATATTACTATTACTGATTTAAAAACAATTTTTAGAGTAGATAATTTTGTAGTTGCTATAAATAGTCCGGATATAGCAGAACAATTAAAAGACATAGAAGTCCAAGTAATAAGATGTCCTCATAACTTACCAACAGGAAATCTTCCAAGATTTATTTTGCCCCAGCATATAGAATTTCAAAAAGCACAGGAGGAAAAAAAGCAAATAAAAATAGCAGGCGGGGCAGTTGTAATTTTAATGTTGTTGGCAGGGGCATATTTTTACCAGACCAGACAACAAGTCAATCAATTATATCAGCAAAGAAATCTATTACAAAAGCAAGTGCAGATAGAGCAGATAGCCTTTATGAACGCGCAACAACAGGATATAGCAAAATATTTTACTTCTACAGAGAAAAACAAAGTAATCTCTATCATTTCCCGCTTATCTCTATTACCAGCAGGATATACTTTCAAGAATTTAGTAATAAAACAAATACCAAATGGTAATTATCAGGCAGATATTTTTATATCTGTAATAGCACCTGGAATGTCCGCACGGCCCCTGAAAAGTGTATTTCCTGATGGAGTTATTACCCCTCTTTTCAAGAGCAACGGGCAGGAGTATAGAATTCACTATTCGTTATGATATGAATATAAAAATTGGAAAACTGTATAAAATCGGCTCAGATTTTGATGGTATACTTGGAAATGTTCCTGTAACACTCAAAAAATATAAGGATAGCTTTGTTATATTATTGAATATTTCAAAAATAAAAGATATCACTAAAAAACAATTTATTTCTTATCCTCTGTTTTATTTTGTTTCGTCAGTATTTATATATGAAGGAAAAGCCCGAATAGATATTTTAGATATAAAAATAAATGGTAATCTTAAAAAGATTCCGTTTTTTATAGAAAAACTTTGTCAAATCTACATGGATAATCCTGTTCTTTCAACAATAGATGTAATTATACCCTGTCCACATTCCTCTGATAATAAAATTGAACTAACAAAAATGTTATGTGTTGGATTAAGCAAAAACATAAACAAACCTGTTCTATTAAATATTTTGCAAAGAGTAAGAAATTTGGAAAAAACTCAAGTGTATTTATCCCCAAAAGAAAGACTTGAAAATGTAAAAGGGGCTTTTACCATAGATAAAAAAGAACAGGTAAGAAATAAAATATGTTTACTGATAGATGACATAATAACAACAGGGGCGACTGCAAATGAATGTAGTAATCTTTTATTATCCGCCGGAACTAAAAAAATATATCTTATTACAATTGCAAAACCTTTAAACTCTGTGTTTATCTAAAAAATTTTATATCCAACAAAGAATATTCTGTTCTTTTTTCTATTGTTTTTTTTATATCCGGTTTTCTTTTTTTTAGTTCCATTAACCATACAGAACTTTTTACTTTAATTAATAAATTTTTATTTTTAACTCCAAGGACTTCAGTAAAAATAGATTCTTCGGGAAATAATTCTATCCATATTTTTTCCCAATCTATAATAGGATTTTTTCTTATATCCTCTTTTTCTATTTTATTACTTATTCTATTTAATACTCTTTTTACAATTTCAGATATCTTTTCTATATCATTATTATTTTCCATTAATATTTATGGTTTTATAGGCATAACAATATATATATAATTAGGATTCCCTTCTGGAATTATCTGCGCCGGTTTAATTGATTCGGTAAAAGATAAAATTACATTTTCCTCTTCTACTGTTTTTAAAAAATCTATTATATATATAGGATTAAAAATGATAGTACTATCCGGGCCGGAATATTCTATCTTTAACTGTTCTTCCCCCAAACCCACTTCAGGGCTTTCCAATTTAAGAACAAGGCTGTTTTTTTTTAAATTCAGATGTAAAGAATTAAACTCTCTACTGGTTAAAAGATTTATTCGGGAAAGAGAAGAAAAAAACTCCTTTGTATTTATTTTTGCTGAATACAGTTTTCCTGAAGGGAGAACACTGGTATAATTAGGAAAATCTCCTTCTAACAATTGAGATGTTAAAAAAAGCTTGTCAGTATTAAAACTTATCTGATTTTTAGAAACAGATATATTAATATTTTCTTCTTTTATAATAGATGAGAAAACTTCCAGCAATTTATAAGGAAGTAAAATATTTAAAGATTTATCCGTAATAATTTCTTTTTTCACCAACCCCATTCTTCTTGTATCTGTTCCGACCATTGTTAAAAATTTAGTATCAGAATTAAATAAGGCTCCTCTGAAGTAAATACGAACTTCCTGGGAATTTATACAATAATATGTTTTTTTTATCATATCAATAAAGTCTTTGGATGATAAATTAAAAGAGTTTCCTTCTGAAAAAATATCTTTTTCCGGTAATTTAGGAAAATCTTCTGAAGACATTGTAAGAAGTTTATATTGAAAATTTTTATTTTCAATTATTAAATAATTATCTTTTGTAAATATTTTTATAGAATCTTCAGGAAGTTCTTTAATTAAAGAAATAAAATTTTTACCAGGAATAAGAATATTATTTCCTTTATCTTTAACTGAACATTCTAAAAATATTTTTAAAGTTAATTGTAAATCTGTAGTTATAAAAGATATACCATCTTTTTTTGGTTCCAATAAAATACAACCTAAACTAACAATAGGTGGTTTTACAGGAAGAACTTTACTTAATTTTTCAATAATTTCAGATAATTCTTTTTTTTCTAATATTATTTCCATATATACTCCTTTTTAAAAAATTAATAAACTTAGGTTATTATTAGTCGTTCTTTGTATAATAGGCATACAGAATAGTTGTAAATTGTTTATAATAATATACTTACATTGTGAATAACCTGTTAAAAACCACTATTATAAGCTGTTTATTATTTTTTCTACAGATGTTTTTAAGTAAGAATCCTGTTCTAATTGTTTTTTTAATTTATTATAGGCATACAGAATAGTTGTATGGTCTTTTCCTCCAAATTCTTCAGCTATGAAAGTAAGTGAAGTATTTGTTTTTTCTCTGGATATATACATTGCTATTTGTCTTGGTATAACAATATTTTTTAATCTTCTGGAACTTTTTAAATCATGTATGCTTATATTAAAATATTGAGCAACTTTTTCTTGTATTTTTTCTATAGTTATTATTTTATTTTGAGATGATAAAATTTCTTTTAGGTATTCTTTAACTATATTTATATCAAGCTTTTTATTTAAAAGAGTTGATATTGCAATAAGTTTATTTAGTGCGCCTTCAAGAAGTCTGATATTATCTTTAATATTTTCCGCAATATAAAAAATAACATTATCATCTAAAGAAATATGTTTTAATTCACATTTTTTTCTTAGTATTGCAACTCTTGTTTCAAATTCCGGGGGTTGAAGGTCCACCACAAGACCCCATTCAAAACGGGAAACAAGCCTTTTTTCCAGAGAAAATAATTCTTTTGGTGGTCTATCACTTGTAAGAACTATTTGTTTTTTCTGGCCGTAAAGAGAATTAAAAGTATTAAAAAACTCTTCCTGGGTTCCTTCTTTTCCTGCTATAAAATGTATATCATCTATCAGAAGAATATCCAGAGAGCGGAAATTGTTTCTAAATGTAGTCATGGTTTTTGTTTGTATGGATTGTATAAAAAGATTGACAAAAATTTCACAGGGAATATAAGCTACTTTACAATTATTGGTTTTTATTGCCAGGGAACCTATTGCCTGAATAAGATGGGTTTTACCTAATCCTACTCCGCCATATACAAAAAAAGGATTGTATGCTATTCCTGGTGATTGTGCAATTGCAATACCGGCAGCATGAGCCAATTGATTACATTGACCCCTTACAAAAGTATCAAAAGTATTTGCCGGGTTAAGTTTTTCCCCAAAATAAAAAGATTTGGTATTATTTTTACTTTTTGAACAAATGTATTCTTCAAT
>JAMCZX010000034.1:0-7017 GCA_023485205.1 Candidatus Omnitrophota bacterium | reverse complement strand
TAAAAAAAATATTTCCGGATATATCCATTTTATTTCCAATGGTGTTCCTATTGTTTTAAAAATAGCCATTTTAAGATTTTCTATAAATATACTTATTCCTTTATAAAACAAGGGATTTGGTATTTCCAAATAAATAAAATTATCTTCAATTTTAACAGGTTTAATAGGTTTTATCCATGTATCAAAAGTTCTATCATTTTGTATAGAATCTTTTAAATTTGTTAACACTAAATCCCAACTTTTCCACAAGTTATCCACAAGTCCTCCACAATTCTATTTTATAAATATTATACTGTAACATTTTTTCCGCAACAATGTTTATATTTTTTCCCACTGCCACAAGGACAGGGTTGATTTCTTCCTATTTTTTGTCCAACTTTTATTGGTTGTGTTTCAATTATATTACCTGTTGTTTTAACAGAAAAAGATTCTGATGGTTGTTGGTCTGTTTCCTGGGTCTGAAGAGTTTCAAACTGTTCAAATTCCTGATGGGTAAACATAGATGGAGCAAGAACTTTTTTAGGGCTATATATTTGTTCAGAAGGTTCTACTTTTATTTTAAAAATAGTAGAAAGAATCTCTGTTTTAATTGAAGAATACATTTGTTCAAAAAGTAAAAAAGCCTCCTGTTTATAAGCAACAAGAATATCTCTTTGGGCATAAGAACGAAGATTAATTCCTTCTCTAAGGTCATCTATGGCTCGTAAATGCGATTTCCATTTTTGGTCTACCTCCTGGAGAAAAATATATTTTATAATTTCATTGAAAGAAGGACCCAGGTGTTGCTTTTTTTGTAAAAATTCTTCATTGATTTTTTTCCTTGTGTCTTCCAGAGTGGTATCTCTCCAGAATATTTGTTCTTTTATATTTTCTGGTATGGACAGATTAATGTCTGTATCAAAAATATTTTTTAATTGTTTAGAAAGTTTTTCAGGATGCCATTCTTCAATTTTTGAGCTTTCTTTAAGAAATTCATTAAAAAGATCATCTATTGTTTCGTTTATAAATGGGAACAGATAATGTTCTATATCCTGAGTTTCCAAAATGTCTCTTCTTAGTTGATATATTACTTTTCTTTGTTGATTTAAAACATCATCAAAATCTATAAGGTGTTTTCTTATTTCAAAATTTCTTCCTTCCACCCGTTTTTGAGCCATAGTGATTTGTTTTGTTATTATAGGATGTGTAATTTTTTCACCTTCTGGGAGTTTTCCCATAATTCCGGTAAGTCTTTCAGACCCAAAAATTCTTAGCAGGTCATCTTCTAAAGAAAGATAAAAACTGGCGGAGCCCGGGTCTCCCTGTCTGCCGGCACGCCCCCTTAATTGATTATCAACCCTTCTTGCTTCATGTCTTTCTGTCCCAATTATATGAAGCCCCCCCAAAGAAATAACTTTTTCATGGTCTTTTTCCCATGGTTTTAAATTTTTTTCAAGGGTTTCATTATATATAGCTCTAAATTCTTCCGGACTTTTTTCCATTTCTTCCCTGGCAGTTTTCCATTCTTCTTCAATGGCGCTGTGTTTTTTCTCATATTCTTCCCTGGCAAAGGAAATTTCTTTTTCGTACTGTGAATGAAGATTTTCATAATTTTCACTGGCAGAAAGATATTCTTTCTGTTTTGTTGAATATTCCTTATCTCCAAGAATAAAAATAATGTCGGATTCCAGAGTATCTAATCCAGAAATAAAATTTTTATATTCAGCCTGGAATTTATCAAGAAAATTTTTAATAAATTCTTCATTTTGTTCTATTTTGAGTTCAAATACCTGTTTTTCTGAGATTTCAAGAAAATCTTTTATTTTTTTAGTTCTGCCTGAAAAATCTTTAAATGAAGCAGAATTTTTCATTTCGTCTGACAAGACAGATGTAATACTATCCTGATATCCTTTGATGCTTACAAATAAATTTTCAATCAGTTGTTCTAATTCTTTTTTTACATTAGATGCTTGTCCTTGTGCTATTTCACATAAGAGAATAATCTGATTTGCTCTTTCTTCTATATCTTTTCTTATAAATATTCCGTGTTTTTTTCTTATAAATTCTTTGGTTCCTTCATATTCATGGTATGCCTTACTACGGGATTCTTTAAAATCTTTTAATAGTTCTGGTTTTTTTTGATATTCATTCTGGGATTGGGCGTTTTTCAGGGCATTTTCTGTTTCCATGTATCTTTCTTTTAGGATTAAAATTTTAGGTTCTGTTCTGAGAAATTCTTCTTCAGCTTTAGCAATAAAAATAGTTCTTTCCAATTGTTCTTTTATTTTTGTATCTATCTGGGCGAAAATTTTTTCTTTTTCTGTCAAAGAATCTTTTGCTTGTTCTATAGAAGATTTGTATTTTTTATCAATATCTTCCAGAGATTTTTTATAGGCCTCCTCAAGTTCATTTAAGACTTCATGAAATAATTTTTTTTGCGGATGGGTTTTTGATGAGGATTTTATTTTAGATTTCTGAGACCAGATGATTCTTATTGTTTCTTCTCTGGACAAAACTTCAGGATTACCTCCAAGAATAATATCAACACCTCTTCCCGCCATTTGTGTTGCAATGGTAACGGCTCCGGGTTTTCCTGCCTGGGCAATAATTGCTGCTTCTGCTTCATGATTTTTCCCATGAAGAACCTGGTGAGGTATATTTTTATGCCGTAATATTTTACTTAACTTTTCTGCTTTTTCAATAGAAACAGTACCTACAAGAACTGGCCGGGAATTTTTATACATCTGTTCTATTTCATTTACTGCAGAATTAAATTTTTCTTTTTCTGTTTTATATATTTCATCATTAAATTCTATTCTCTTTAATGGTTTATTTGTTGGTATAGCAATTACATTTAATTTATATATTTCTTTAAACTCTGCGGATTCTGTAAGAGCTGTACCTGTCATTCCTGCAAGTTTTTTATAAAGTCTGAAATAATTTTGAAAAGAAATAGTTGCAAGAGTTTGATTCTCGCTTTCTATTCGTACACTTTCTTTGGCTTCTATTGCCTGATGAAGTCCATCACTCCATCGTCTCCCGGGCATCAGTCTTCCTGTAAATTCATCTACAATGATTACTTCTCCATTTTTAACAACATAGTCTTTATCTCTAACAGAATAAGTATGCGCCCTGAGAGATTGATTGATTAAATGGACCATATCAGTGTGGGCTCCATCATAAAGATTTTCCACTCCAAGAAATCTTTCGCATTTTTTCAATCCATCATCTGTAAGGGAAACAATCTGGTTTTCTTCGTCTAAAATGTAGTCCATATCTTTATTTAATTTTCTGACGACTTTATCTATATCATAATAAAGATTGACAGATTCTTCAGATGGACCTGAAATAATTAAAGGAGTTCTCGCTTCATCTATAAGAATACTATCCACTTCATCAACAATTGCGTAATTTAAATCCCTTTGGACAATAGATTCTTTGGTTATGGCCATATTATCTCTTAGATAATCAAACCCAAATTCACTTCCCACTCCGTAGGTTATATCACAGGCATAAGCTTCTTTTCTGGGTATGGTTCTTAAATAAAGATATCTTGAATCTGCCGGAAGAAATGCCGGGTCAAAAGTAAAAGCAGACATTTCAGATTGTCCACTGGTCTGAAAATAAGAGACAATACATCCAACAGAAAGGCCAAGGTTATAATAAATAGGACCCATCCATTGAGTATCTCTTTTGGCTAAATAATCATTAACAGTTACAAGATGACAACCCTGGCCGGTTAATGCATTTAAATAAACTGGAAGTGTTGCTACAAGGGTTTTTCCTTCTCCTGTGGACATTTCTGCGATATTTCCATAATGAAGCGCAATTCCTCCAAGAATCTGGACATCAAAATGGCGCATATTTACAAACCTTCTTGCAGATTCTCTTACAAGTGCATAAGCTTCCGGCAGAATATCTTCTAAGGTTTCCCCTTTGGAAAGTCTGTCTTTGAATTCTAAGGTTTTATTTTTCATCTCTTCATTGGAAAATTTTTTTATTTTTTCTTCTAATTCATTAATTTTATGCAGAAGAGAAATCATTTGTTCCATAAAAGCATATCTATCCCTGTTGAGAAGTCTGTTGATAAAAAGTTTTGTTCCTGGATTTAGTTTTCTTAAAGAAGCAAGAAGGGAGTCGTAATAATCCATAAATTTGTTACCTCCAATATTGCCGGGGGGCAGAATCGAACTGCCCACGCCAGCCTTTTCAGGGCTGCGCTCTACCACTGAGCTACCCCGGCTTTAAATAACCATATGGGTTTTTCTATCTTAAAGTATATAATAAACTCTATCTTTGTCAACTTCTGGTATGAAACCAATAGTAATTTTTTTAAAAACCACCTAAAAATTTGACTTTTCAATATATAATGTTATAATTTCTATCAAATCTATAGAATAGATATATATAGATTTTTTATTAACAAATTGGGAGGAGAAATTATGAGTAAAGATAAAAATGTTTCGCCGGCAAGAATTTTAGATATGGGTTGGGATTTTGCCAGAATAAGAACTCTGGCTACAGGAATTGAATTAAATGTTTTTGGCCATATAGCCAATGGAGAAAAAACCGTTGAAGAAATTTCAAGTGCCACAAACAGCAGCCAACGGGGAATAGAGATGTTGCTTAATGCACTTGTAGGACTGGAATTTTTAAGAAAAAACAATGGAAAGTATTCTTTGTCTGAAGATGCTGCTGAATTTCTTGTGCCGGAAAAACCGGGATATTTAGGGGGAATGATTAAACACATGCTGGATTTGCATGAAAACTGGACGCATCTTACTGAATGCGTCAAAACAGGTAAGCCATATGAAACTGTGGATGAACAAACAAAAGGTGAAGATTTTTTCCCAAAATTAGTAAGAGGGCTTTTTAACATGAACTATCATGCCGCTAAATATTGTGGCTCATATCTTAAAAAAAATGTTCATAATATATCCAGTATATTGGATGTGGCAGCCGGTTCCGGTGTCTGGGGTATAGGAATTGCAGAGGAAATTGAAACAGCAAAATTAACGGCTTTGGATTTCCCGGAAGTATGTAAAGTTACAAAGGAATTTATAAATGAGCATCAACTAAACGGTAGATTTCATTGTATAGAAGGGAATTTACAGGATATAAATTTTGGAACAAATATATATGATCTTATAATACTTGGTCATATATGCCATAGCGAAGGTAAAATCCGGGCAAACAACCTATTGAAAAAGTCCTTTACTGCATTAAAACCAGAAGGATATCTTCTTATAGCAGAATTTTTACCCAATGATGAGAAAACCGGTCCTGCTGTGCCTCTTTTATTTGCTTTGAATATGCTGGTTAATACAAGTGAGGGGGATGTATTTACCATTGCAGAATTTAAAAAAATTCTTCCGGAGATTGGTTTTTCACAGATAGATATCCTGGATGAGGTTCCATCTATATCTCCACTAATTTTAGCAAAGAAATAAATTTATGTTTGGCTGATATGTTCTATAAAAAAATGTTATAATATGTTTTTGAAAAATTAAAAAGGGGTGAATTATTATGCCACTAATTACAATAGAAGGCCCTAAAATCAATAATATAGAAAACAAAAGATTATTGGCCAAAAAACTTACTGAGGCTGCAGCTGAAATTTATTCTATGGATAAAAAACATATAGTTGTTGTTATAAAAGAAAATCCACCAGAAAATGTTGCAACAGCAGGAGAGTTAATATGCGATATTAAAAAATAAAATATATATAGAAAAATTAGCTATATGATAGGAGAATATTATGGAATATTTTATAAAAGATATTAATCTTGCTGATGAAGGAAAAAGGAAAATTCTATGGGCAGGAAAAGAAATGCCGGTATTAGATATTCTTAAACAAACCCAGGCGAAAAATCTTTTTTCCGGAACCACAATAGGTGCCTGTCTTCATGTAACCTCTGAAACAGCTAATTTGGTTATTGCTCTTTCAGAATGTGGGGCAAATGTATTTCTTACAGCGTCCAACCCTTTAAGTACCCAGGATGAAGTTGCTGCATCTCTGGTGAAAAATTATAACATTCCTGTTTTTGCCAAAAAAGGGGAAAATGAGTCAGAATATAATCATAATATTCGTATTATCGCAGAAAAAAAACCTCATATTATTATTGATGATGGAGCAGACCTTATTGCTTATATGCATCAAAATTATTCTTTGGCAGAAAATATACTTGGGGCAACAGAGGAAACAACTACAGGTATAACAAGGATTAAAAGCCTTGAAAAAGACAAAAAACTTACCTTTCCTGTTATTGCTGTGAATGATGCCATGACAAAGCATCTTTTTGATAATAGATATGGAACAGGACAGTCTACAATAGATGGAATACTTCGCGCAACAAATATTTTAATTGCAGGAAAAATTATTGTTGTATGTGGATATGGATGGTGTGGGAAAGGGATATCAAAAAATTTTAGAGGGTTAGGGGCAAAGGTTATTGTTGTTGAAGTTGATCCAATAAAAGCATTAGAGGCTGTGATGGATGGATTTTATGTAATGAAAATAGAAAAAGCAGCAGAAACCGGAGATATTTTTGTTACATCAACCGGAGATAGAGATGTTATCTCAGCAGATGTTCTTACCAAAATAAAAGATGGGGCAATTATTGCAAACTCAGGGCACTTTAATGTAGAAATAGATGTAGATTATCTGGAAAAAAATGCAAAAGAAAAAAACCATATTAAACCTATGGTAATAGAATATGTTTTAAAAAATAATAAAAAAGTTTATCTTTTGGCAGAAGGAAGACTTGTTAATTTAGGTTGTGCTGAGGGACATCCATCTTCTGTTATGGATTTGAGTTTTTCAAATCAGTTTATGGCATCTAAATATTTGAAAGAAAATAAAGGTCTTCAATCAAAACTTTATAGTGTCCCAGAAGAGATAGATAGAAAAATAGCAGAATTGAAATTAAAGAGTCTGAATATAGAAATAGATACACTTACGGAAAAACAAAAAGAATATCTGTCTTCCTGGGAATTATAATTTACTTATTGATTTTTGATAGACCTTTCCCACACCAT